>JAYVXI010000082.1:0-20302 GCA_043785305.1 Limnoglobus sp. | reverse complement strand
CAGTTGTCACCACGAGAGTATTCTAACGCATCGAGCGACTTCAGCCCAACGTACAAATAGCGAAATCGCATCACTTCCATCGTGCCGAAATACTCGATGACGGTGTCTTCGCCGATGCCTTCCATGCCGACGCTCAGGTACAATGCGATCGGCAACACGGGCAATCGGTGTTTGTCGCGCAGGTGATGATAATATCTCGGCAGCCTCGGTTTGAGGCGAGTCGTGCGGTCGTCGGACTCGATTTCCACATGCACCATCGCGAGCCATTCGTTGGCGGGGGCCGATGTGCGCGTGGTCAGGTTCTCGACGGTGCGGAGCTTCGCGACGAGGTCGAGGATGTGCCGCTCGCCTTCGGGTGGGTCGGGTAACACTTCCTTTTCGAGCCACTCGGTCGATGTGAAATCGAACTGTTCAGCCCACGTGGGCAGGAACAGTTGCATGAACTCCGGGAAGAATTCGCGGATCATCGCCTTGAATCGCTGGTCGTGGTCCATGGTGGTTACTTCCCGATGCAGACGGCGCACGTCGGTTTGCGGGCGAGGGGGCCTTCGAGGTTGCACGTGGCGATGATGAGCTTACCGCCGTGGATCGTCGGACCGCCGTAAATCATTCCCGGCGACTGTACGGCGGCGTCTTTCCCGAGATCGAGCTTCCATTTCTCGGTGCCAAGTTTCAAATCGATCGCATGAACCGTACCCTGTAAATCGCCGATGTACACCACACCTCCCGCCACGGCTGGCGGTGCGAACAGCGGCATTTTCGCATCGTAAATCCAGCGGCGTTCGCCGTCGGCCATCGCGTACGCACGCACTTTGCCATCGGTGGCGGTACACACCGCGAGTTCCGGCGTGAGTGCCACACAGGCCACCACACCGCCGGGGATTTCCTTCCGCCACTTCTCTTTTCCGGTCTTCAGGTCGAACGCGGTCAGGTCGCCTTTCGCGCCTTTCAGCATCGTGTAGTAGTAACCGATCGTGCTGCCCGAAACGACGACGGTATCGCCGATCGCCGACGCCCCGCCCCACGGGTTGAGCTTGAGCGGGGCGGTCCATACGGTGTCACCGGTTGCGGCACTCAGGCAGTACAGCGCGCGTTCGCCGACCTTTTCCTTGTCCAAATAGCTCGTGGTTACCAGCACTTTATCGCCGACGACGCAGACGGGCGCATCGACGTGCCACTTTTGTTCGCCCTTTTTCCAGTGCAGTTTCGGCGCGGGCTTCAGTAGTTGATCTTCGTTCGGTGGCACCGCGAAGTCGGGGTCTTTCTTCTTGTCGGCTTCGTACTTCGCGAGCAGGTCTTTCCACTTCGCGTCTTGCATCGTCTGAATCTCGGCAGCCCCGAGTTCCTTGCCGTCGAGCATCGCCTTTTCGAGTTCGACGCAGAAGACACCCGCCGCGCCGCCGCCCATGTACACGCGGCCATTCGCCAGCGAGGGTGCGCCTTCGAGGTGGACGAGGTCGCCGGGTAACGGCAGTTGCCAGATCGGGCGGCCCGTGTCGGCCGTTAGGCAGTGCAAGATGCCGCCGGAGTCTTGGTGCATCCCGTCGCCGAGGACGAGGAAGTTACCCATGGTGGCAGGTGAGGACACTGACGCGAGACGTAGGTACGGTGCGGAGCGCGTCCACGCGGGCTTCGGTTCGCCCTTCGCATTTCGCGGGTAAAGCGACACGACTGGCCGGTTGAAACCGCCGAGCGCCGAGAGATAGACGTTTTCGCCGACCGGCACCGGCGACGCCACGAAGTGATCTTGCGATTTCACCGCCCACAGCACGCTGGGCGAGTCCGGCACCGCGATGCCATCGGTGTTCCCCGTGCGTTGTGGGTTCCCCCGATACGTCGTCCACGGCTCCGCCGCCACCGACAAAACCGCCAACAAACCGAACAATAATCGCATGAGAGGACCACCTGCTTAAAACTAAGATTTAACCGCAGAGTCAGAAGAGTACGCGGAGAAGAGGGATCAAAACTCGATTTCATTTAGAATAAAATCGTGCTTCGGTTTTCTCCGCGTTCTCTGCGCCCTTTGCGGTTAAATTCTTATCGCTTGAAACTCATATCGCTACCATTTCACGTTCATCGGCGAGGTTGCGACGACGATGTCTTTGACGACGGCGGTGCCGCCCGCTTTGCGAATCTCGACTTTGTAGTTACCCGGTAACAATGCGAAGCGCGGGGCTAACCCCGACTGCCCACCGCGTGCGTCGCCGCCGGTCATCGTACTGGCGGCCACGCGGCTGCCGTCGGCGGCCTTCACGGTGACGATGCCACCGACGGGCAGGCTCGTTCCGGCGAGGTCGATCGTCACGGGCGTCTTCTTCGCGGGGGTGGTCGTGGCACCGAACAGAATCGCGGAATCTTGCCCTTCGTTCGCGAGTAACAAGTCGAGTCGCCCGTCGCCGTTGATGTCCGCGAGGCACGCCGCCTGCGTGTTGAACAGCTTCTGATTCAGGCCGATTTCGGCAGTCTGATTCGCGAAGGTGCCGTTGCCGTTATTTTTGAAGTACAAGTTCGGCCCGCGTAACCGCGTGACGATGAGGTCCGGGAAACCGTCGTTGTCGAAGTCGCCCCACGCTGCACCGACCGCACCGAGTATCGGTACGCTCAAGTCGCCGGCCATCGCGATGACATCGGTGAACTTCCCCGTGCCATCGTTGCGGTAGAGCTTGCACTTGCCATCGGCTTGCGGGACGAACAAATCGAGGTGGCCATCGCCGTTAAAGTCTTCGACCACCGGGCCGACCTTGCCCGTGGTGTATTGCAATCCGCTGTCCAGTTTGCGCTCGAAGCGGTTGCCGGCGTTCACGAACAACAGCCCCGTGCCAGCTCCGTAAACGAAGTCCGCTTTGCCATCGCCGGTGAAGTCCGCAACGGTGAGCGTGTCGCCTTTGACATCTCCCGCGTTGCCATCGGGGCCGAAGCCCCACGCCGTCGAGACATCGTCGAACAGTGGTTTCGTGCTGGACCCGGCGCTACCGACTTTGAAGTAAAATGCCGACTCGCCTTCCGCGCACAACTTGATCAACAACCGGTTCTTGCCCGCTTTCAGCTTCAAATTCAGCGCGATTTGATCCGCCGCCACGGGGTGTGCAACGGTACTGGCGTGAATCTTCTCGCCGTTGAGCCAGATCGTTACCGCATCGCGATTGCCGAATGACACGGGCACGTCACCGGCGGCGATCGCATCGAGTTCGCGATGCAAGTAGATGGCACAGTTTCCCGCGAACGGCGCGAGCGAGTTCACCTGGCCGTCGGGGTAGTTGCCCTTCACCCAGCCGCATTCGATGTCGCGTTTGCCCTTATATTTCTTGGCAGCATCGAAGGCATCGGCTTCGGGGGCGAAGGCGTGTGCGTTGTTGCCTTTGCCATCGCCTTGGCGGAACGGGCCGACGGCGTACCAGTCGCCGAGCTTCGGCGGCACCACTTTCGCTGCCGCGTCGTTACCGCGTGCGTTGCGGTACAACCGCAGTCCGTGGAAGCCGTTCGCGAGTAAAATATCCGGGTGGCCGTCGCTGTCCGCGTCGATCCACGCCGCTGCCGTGAGGTTGTAACACGGCTCTTGCGGCAGCCGTTTGCTGTCGTCGCGGAACAGCCCCTTACCGAGGTTCGTGTACAACTTCGGCCCCGTTGCGGTGGCTAACAGCAAGTCCGGCAAGCCGTCGCCATCGTAGTCGGCCCACACGGCGGACCGCGCGCCACCGACGAGGCCAGGCAAGCCCACTTCGCTAAACGCATCGCCGCCGTTCTGCAACAACATCACGCGGTTCGCCCCGACGAGGCAGATGTCGAGCTTGCCATCGGCATCGAAATCGACCGCCGATATCGACTGCGCATCGGCCCCAATCGAACCGAGTGCCGCGAGCCGGTCGAAGCCCGGCATTCCGGCCAATCGTCGAATGTCTTCGCCGCCCCAACCGGTGAAGTCCCGCTTCGGGTTGTAATCCTGGATCTTCAAACTCGCGCGCAACCGTTGCACTTTCGCGGTCTTCTTGTGCAATGTTTCCTTGTCGCCATCGACCATGCACGGCACGATCACTTCCTTGCCATCGACGATTTCCTTGACGAACGCGCCGAACTTTTCGACTTTGCCCGAGTAGCTTCGCAACAGGAACGGCTCGCCGTGCGACATGTTCCACCACTCGCCGCCGGGGTAGGCTTGGTACCACGTCGCGCCGATGTACGTTTCGCTCGCGCCGCCGTTGTGGCAAAACACCGCCTGTTTGCCGACCTCCGCCCAGTTCATGATCTCCTGCCATTCGCCGGGCCGCAGACCCCCGAAGCCGATGTTGTGCTTGATTTCCTCTTGCGGGTGCTTGCCTTTCACATCGAGTAGCTTCTTGTAAACGATGAGATTTTTCTGCTTATCCACCTTGGTGACGACCATCGTGCAGACGTTCGTCGACTGCGTAATCAGCGACCCGAGCGACATCGGCGCTTCGACGTACGCGAACGAAGGCATCGCAAAAACCACAACGGCAACCAGTGCAAGAACGATCCGCATCGCAAACCCTCCAATGACATTCCCAACGGGAGAACACCCAGTGTCCCCAATCGGCGCGCCGTGTCAATAGCCGATCCGAAGTCGAAGTCGGCCTGAAAATCGTGCATCGTGGATCCGCGGGCACGTCAAAATCGACGTAAGTCACAATTGCGGTGGGTCGAAAATCCTGTTTTCGGGTCTTTTCACGTCTCGAACCGCCCCTTTTTGATCGCAAATTTCTGATCTGAACGAAGCAGTTTTGCCTCATCCTATATTGCTGTCATGGTTTGCGTCAACGGCTCCTCGGCGGGCACTCGCCGGAAGTACCGTCCAAAAATCGACCGAGTACGACACAAAATCGACCGGACGCGACAATTCTATGTCATTACACGACATTTCTATGTCACTCCGTGCGCGACGCGAATTCCGACTTACGTCGGATCGCCTCCGATTTTTTGACTTTCGCTATTCATGTGGGTGATACCGAATCGGGATGAATTCGCCCGGAATCGGGATGTTTATGAAAATCTTTCATAAATCGAATTGACGTTGCCACGAGTCTTGTTAAACTGTTTTTAACGAGTGTGCGAAAAGGGCACATTCGGCACATTCTCTCGTTGATGCATGCGCTGACTGCGGGTTGGAGTTATGTTCGTTCCATTTCACGGCGAATGCGTGCCCGTATTCGCTACATTTCGGGAGTATCTGCGATGATGCGGAAGATTTCCAAAGCGTTCTCTCTCGGCTGCGTGGCCGCAGCCATCCACATTGCGTCGACGCAAGGGTGGGCCAGTTCCTCTGCAAGTGGCGGCGCGCCGCTGCCAATTGACGATCCGCCGGAATGTAACATTCGCGAAGTGGGTCATAGAGCCCACCAAGACGAATCGGACTCATACTGCACTGCCATCCACGACGGCACCAGAATGCATTGATGTAACTGAGTGCAACAGCAATACTACTTTCCCCGTAAAAGATGGTTGCTTGCCTGCGAAATGACAACCATCGAACAGGGGGAGATATTAATCGAATCAGATCGGTCTTTGTAGTTCAAAAGTGATTCCTTGGCGGTGTCATGTAATATAACACCGCCTGATTTTAACATTATTCATTTTACTGGTTAGACAAGAGACGCAGCCGTGCGGAAAATCGTCGTCAATACATTGTTTGTCTTGCTTGGGACATACACAATTGGTCCCGATTTGCGCGCCGACGACATCGAGGATGGTCGTCGCGTTCATCGTGCTGTAGTACATTTGCGCGATGAAGTATTCAACAATTGCATCGTCAAATTTCAGATGGACTTTAATCGTTTGCGAAATGATAAACTCGATGCAAGTAGTTCGGCGAAATGTTTGTTTGGTAGACGAGGTCCGCTCGTACTTTCGGATGTCTCGACAACCTACCGAGCCGCTGATGGTGGACCTGAATCCATCCGGAGTCTTCAACGTTACGTTTCAAATGTTCAGCGTTGCATAGATACGACATACGTCATTACCAAGGCGGATCGCAAAATCCAAACTGTTTTTTGCGACCCAAAAAGAACTTATGATGATAGCTATCGAGGTTTGACTCAAGGTGTCCGTTTAAATTACATACTCAATTCATTTGGACCATTCGACGAAAGCATAGCGGATGTTGTGAGCACTCGTAACCCTGTCATCAAGCGAAATTCGGGTTCTTCGATCATCGCTCAATACACGACTGAGTATGGACTAGTTGAAGCCACGCTGGAAAGACTTGCGAACCGGGATCGCTTGGTCGAGGTGCGAATTACGCAATCCGCCAAAGACGTACACGCTTTCCGCACCAAAGGTGCGACTCTTGCCGAGATGCACCAGTCGATACTCGATGAGACTCCCGATGGTCTCACTTCCGTCATTCATGGATTTCGCATTTCATACGATGAAAACTCCACGCGACCGTTTACCGTTCTCACCATTTTCAATTCCTATGCCGCAGCGGGCAAGAATTTGAAATCGGAAAATATTCTACGTCTGACCGATTACAAAAAATGCAACAATGATGCCGAGATCGAAGCAATGCGAATTCCGATACCCGAAGGCGAACGAGTGGGATTAGTCGACGATCCATATAAAGGAACACTGGCATTAACTTACCGCAATGGTGAGGTTGTTCGGCAGGTCGATGGCGCGTCGCTGGAAGAGGTGGTCACCGAAGAGCGCTTCCACAAGAAATTCCTGTATATCGTCGTTTCCATCGTCGGCATCTTGTGTATCGCGTTTGGCTTTCGATATACCTGGAAGCGCTGGGCCGCCAAGTCGAAAGGACAATCGCCATGAGACTCTTCTCTGCAATTCTTTCCATTTGTGCGATTTGCATTTCGCAATCGGCACTGCGCGCCGATGACAGCGAAGAGGGTCGTCGCGTCCATCGGGCCGTGTTGCATTTGCGCGATGAAGTATTCGACAATTGCATCGCCAAATTTCAGATGGATTTTACGAACCTGCGCGATGACAAGATCGATCTGAGTGGGTTTGGCAAATACGTATTTGCCAGGCGCGATTCGCTTGCACTGATCGATGTCACAACGACGCTGCGCGCCGGAGTCGAAAAAGATGGTCGACTGCGGGCAGAATCGGTTCGAAGTCGGCAAAATTATGTATCGAAGGCCCATCGCTGCCTCGAAGTTTCCTATTACATCGTCAATACGGAACGAAAGATAAGCAGTGTCAGCTACGATCCAAAAGTAACATATAAGAGTTATTACCACGGTTTGACTAACGGCGTTTATCTCAACGGCGTACTGTTTTCATTCGGACCCTCTGCTGAAAACCTTGCGGATATTGTCAGTTCGCGCGTGCCACTTATCAAGCGAAATACGGGTTCTTCGCTCGTCGCTCAATATACAACCGAATATGGACTAATCGAAGCGACGCTCGAAAGAATTGCGAACCGGGATCGCCTCGTCGAAGTGCGAATGACACAGTCCGCCAAAGATGTCTACACGCACCTTTCCAAAGGTGCAACACTCGCCGAGATACAACAGTCCGTCTTGCGAGAAACTCCCGGAGGTCTGACATCCGTCATCCAAGGCTTTCGCATTTCGTACGACGATACTTCCAAGCGACCATTTAGCGTTTTCACCGTCTTCAATTCCTATGCGGCAGCGGGGAAAACGTGGAAATCGGATCGCATACTTCGCCTCACCGATTATCAGAAATGCAACAGTGACACCGAGATCGAAGCACTACGAATTCCAATACCCGAAGGAGAACGAGTCGGCTTGATGGATCCGGACAAAAAGGAGATTACCTACACCTATCGCAATGGTGATATTGTCCGGCAAGTCGATGGCGCATCGCTGGAAGAGGTGGTCACCGAAGAGCGATTCCACAAGAAATTCGTGTACGTCGTCGTGTCCATCGTCGGCGTCGCGCTCATCGCATTTGGCTTTCGCTATGCCTGGAAACGCTGGGCTGTCAAGTCGAAAGGACAATCGCCATGAGACATTGCGATTCATTTGTTATCGATGCGCGGACGCAACCACAGTATTCTTCCGGTCGACTGCGCATCGCGGGAGCCGGATTCGTGCTGTGCCTCATCGGGTTCGTCGGCCCATCGCGTTCTGCCAGACCGGCGAAAGCCGTCGCTAACCGCGCGGCGTTTACGTTGATCGAGTTGCTCGTCGTCATCGCCATCCTTGCGATTCTCGTCGGTTTATTGCTTGCGGCCGTGCAGAAAGTTCGTGCGTCGGCTGCGAAGGCCGATTGCCAGAATCGCATGAAACAGATCGCGTTGGCGGCCCATCAATACCACGGATCGAACGGAGCATTCCCCCCCGGCCTAAGCATTCGCAACGACAACGGCAAAAAGCCGTACCTCGGTTGGACCGCAAGAATGTTGCCGTACCTCGAACAGAATCCACTTTGGGACGAGATCCAAATCGCGTTCGCAACCGACCCGAGTCCGCTCGTGTTTTACGGTCATGCGCCTCATGCGAAAATCCTCGCGACGCCCGTGAAATCGTTTGCATGCCCCGCCGATGCCCGAGTACCAGGGCCTGGGCAAATCGGATTTATCACGATTGCATACACATCGTATCTGGGTGTGGAAGGTACGAATCAGTACTTGCACGATGGCGTACTTTATCTCGACTCGAACGTGCGATTTGCGGATATCCGAGACGGCACCAGCAATACGCTCTGTATCGGCGAACGCCCGCCGCCGGCCGATCTCCGGGTCGGTTGGTGGTATCGCGGTTGGGGACAAGCCAAAGAAGGCTCGACCGAAATGCTCCTCGGCGTGCGCGAGCGAAACGAGACCCGATCGGAATGCGATGCCACAGGTCACTCGTTTTCACCCGGCCGCTTCGATGGGATTTGCGATCAATTCCACTTCTGGAGTCCGCACACCGGCGGCGCGAACTTCGCGTTCGCCGACGGCTCGGTGCGATTCTTGCGCTATAGCGTCAACGACATCATGCCCGCACTCGCGACCCGCGCCGGCGGCGAAACGGAAACGGCCGAGTGACGGCGAGTGCGGCCCCGTTTTTCGCATTTGACCTTCACTCAAAGACCGATTACACTTTGTGTATCCCGCCAACCTCTTCCCGATTGGGGAGTCTGCTCGATGATGCACTTGCCGCTGCCGTGTTCTGGCCCGGATCGCCGCGATTTCCTCAAATTTGGCTCGATCTCGCTCGCTTCGGCAGGCCTTTCCGGTGTGAACTCGTACCGCGCCGATGCCCGCACTGATGACACGAGTTCCAACGCACCGGCGGTGATTTTCGTCTGGTTGCCCGGTGGGCCACCGCACCAGGATACTTTCGACATGAAGCCGGATGCACCGGCGGAGTTTCGCGGGGCGTTCAAGCCGATCCCCACGAATGTGACGGGGATTCAGATCTGCGAACATTTGCCGCAACTCGCGAAGAACGCCGACAAATACTCGATTATCCGCTCGATTGCGCACAAGTTCGCCGACCACGGCGGCGGGCACAAGAAGTTCCTGACGGGCCGCGATCCGCTGCAACCGGTCGGCTTCATCAACGATTACCCGATGGTCGGCTCGATGGCAGCGAAGATGCTTCCGGTACGATCTGCCGGCGTGCCGAACTACGTTTGCGGCGTCGATGGCGGGCGACAGGGGATCGACACGTTCAGCTTCGGCTCGTCGTATTTGGGCACGAACACGCACCCGTTCATGCTTGCCGGCGACCCGGCCGATGCGAAATTCGGCGTGCAGAACCTCACGATGTTGCCCGGCCTCGCCGAAAAACTTCCCGACCGGCTGGCGCTGTTATCGCAGTTCAACAAACCGCTCGTCGGCGACCGCACGGGCAACGCCGCCGCGCAAGATACGCTCCGCGGTCGGGCGCTCGAACTCGTTACGAAAGACACCGCACGCAATGCCTTCGATCTATCGAAGGAGCCCGAAAAGCTCCGCGAACGCTACGGGATGCACCGCTACGGCCAACGCGCGTTACTCGCCCGGCGGCTCGTCGAACACGGCGCGAACTGGGTGACGATGGTGATGGAAAACGCCACGCCGCCGGGCGTCGATAACAAGCCGAACCACTGCTACAACTGGGATTCGCACGCGGTAAATTGCCACATCTTCGAAGACACGCAGTATAAGCTCGGCTTCCTCGATCAGGCGATCTCCGCACTCATCGAAGACCTCGCCGTTCGCGGGTTGAACAAGCGAGTCTTGCTCGTGGTCACCGGCGAGTTCGGGCGCACGCCGAAGGTCGAATACGACAAGAAAACGAATCGCCCCGGTCGCGATCACTGGCCGATGGCGATGTCGATGCTGCTTTCCGGTGGCGGGTTCAAGATGGGGCAAACGATCGGATCGACGACGAGCAAAGCCGAGGTGCCCAAGGATCGCCCGATGATCCCCGAAGACCTCTGGGCCACGGTGTTCCAGCACCTGCACATCGACTACGCGAACACGAGCTTCCCCGATGGCACCGGCCGCCCGATGCCGATGCTAAACGGCGGCAGCCCGATCCGCGAGCTGATGTAGAGAGCGTTATGCCATCGGTATCGCTACAAACTTGGCAAAGCGTACGGATGCACGCTCTCGATGAACTGGAGTTCGCTCACCGAAGTGTGGGCGGCTCAAGCCGAGGGCGAAGACATGCTACGCAGCAGATCAATCACGCATATGCAGTGTTACTCTCGTCGCAGTTCCAAGGCTTCTGTCGCGATTTGCATTCGGAGTGTACAGACTATTTCGCAAAAAGTGTACTGGAAGGTATACTGAGAGCAGCGTTCAGTAATCTTTTCGTGCAAAATCGAAAGCTGGACAAAGGTAACCCGAATCCCGGTAACATCGGTGCGGACAATAACCGGTTCGGATTTGTTTTCTGGGACAAAGTGGTAAGTTTGAACATCCGTAATCGACTTCGACAAAGTCAATTAGAAACATTGAACAAATGGCGAAACGCGATCGCACACCAAGATTTCGACTTGGATATTATTGATGCGACAGTGCTCAGAATCAAACGGGTCCGCGAGTGGCGAGTCGATTGTAATCAACTTGCTATCAGTTTTGACGAAGTGATGCGTTCGTACATTCAGAAAATTAATGGTAGTTCACCAGGGTGAGATCGAAGATGAAAGCCGCAACCAAACGCATGAAGTTTCACTTGGGCGACCGGGTTCGGCTGAATATGGGCTTTCAAAAATTAGTCGGCGTCATCGTCGAAGAACGTGGCGGTATCGGCGTAGGTGGCCGTTACCTGTACCAGATCAATATACCGATGGATCCGTTTGAACCGATGACGGTCGAGTTGCCGGAAGACGACCTTGAGGCGGTTCCGACAGACGAACAACCGGAACCGCTCAGCAAAGACTCCATCATTACCTTTTTGGTCAATTATGGCCTACTTTCTATCCTCAGTTCAAGTTTAGCGGGCGGGAGAAACCAACCGAGAGTCTGGCTTTGCCGGAACAGTCTTGGGGATATCACCTACACCTTCGATCCCGACCGAGGGATGGTCGGCGGCCAAACGATTCCGTTTATGGTCATGCGCGACGATAAGATATTCGAGCCAAAGCGAGATGTCGTCGCGTCATTCGTCGAGAGTTTCGGGCTGAAGCCTGATGAAGCAAAAGCCGTCGTGACCAATTCGGGCAAAGCGTCCTGATATACCGGGTAATCGCTGTTTCACCTTACCCGACATACACGCCGCCGAGGTTGCTTTCGTCGGTGGCGAGCGTGTTCTGAATCTCATCCAATGTGCCGCCCGATGCCGATGCCCCGCGATAGACGATGATGCGCGAAGGCGTGCCGGGGGCGGTGCCGACGACGATGTCGGCGAAGCGGTCGCCGTCGGCATCGGTCGTAGCCACGCGGATGCCACCGCGTGCGGCGATGTCGCCGGCGAAGAAATTCGCGAGCGTCGTTTGCGTATTCGACGACAGCAAATCTGCGCCGTTCAGAGCGCGAACCCGTGGCCCTCCACCTGGCCCCGCACCGAAGATCAAGTCGCCGCGGCCATCGCCATCGATGTCGCCAACTGCCACGTACGCCCCATTTCGCAGCGTCGATTCATACGCGAAGAAATCGCCGAACAGCTTCACGCTCTTCCCAGTTGCCAGCGCTGCGCCGTCGTAACCGGCGATACGCGGCCCGCCACCGAACCCCGCCGAGACGACGAGATCCGCACGCGAATCGCGGTTGAGATTGCCGATGGCCACACGCGCCCCGCCACGGAAATTGACATCGTCGATTGCAAAGAAATCGGCCAGCACGACTTCCGAGTTGCCACGATAAACCGTTACACGCGGCCCGCCACCTTCATCGGCGGACAGGGCGATGTCCGCGATGCCATCGCCATCGATATCGCCCGCCGCCACGAAGATTCCGCCCGTATATGTCGGCTCGAATGCGGCAATCGTCCGCACGATCGCACCCGTCGCGCCATCAATAATCGTGGCAAACGCCGCACCTCCCGGCCCCGTGCCGACGATCGTATCGGCGATGCCGTCGCCGGTCACGTCTGCCGTGGCGACGCGAGATTCCGCAGCAAGATCGGTTGAGCGATATGCTTTCGTAGTGGCTGCATCGACGATCTGCACCGCCGATTGGGAACCGACCGCAAACGTGCGCGGCGCGGTGTAATTCGCACGAATTGTCGTCGGAACGGTGGGTGTAATGAATGTGCGGCTCGGCGTGGTAACGCCATCGGACCAACCTTGAAACGTCAGCGGCAGGCCGTTCGACGTGAGGGTATTGGCTGCAACGAGTTACCGTTCGATCCCGGCGACGCCGACGAATTCGGTCGGCGTCACGATCGGCTGACCATCGAGTGTCAGTCCCGAAACGGCGGACGCCAGCACGCGAACCGTGGCGGTCGTGGGCAGGATGTCGCGGGTGGTGATCGTCTTGTTGCCGAACGAGTCGGTGGCGGTCAAGTTGACGCGGTAAAACACATCGGCGGCGGTGTACGGCGTGATCGTCGGGATCGTGAACGTGCCGCCGGTGATGCCTTTCGTTTCGGATACGAATGGCCTCGCCGGTGCGGAACCGGTGTAGTAATCGACGCGCCAACTGAGGCCACTCGCGGGCAGCGTGCCATCCTCATCATCGGTGGCAGAACCGGAAAATACGTACGTCTGCCCGGCGATGAATCGCGTCCCAACTGCGGGCGTGAGGATCGTTGGCGTCGGCGGCAAATTGGTGGTGACGACCAGCGTCGCTTCGGCGCTCGTTGCGCTGCCCGTACCGTTTCGCACGATCACGCGATACATCGTTCCGCTATCCGTCAGTTGCCGATTCACCAGCGAAAGCGTCGGTGTCGTCTCGCCGGGAATATCGACGCGATTCCGCTGCCATTGGTATGTCAGTGGCTGCCCGCCGTTCGCGTTCACGGTGAAAGTGGCTGTCTGGCCAGGGCGAATCGTCGTATGACTCGGGTCGGTCGCGATGCCCGGCGCAGTCGTCGAACGAATGCGATAGACCGTGCCGATACCCGGACTGCCCGATCCGCGCGCGACGAACACGATATCGCCGCTCGCGATGACATCGACGTCGACGATACCGCCGGTGTCCAGATCGCTCGCGAAATTCGTGACGGTTTTCGTCGCCGCATCGTAGACGTTGATCCAACGATTCACGACATCGGCGAAGAAATAATCGCCGACGTATTGACTCGGAAAGCTCGTCGTCGGGGGGTTGTAAAACGCTCCGCCCGCGATGGCGAACCCTTTGTCGGTACCCGAACCGTGCGCGTAATTGTGGATCGGCCGCGTGAAGTTCGGGAACGCCACGGGGTCGAAATCGCCTTCGGTCAGCGGCCAGCCGTAGTTCGCTCCTGCGGCCAGATTGTCGATTTCCTCGAAGGCCGTCTGCCCGACATCGTTGACGCGAATCTGCCCCGTGCCCGGCTGCACCGCGAAGGTGAACGGGTTGCGAAACCCGACCGCGAAAATGGCACGATTGACGCCCATCGTTGTGCCCGTGATTCCGGCAAACGCGGTGGGGTTGTCGGCGGGGATGGTGCCATCGGAATTGATCCGCAGGATCTTGCCGTGTCGCGTCGTCAGCGACTGCGATTGCGGCGGGTTCGCGTTCTCGCCGACGGCAATGTACAGCTTGCCATCGCCACCGAAGTGGATCGCGCCGCCGTTGTGGTTCGTTGCAAAGAGCGGGTCGAGATCGACGAGCACCAATTCCGAATTCGGATCGATCGTGTTACCCGTCACGCTGAAGCGACTGACGCGGTTGTTGAGCGGGTTCGCCCTTGTGTAGTAGAGGTAAACGTAGCCATTCGCGGTGAAATTCGGATCGAGTTCCAACCCGAGTAGTCCGCGTTCGCCTTGGTCGTTGATCCGACTCGAGAGATCGAGCGCTGGCGTCGGTAACAGTCCTGTACCGTCGATAATCCGCAACACGCCACGCTGTTCGGCAACGAACAAACGCCCATCGGGGGCTTCGACGAGCGCCGTCGGCGCGGTCATCGAAGTGGCCACGACCGACACGTTAAAACCCGGTGGCACAATCGTCGGCACCGTTCGCGTTTCGAGCGAATCCAGACCGAGGCGGATGCGGTTTGTCATGATGGTTTTCCCGATGAATGAGCGCCTGGTATTCCACATAAGATTTTTAACCGCCGAGGGCGCAGAGAACGCGAAGTGAAAATTTTCATTTCTCTTCTCAGCGTACTTTGCGCACTTTGCGGTTAATGTTTTTTCTTCTGAAGGAAATTACCGTGCGGCGTGACCGAGCATTTCTGCGGCTTCGTCGATCTCGGCTTCGGTTGTCCATCGGCCAACGGTCAGCCGGACCGCGCCGCGGCCGAGCGATGGTGACACCCCCATGGCACACAATACCGCCGACTGCGTCACTTGCCCCTCGTGGCACGCGGAGCCGGTGCTCGCGGCCAATCCTGGCAATTTCGCCAACAGTTCCGCGCCGATCTGCCCGTGGAAATTCACGTTGAGCGTGTTCGGCAGTCGCTCGGTCGGGTGACCGTTCAACGCGACGCGGTCGCCGAGGGCACTGTGTAGACGGTCGCTGAGGTGCTTCAGTTTGGCTTCGGGTTTCAATTGCGAAGCGATCTCGGCGGCGATGCCGAGGCCGACGATGTACGGCACATTTTCGGTGCCCGCCCGTCGGCCGGTTTCGTGCCCCGCGCCGTGAATCAGCGGTTCGAGCACCACGCCACGCCGGATGAATAGCGCCCCGATTCCCTTCGGCGCATAGAGTTTGTGCCCCGCAATCGTCAGCAAATCGATGCCGAGTTCATTCACGTTGACGGGCACTTTCCCGAGCGATTGCGCACAGTCGGTGTGAAACAACACGCCAGCGGCGCGGGCGATTTGTGCGAGTTCGCGGATCGGCATGAGCGTGCCGACTTCGTTATTCGAGTGCATGATGCTGACGAGCCGCGTGTTCGGGCGGATCGCTTTTCGCAGGGCATCCGGATCGACGCGGCACGTCGAATCGACGGGCAACACGGTCACCGACGCGCCGAGTTTGCGCAGGAATTCGATCGGTACGGACGTCGCCGGATGTTCGACGGCACTGGTGATAATGTGCGTGCCACCGGAGCCGAACAGCTTCGCGAACAAGCCGCGCGGCCGAGACAGGCAGACGCCCTTAATCGCGTGATTGCTCGCCTCCGAACCGCCGCCGGTGAAGACGATTTCCTCCGGTGCGGCACCTATCAGATTCGCAACTTGCGCGCGGGCAATTTCGATGGCGACATGTGCAGTTTTGCCGTAAGCGTGCGTGCTCGATGGGTTGCCGAACTCGGCGTGAAAGTACGGCCACATCGCTTCGACAACAGCGGGATCGATCGGCGTGGCCGCGTTGTAATCGAGGTAAATCGGTCGGTTGCTCATGGTTACTCGGCGTCCCAGATGGCGATGGTGCCCTTCTCGCCGGCGGCCGCAATTCGCAGGCCATCGGGGGCGTATGTCAGGCAGTAGATGCGGCCAATTCCAAAATCGTAACAGGCGATTTCCTTGCCGGTCGCCGCATCCCACAGCCGCACGGTTTGGTCCCAACTGCCCGTGGCGACCGTCTTGCCATCGGGGCTGTACGCGATCGTCGTCACGCGGCCTTTGTGCCCCGATATTAGGTAACGCTGTTGTCGTTTGACGATGTCGAACGCGCCGAAACCCCACTCGATAGCCGCAGCAAGTGTGGTGCCATCGGGGTGAAAGCAGATGCTCGGGCTGGTGTGCGTCAGTGGGATGTGCGTCTGATCGGGCTTCGAGATGTTCCAGATCGTGAGCTTCTTGTGGCCCGTCGACCACGCGACGGTTTGCGTGTTCGGGTGCGTCGCAACCGCACGGACGCCGAGCGCTTCGCGGAACGGCGGTGGCCGCACATCGAGTTCGTCTTTCCAGTCCCATAGCTCGAACGAACCGCCCGCATCGCTAGTCCGGCTGCCGTGCCCGACGCAGACGAGCGTGTCCGAAAGAAACTCGATACTCGTCACGGGGCGGTCGATGGTGACATCGAAACTGATAAACTTTCGCGGGAAATTCTCGTTGCGAGTGACTGCGCCGAACCAACCGAGTACGCCGCCGATGGCGAGCTTCTTGCCGGTCGAATCGTAGCGAATCGCGTGAACGGGCGGCAGGGTGTCGCCGCTGAGTTTGGCCGTGTTGAGGATGGGGCCGAGGCAGCCCTCCATCGTCCACTCTTCGACGAGGCCGTCCTTCGTACCAACCGCGAATCGTTCGCCATCGGGCGTAAACGCGAGGCTATAAATCGCCGACTTCGGACCTTCGAGAATGAGCATATCGGTCGGAATCCTTACGGGTGTGCGCCGCAACCGCGTGCGGCCAATATGCAGATTATAAGGAGTCGAGACGGCACAATGAACACCGGACTCGGCGCGGGGTGATTCCCAACGTTACAGATGCCGAATGCTGTCAAGTTGCCTAACAAGAAATTATGCCGACATTTATCGATGAATCGGGCGATACCGGACTTTGGCCGTTGGGTAGCAGTCATTTTCGTTTGGCAGCTGTCTGGCTGCCAATACGATCCGTAGAAGAATTCCGCAAAGTCATGCTGGAATGGCAATCTTCCCTCGGTTTGCCCAGTGAATTTGAGTTCAAATTCGCAAAATCGGCACGCCATCCAGAACGCACGATTGCCTACTTTGCAAAAGCGATGGAATACCCATTTCGGTTCGCGTTTGCTTCGATCGACAAGCGATCAGACAATTGGAAGTTGGCCACCGCACAGGAATTGCATTGTGGTACGATCGTTCAACTTGCAGCCACAATACGACCGTTATACATCCAGAGATTCCTTGAAGGCGAAATCGCTGTCAAAGAAAGCATATTCATCGATAACTGCGAAAGTGTCGATTTCCTGAAAGTGGTGAAAGGGAAATTTCGCGAGCTTGGAAAGAACGAAACACCGCCAATGCATCTCATCGATAAGGTGCGATACCGAGGCTCAAAACCAGATCAACTCATTCAGCTAGCGGATATGGTTTGCGGTGCGTGCGGTGCAAACGAAGATGGGAAGAGCAACATTTACAACACGATTGCCGAACGGGATTTAGGACGAAATCCCACAATTTAAACAGAAAAAGACGAACAGCTTGTGACTGTTCGCCTTTTCTTGTTCAAAAATGCACAAAGCTCAGAGTAACCCGAACCCTGTCCAATACAGGTCAATTCAAATTTACCAGCTGGATGGCGACCTCGCCCCAGCACCTGCATGTGAGTGCATGTGTAGCTTAACGCTACAGTGCACCTATGTCAACGCTAGGTGCAAACAAAAGTGTGCGGTAACCGCGTGCGGCCATATGCTTGTCGGAATGAGCAGAGATGTGCAGTGGACGGATAGTGACCCCGAAACCGGCGAACGACGATTCGTTTCGGTCGAAATGTTCGCCCGTAAGTGGGAATTCAAGACGAGGGCGAAACGTCGCGAAAACTGGCGACGCCTCAACCCCGTGCCGCGCGACATGTGGGAAACGCTCCTCGAAGCGCTCGAGCGCCGCTACCATCGCCGCGAAGGCGTCAGCGACGAAGACCTCATCGAAATCCGCCGCATCTTGTCGACGTACAAACCCGCACCCATTATCGAAGTCGACATCCCGGAATCGACGTAAGTCGGAATTGCGGAGGCTCAAAAACCGTTCTATGTCATTTGGCGACACTTGGCGACATTCTCACGACACTTCAAGACACCTCGCAAAAAGTCGACTTACGTCGGATCGCCTTGGATTTTTTGACTGATGGTTTTCGTGTGGGTGGTGATATTCTGGATTCGTTTCGCCGCGGCATGGCTCAACGGGGACGAAATTAACATCGCGCCCAGCTACAGTGGGATCGGTTTCTATTATTCGATTTGACTTCGTTCGTGCGAGCGGTTAGAACAACATCAAGATAACCAAAATGATGTTCTATTTGTTCGGCGGCAGAGAGGAGAGGCGGATGGTAATCGCGGCCCCATCGAGCACTCCGCCCCCTTCAATCGCATCGCCTGCCGCCCGTCCGATCCGTTGGCTGCGGTGGTGCGCGGTCGTGTCGTGGGTGGGAGTGGGGGCGGCGGTTCTGAGCTTATGGATCCAGTACCAACTCGGTGTCTACGACACCATCGATTGGCTTTGGCTGCCTTTCGAGGTGATCGGGGCAGTGGCGGGGTTCGCCGCGCTCCTCGTCGGACTGGTCCGGGCCGTGCGCAGTCCCCGACGCCAAGCCACGCTCGGGTTGGCTCTCGTCGGCTTCTCTCCGATCCTCCTATCGGTACTCCTCGTCGGATACATGTTCTTCGAGCAGGGCCGCAAGAACCTACCGAACACGCAGGCCCACAAGATCGGTCGGACGGGGGCTGTTAGTCTTTTGAAGGCTCACGCCCGGTTCCGGTATCCGCATCGCGTCGAGACCGCCCGCCTCGTGATGTATCACGACGACAGCGTCGCCGACCCGACCGGGGATGTCCTTGCGATGGACGTGCATCTCGCCCGGTTGGAGGAGGTTCTCGGCCGTCGCCAACACTCCCGAATCCACTGGGTCCGGGGGCGTGCGTTGGGAATGCATGCGATGAGCATCCACAGCGTCGCCCTGGCCAGCGAGAGCAGCCCGGCCGGTTGGTTCGACCGACACGAAATCGCCCATGCCTTCCTGTACCAGTTCTCCGATCCGGGGTCCGAGCCGCCGATGCTGCTCCTGGAAGGTTGGGCGATGGCAGTGGATGAGCACCCCGAGCCGCTTGCCATGACCGCCCTAACGGCTCGTAAGGATTTCGCGGTGTGGCGGGGCACTCCGCACTGCCTCCGTTCGATCCTTGCCCCGGACCTGTACCACGTCGGGACCGGCTTTGCTTACGATCTGGGCGGGGCGCTGGTGGACTTCCTGCTACGGCGATACGGCCCCGACAAGTTCGTCGAGTTCTACAACGGCGTTCGGCCCGAAAGTTTCGATGCGGATTGCGAGCGGGTCTTCGGACGGGGCATCGACGAACTGGAACGAGAGTTCTGGGCGGATGCGGAGCGGAATGCTCCCCGGGAAAAGGCGGTCGGCCGCGTGAAGGCTTGGGTGAACATGCTCGAACGGCAACCCGTCACCTCGCCAGAAGGGAATCGGTCCCGACGAGTAGCCAGGTTGCTCCGAACCTTGACCCCGGATGAGGCGGCGGGCCTGCTTCGGGGTGAGACGCCGAGGCGGCTCCCCGCGATCGCGGTTGAGGTCGGAATGTCGGTCGAGGAAGGCGAGCGGGAGTTGGCGGAAGTGACCTGGCAACTCACCCACGGATTGGGTGATCCTCCCGGCCAGAAGCCGTGAGTGGATACGTTATCGAGCCAGCCCGACGCGCCCTCTCGCTCCGCGAGAGGTAAGCGAGACTGGATTGCGTTGACGGCCGATACATTCATTTTCGACGGATTTTGCAACCCTCTCGCGGAGCGAGAGGGTTACGTGGAAATCCTTCACGGCGTTGCCTGAAAGGGCATATGAACGACAAAGTTCGGCTGGGGCGATGGGTGCTTGTCGCCGTCATCGTCGTTATCGCCCTGACCGAGTTAGCAGTGGCTGGCCTGAGCATCCTGGCTGGGACGTTCCGCGGAGGGCAGTTCGGGCGGGTGATACTGACCGTATGGCTGCTGTGGCAGGTTTGGGATGGGGCGAATTGGGCACGGTGGTTAACAGTGGGGCTGTTCTTCGTCGCCGCGTTCGGCGCAGTTTTCGCGGCGTTCTCGCCGGACATCGTCAACGGGCGGCTCAAGGTGGTCGCCCTACTCGCCGGGTTTGGGGCCGTGTGTGTGGCGATTAGCGTCGGCCTGGCTATAGTGGACCCCGGAAACCGGACCGCGGGTAGAACTCCTTTGTTGGGGGTTTGGATCGCGGTCGTTTAAGGGCGTGTGAATGAGCAAAAGTCCTC
>JAYVXI010000081.1:0-6862 GCA_043785305.1 Limnoglobus sp. | reverse complement strand
AGCTGCTCACCACACTGAACGCCATCGTCAAAACCCAAACACCCTGGCAAAAGCAAAGCCTCGGAATCGCTTAAAAGCGACTTGACAAAGAACACAGTCGCTCTGTGGTTAAAAATTCACTTTGCGAAAATAATTGCGACGAATTCTGCCGCTCGTGGAACATATCGGTATCGGACTCGGCGCGAGACATCCTATGACGACGGCTTTTCGAAATGGTATTCGCAAAGTGGCGGCCCACTTGGCACCGGACACGCTCGGCGACGGCGAGCTGCTATCGCGCTTCCTAAACGATGGCGACGAGACGGCGTTCGGCGTACTCGTGCGCCGTCATGCGGCGATGGTGTTCGGCACTTGTCGCCGCGTGCTCGGCAATGCCACCGATGCGGACGATGCCTTTCAAGCCACGTTCGTCGTACTCGTGCGGAAGGCCACCGCGTTTACGGATCGAAAGTGCATCGGCAATTTTCTCTACGGCGTGGCATATCGAACCGCATTGAAGGCACGCGAAATGGCTGCACGACGACGCAAGCGCGAGGCGGAAGCGATACCGCCGGAGCCGATGGCCGACGATTCCGAACTGTTGAAAATGCTCGATGAAGAGCTGGCAAAATTGCCGGATAAATATCGCGAGCCGGTCGTGTTGTGCGAACTCGAAGGCAAGAGTCGGCGCGAAGTCTCCGAACGGCTCGGCATCCCCGAAGGCACGATTTCTAGTCCGATTTCTTTTTCAACCGCAGATTCAGCTATAAAGAACCAAGTAGAAGACGAATACACCAAATACCGAGACAAACGATGACAACTGAAATAGCTGATGGAGCCGGGGCGGAAGCGAACGAAAAAGGTTGGCGTGGATTCGTCACCAAAAACGGTATTCTAAAAGGTTCATTCGCCGCTATTCTCGGCGCAATACTGACTCTACTTGGCACGTGGTATTTCACGAAGAATCCACACCTGACGTACACGGACGGTCAAGTAGTTACTTTTAAGGGCGAAAAGAATAAATTTGGTATTGCAACTTGTTGGATTGAAAACGACGGAGACAAGGAAATCGAAGGCATTGAATGTGTAATTAATACACATGGCGCGAAGTTCAATGAAGTTAAAGTATTGCCGGATACATTATCTCACGCAATTGCATCTAAAAACGGATCCACACGAATTACGGCCCCACTATTGAATGCGAGCGAGAAACTGACGATATCTATCTTACTAGAAAATACGACCGATTTGCCAGAGCAATTAGAATTGTCAGTTCGAGGGAAAGGAGTAATTGGGAGCAAACAGAAATCTGGACCACCTTTGTGGAGGAGTATTCTAAATATAATTTTTGGTCTTATAGTTGGCTCCGTTCTTTCTTTTGCTTCTGAGATTTTCGACTGGATACTCGGAACTGATTTGAGCAGTCGCAGTTTAAAAAAACTACTTGCAGTAGAGAAGAAAGAGAATGCTGGTTTAAAAATGCTTATTGAGGCTTATAAGTTACGAGAAAAGGACACTCTTAAAAAGCAAAATACATAAATAATTTCTGATCATTCACAAAACTCATATCCTTTCCTCCGCCAACAATTCCGAAACGCATGCATCTCGACGTTCTCTATCGAGAGAATACACCGATCGAGAAACTGGTACCGGCGTTCCAGAACGAACTCAAGTTGAAATTTAACATCGACCTTCGCTTCCATTACACCGACGAGGAACGCACTGTCGTACGCTTGACTGGCAAGCACAAACTCAACGATCCGAAACAGAACCGCATCGATTTGTTCGCGACAAAGAAGTTAGAACTGCCACCGTTTTCTCGCGGCACTTCAAAATCGACCGCAGACTACTTATCGATTTTCATTCATTATCCCGTGATCGACGAGTCCGATCTCCAGACGCGGGAGGTACCGTCAGACGCCTACTCCCACAAACGATGGCCACCGACGGCCCAGACGACAGCGGAGGATTGCGACCCAGAAAACGTGTTGAAGAATTTCGCCGACCAGACCGGCGTGACGTACGAGTTCGTCAAACGCAAAGTTCGCCGATTGGTCGTCGAGAAGCCCGTGGTGGCAACGCCGATGAACGAGAAGAAGTAAGCCGACGTGGGGCACGTTAAACCGTACCCCAGATTTTGCTACACGGGGCTTATCGCACTTTTGCTTTGAACTTCACGGTGCCGCCTTGGCCGGGTGGGATGCTGCCGGGGATGGCGAACTTGACCACGACCGAACCGGCGTCGTTGGCCTCGGTGGTCGGGTTCGATGGGCGATCCGACTGAGCGGAGCCGACGACGTATTCCAGTCGGCCCGATAGGCTGTCGCTGATGATCAGATCGGACACTTCGCGATTCGTGCTGTTTTTGTAGGTGATTGTGAACGTCACCGTGTCGCCGATCTTCACGCCGGAGGTCGGGTCGACCGATTTCGTGACGAGGAACTCGTTCGAGTTCGTAATCTCTTCGACGCCAATCGACGATTGCACCACCTGCACGCCGACGACTTTGTAAACGGCTTTCGCTGGCCCGACGGTGCCAATTAAAGTGTCGAGCGCGATGCGGGCGACTTGTACTTGTGGCCGGATGGCGGTGTCGAAGGCGATCGGTTTCGTGAGCGAATGCAGTGCCGCACTCGGTACTCGCAACGCGAGTGCGCTGCTGGCGAAGCGTTGCATTCCGGCTTCGGCACGCAGCGAGTATTGCATACCCGCGATGCCGAGTTCGGACTTCTGCACGCAGAAGCGCGGCACGCAGATACAGACGCGGTTCGAGGTCGTGACGCGGCGCTTCTCACCGGTTGTGAACTCGACCGCAACATCGGTCGGATCGAGTCCACCGAGCTTGTCGTTCCGGCCGATGCCGAGGCGCAACCCTTTGTCGTTGCCGTCGGTGAAGCATTCTTCGCCGGGGAACTTCGGGCCAGAGATCGGGTCGTAGAACGGCACGCCCTGCCAACTGATGCATGGCCCAGCGACGGGCGCGGCGAGGTAACTGTCGCCGGGCAGCAGCAAGGTGCCGGCCACGACGTGGCGCATCAACTCTTCGCGCGTCGGCTTGCGGTTGCCGAGGCGGACGATGGCGACGATGCGGCCGGCTTTCATCGCCGCATCGATCGCATCCGGCTCGGTGCTCACCGAATCCTCGTACGGCTTGTCGGGCGTCGTCTTCACCGGCACCGCGTTGTTCGGATTTTCGAGGTAGATCACCTTCGTGATGAGCATGCCGCCGAGTGCCTTCTCGATGTCGCTTTCGCTGAAAACAATCGGCGCGTAATACTCCATGTAGTTCATGTTCGGCCGCGGAACGAGGCTGCCGCGGACTTCGATTTCCGGGTAAAGCGTCGCGTCGGGCTTGTTCGGCAGGCCCGCGAGTTCCAGGCGGTAGACGTAGCCGGGGCGAAAGCCGAACAGGCTCGGCGCGGCAAACATCTTCGCGTTCGGGCTATCGGGGAAAGCCGTGACTCGCACTCCGGCGGGCGCGAGGATCTTCGCGGCCAGCACCGGCGCAGGTGGGCCGAGCGGCGGGCAGTCGACGGGAAACGGCAGTGCCGGCGCGCCCGCGACTTGCGAGTAGCGCATCGGGGCCGGGGCGCAACCGCCGTTCGGCGAGGGGCACGGTGCGGGCGAACCCGTCGGATGGAAACCGGCCACCATTGGGGCGAGCAACGCGAGCGTTCCGATGTTCATGGCGAAACCCGTCCAGTGCTGGGAAGGTTCAATGCGAAACGCGAAATGCGGAATGGAGTGTGGGATCGATCACCGATGGATGCCACGCCCATTCCGCATTCCGCATTTGAAGTCGTTACTTGATCGTCGAGGTCGGCAACGTCACGATCGGCAGTTTCAGCGGGGTCGCCGTGCCGGGGGTCGAAGCGCCCAACGGTGCGGGCGGTACCATCATCGGCATCGGTGCGGATGGTGGAGCCATCATGGGCGGGGCCATTCGCATCCCAGGGGGCATCGCGTCCATGGCGGGCGAGTTCGGGTTTTCGAGGTCGATGTTACCGAGGCGAATCACGGCGAGAATCGACCCACGGCGGTTCGCTTCGACGATCGGATCGGCACCCGGCTCGAGTTGCGTCGAGACGATTTCGCCTGCACCACCGAGGCCCGCAACATCTTGGAATGCGGCATCGGGCAGATAGATCACCTTCACGACCATGTTGCCGCCGTTGACGCGGGTGAAGTCGTCTTCGCTGAACGACAACGGCACCGAGTTGTGCGACAAGAACGCCATCGTCTTCATGGTCGTGGCCATGATTTCGACCGTCGGGTAGTACGGCCCTTGTTGGTTTGGCAAGCCGGACAGTTTCAGGCGATAGACGCTACCCTGTGCGAAGTTGTAGTTCGCGGGTGCAGTCAGGCCCGAATCGGTGTACGTGCCGTTGTTGAACCAGCCGATGCGCATCCCTTGCGGGCTGACGAACCGCACCGAGGTGCGTTGGTTCATCGCGCTGCCGTAAGGCGTACCGGCACCGATGGCACCGATTGCCGCCGTTGCACCCCATGGCCCCATTTGCGGCACGGGCATGATGCCGTTCTTGCCGAGGTAGGTGCCGAAGTGCGAACCCATCGGGCCGTATGCGTTCGGGTCGGTCGCTTCGCCGCCGCCGTGGCCGGGGTGACCGCCGCGAAGGTGACCGCCCGTCGGGGTACCGCAATCGCCGTTGGGGCAACCGCCGCCGACGATGCGAGCGAAGCCTGCCGACTGTTGCACGGTGGCATCGTCGATGGCCGTCGTGGCCGACGCTTGCACGACGCCGGTGTCGGTTTTCTTAATCTTCGTAACGAGTGACTTCGCTTCGGCCTTCTTGGCCGCGGTCGTCATGATCAGCGGTTCGCCCGTCGATCCGACGACGCCGGGGGCTTCCATGCCCTTGCGTGCCACATTGAACGGCTTGCCGGCCGTTTTGCCCGTACTAGCCGGGCTGACGCACCCGCCGATACCGGCCAGGAGCAAAATCGTCGCAGCGGTCCGTTTCATAGTTTTCCCCAAGAATGTCGCAGTTTGCGCCCCGAGACCGGCCGTTCGCGAGTCCGTGCGTCTGTCATCAAATTCGGCCAACTCGCACCCCGAACTTTGATAAAACCGGAACATTCTGCGCGATTCGTGCGGAGGTCGCAATCGGCGTAACCCTGGCAACTGGCGAAACGGCGCGAATATGAACGAGTTGCGAAGGCAGCGGGGCGTTGAGCCTACGTCCAAAACTTGTCGCGATTTGCACTTTTGTAGTTGCGTCCACACTCGCGATTTGTTCGGATGGTGTCTGCCTTCCACTCAACTTCTGTAGGTCCGATATGAAACCGATCAATCGCCGACGCTTTCTCGCGTCGGCCACGGCTGCCACCGCAGCAACGCTTTTGGCACGCCCCACGAGTGCGGCTGAGGTCAGTCGGCTGAACCTCGCCATCATCGGCCCCGCCAACCGTGGCGGAGCGAACCTCGATGGCGTCGCGTCCGAAAACATCGTGGCCATTTGCGATGTCGACGAGGCCAACGCCGCCGCTGCACGCAAGCGATTCCCGAACGCGGAGTTCTTCACCGACTATCGCAAGCTCTTCGATACGGTGCTGAAAAAGATCGATGCCGTCGTTGTGAGTACGCCCGACCACAACCACGCGCACCCGACGATGATGGCACTCACGAACGGCAAACACGTCTACTGCGAGAAGCCACTTTGCCACACCGTCAGTGAAGTGCGGCTCGTTCGCAAAACGGCGGCGGCGAAGAAACTCGTCACGCAAATGGGCACGCAAATCCACGCCACGGACAACTATCGTCGCGTCGTCGAGATCGTGAAAAGCGGCGCGCTCGGCCCGATCTCGCACGTTCATGTGTGGAACAGCAGTCGCCCCGTCGGCGGGACTCGTGCGGGCAAAACGCCATCGGCGAAGTTCGACGTCGATCTGTGGCTCGGGCCGACGCCGGTTGAGTTCTTTGAAGTGAACGTCGCCAAATCCGGGTGGACGTTCCAGTGGCCGCACTTCCACTGGCGCTGGTGGTGGGAGTTCGGCGGCGGCACGCTGGCGGACCTCGGCTGCCATTACATGGACTTGCCGTTCTGGGCCTTGGACCTCACCGCGCCGACGACCGTGAAAGCCACGGGCCGCCGCGAATACGTCGGCGATAACACAACGCCCGATGTCATGCAGGTCGATTATCAATTCCCCGCGATCTCCGGAATGCACGCACGGCCCGACGTGAAATTGTCGTGGTATCACGGCGTCAGCGGGCCATCGCTCGATGGCAAGGAAACCTATAAAGGCTACGGTTCCGCCGTCATGTTCGTCGGCGAAAAGGGCAAGCTGATCGCCGATTACGGCAAATACACGCTGCTACCCGACGAGTTCGCGAAGTCGTTCGTGGTACCCGCCAAGTCGATCGCGGCATCGGTCGGCCACCACAAGGAATGGATCGACGCGATCAAGAACGGCGGCACCACGACGTGCAACTTCGATTACTCCGGCGGCCTCACCGAAGCCGTGTTGCTCGGCAACGTCGCCTACCGGTGCGAAGCCGAAATCGCATGGGACGCCGCCACCGCCCGCGTCACCAACGTCAAATCCGCCGCACAGTATCTGTCGAAGGACTACCGCAAAGGCTGGACGATCTGATCTTTAATTCACACGGCAGAATCGGATACCTTTTCAGACGGTACGACGTGTGAATTCTTTTCATGTGGCTCCCATGCCCGATGAGTGGCGCACCGTCGCTGCGAATCTCCAGACCGAGATCCAATTCGGCACGCATACAAGCGGAAGTTACGGTTCGAGAAGCCGCTTCCCTAACCCGGATATTTCATCTGCGGTTTCGGGCGGGGCATTTCCTCGCTGCGACGGCGGAATTTGTTATTTTGAGCGGTTGCGGTCGATTGGGAGTGGA
>JAYVXI010000080.1:0-6895 GCA_043785305.1 Limnoglobus sp. | reverse complement strand
ATCGAAACCTCGATCAACCCCGGCAACTCGGGCGGGCCGCTCTTCAACATGGACGGCGAACTCGTCGGCATCAACGGCCGGGGTTCGTTCGAGAAACGCGGTCGCGTGAACTCGGGCGTCGGCTATGCAATCTCGATCAACCAGATCAAGAACTTCCTCGGCCACTTCTATTCGGGAATCGACACCGATCATGCCACGCTCGGGGCCACAATCGAAACCGAGAACGAAGACGGCGCACTCAACCAGATGAAGTTCGGCACGATCCTCGAAGAAGCCGACGTGTTTCGCCGTGGGATCAAGCCCGGCGACAAGATCATCTCGTTCGCGGGCCGCCCACTCACGAGCACGAACCAGTACAAGAACATCCTCGGCATCTTCCCGAGCGAGTGGCGAATGCCGCTCAGTTATCGCCGCGATAACACCCGCAAAAATGTGCTCGTTCGCCTGATGGGTTTGAAAGATGCTCCCGTCGATGCGGCCGCACAGCCGAAGCCACCGCAACCCGAACGGCCCGACCCCGCCAAGGAACGCGCGAAGAAATCGCCCGCAATGAAGCTGTTCAAAGAGAAGAAAGGCTTCGCGAATTATTACTTTAACGACCTTCGCCAGAAGCAACTTTGGGAAGGTTTCACCAAGCACGGCGACTTCACGGGCTTCCCCGGCAACTGGGCGATTAGTGGCTCGTTCGATGCGAACGAACGTCGCGGCCCGTTGACGCTGATCGCCGGCGAAGCCGCCGATGGCAACCCCGAAGCGAAGCTGACGATGAACGTCGAATTCGTGTACCACCCGCTCGACGGGGCCAACGGACCGGCGCAACTTCAGGTGCCCGATAACAGCGGCGGGCTGCTCGCGGCACTCTACCAATATCGCCGTTTGCTCGCGATGGGGCCGACGTCGAAGGCGTTTGAACTCGGCGTCTCGCACGGCGGCACCGAGCCAATCTACCCGCCGCACCTCGATGGCCGCCCGGTGGAGGATTGGTCGAAGCAGCGCGTCGATTGCGAAGTGTTGCGCACGAAACATGCCTCGATCGAGTGCAAGTGGTTCTTCAGCCAAACCGACCGCAAATTGCTCGCCTGCGAGGCGTATGTGCTTCGCGAAGAAGACCCGTGCGAACTGTTTTTCTCGGACTATAAAACCGTCGATGGGCGACAATTACCGCACCGTGTCGATGTCCGTTTCGGCGACAAGAACTACGGCCGACTGAATTTTGCATCGTTCAACATGAAGAAGTGATAGCGGCGAAGTCGAGTGACAAGGCGCTTCTGAGGTAGTCGAAGTCGTGAGACTTCGGGAAGTGGGAAGTCGCCGCGTCAGAAGTCTCACGACTTCTGCTACAAACACAGGCTGGTAATGTTTCACTTTCGACTGAATGCATCGGAGAGATGAACATCATGCGAATGCTGACGGCGACGATACTCGCGATGGTTGCCACGACGGCGTCGATGGCGGCCGATCCGTTCCACGCGGTGTCCGAGAAAGTGAATCAGAAGCTCGTGAAGTTGTTTGGCGCGGGTGGCTTTCGCGGCGTGTCGAATTACGGCACGGGCATCGTCATCTCGCCCGATGGCCACATCCTGACGTCCGCGAGCCAGATGCTCGATTCAGCCGAGATCGTCGTACATCTGTACGACGGGCGGAAGCTGAAAGCGACGGTCCTCGTGACCGAACCCGAACTCGATGCGGCGATCTTGAAACTCCGCGTCGAGGGGAAAAAGATCGACGAACCGACGGGGCTGGAACTCGAACATTTTTCGTTTGCCGAAGAACTGAAACGACCGCGCGCCCAACCGGGAGACTGGGTACTCGGGTTCAGCAACTCGTTTGAAATCGCGATGCGCGACGAAGCGATGACCGTAC
Source organism: Limnoglobus sp. (assembly GCA_043785305.1). Lineage (GTDB taxonomy): Bacteria > Planctomycetota > Planctomycetia > Gemmatales > Gemmataceae > Limnoglobus. The sequence goes on along the minus strand of JAYVXI010000080.1, from coordinate 5,032 downwards.
AGCGTGGCGTGGTGGCCGCTTACACGAAGATGCACGGGCGACGCGGGATCTTCGACTTCCCGTACACCGGCGATGTCTACATCGTCGATGCGATTACGAACAATCCCGGGGCGGGTGGCGGGGCACTCACCGACCGCAAAGGCAACCTCCTCGGCGTCATCGGTAAGGAAATTCGCAACACGCAAAGCGAAACGTGGATGAACTACGCGATCCCGATCGGTGCCGAAGTCGATGTGAAAGATGGCGACAAGACGGTGAAAATTGGCCTCGCGAAGTTCGTCGAACTCGGGATGCAAGGCAAGTATAAGCCCGTGAAACGCCCCGACATTGTCATCGGGATCGGCGGCTATCACGGCATCGTGTTCGTGCCGAACGTCCTCGATCGCACGCCGCCCTACGTCGATGATGTGTTCCCAAATTCGCCTGCCGCGAAGGCCGGTTTGAAGGTCGACGACCTCGTGAGTTTCATCGACGGCGAGCCGATTTACAGCATCAACGGCTTCCGCGATTTCATGAAACGCACGAAGCCCGGCTCGAAGATTCGGCTCGAAGTCCGTCGCGGCGACAACCTGCAATCGATCGACATCGAACTCGGCGAATACCCGGCGAAGCCGATGGCCCCGAAGAAACCGTGATGGAGTGAAGGGCGGTATTATGTAGCCCTCTCGCTCCGCGAGAGGATTTACTTTGGGCGGGGTGAATCGATACGTTTTTGTTAGCCCGACGCGCAAGCGAGGGGAACCCGCATGAAGGCACGACATCGCAGAAACGACAGTAATCCCTCGCTAGCGCGTCGGGCTAACAAGAATGCATGTCAAACCGGTGACGTGTCATTTCCGACCATACGAAGTATACATCAGAAAGTCTTACCGGCCTCATGGAGGCCAGCTACAGAAACTCAGCCCCCGAGATGTTCCCATGATTCGGTATGCGATCTCCTTCCTGAGCCTGTGCCTCGTTGCGAGTTCTGCGTTCGCGCAAGATTTGAACGAGAAGAACGAGCAGACGATGAAGGCAGCGGCCGCGAAGGTGGCCCCTTCGGTCGTGAAAATCGAAACGGCGGGCGGTACCGACAGTGCCGGTGCGCCGGCGGGTGGCGTGCGGAAAGGTCGCGGCCCCACCACGGGCGTGATCGTGGCCGCCGATGGCTACATCCTCACGAGCGCCTTCAACTTTGCGAACAAGCCTTCGGACATTTTCGTGACGATCCCCGGTCGCCCCACGCGGCTTGTGGCCAAGGTGATTGCGAACGACACCACGCGGATGCTGACGCTGTTGAAAGTCGATGCAAAAGAGCTTCCCGTGCCGGTGGCGGTGAAAAATGCGGAACTCCAGGTCGGCCAATGGTCGCTCGCGTTGGGGCGGGCACTGATGCCCGAAGTCGATACGCCGCCATCGATGAGCGCGGGAATTATCAGCGCACTCGGTCGCATTTCCGGCAAGGCGATCCAGACTGACGCCAAGGTGTCACCGGTGAATTACGGCGGGCCGCTGATCGCAATCGACGGCCGCGTGCAAGGCATTCTCGTACCCGCGTCGCCGCGCGGCGAGGCCGAGACGGCGGGCGTCGAGTGGTACGATTCCGGTATCGGGTTCGCGATCCCGCTCGAAGACATTTTCGCGATCCTGCCGAAGTTACGCGAAGGCAAAGACCTTCGCCGCGGCCTGATCGGCATCACCTCGCAGAGCCAAGAATTGTACCTCGACGATGTCGTCGTCGGCCGCGTCAATGCCGATTCGGCCGCAGCGAAGGCGGGGATCAAGGTCGGCGATAAGGTCGTCTCAATCGATGGAAAGCTCGTCGCGAATTACACGCAACTCATGCACATTATGGGGCCGAAGTACGAAGGCGATACGGTGTCGATCAAGGTGCTTCGCGACAGCAAAGAGACGGAATTCGCCGTGAAACTGTCCGGTGCCGTGACCGCGTTCGCGAATCCGTTCATCGGAATCTTGCCGATGCGCGACGACCCGGAACTCGGCGTCGAGATCCGTTTCGTCTTCCCGCAAAGCCCTGCCGAGGAAGCGGGTCTGAAGCCCGGCGACCGGATTCTGAAGATCGCCCCAATCGGCGCACCCGGCCAACCGGTTCCCCAAATGGCCGTGATTCAGGGCCGTGCGCAGATGTCGGCCATCGTCAACAAGTTCGCGGCGGGCGACGAAGTGAAGATCGAAGTGAAGCGGAAAGAAGGCGGCAAAACTGAGACGAAAACGCTACGCCTGACGGCCGTGCCGGAGACGCTCCCCGTCGCGTTGCCGTTGCCTTCGACGTTCGAGAAAGCGCTCGACAAGCCGAAGGCAATCGCGGGCGGGCCGATGGCGGTTCCCGCGAAGCCGAAGGCCGATGAGAAGAAAGACGAAGAAAAAAAGGAACCCGAACTCGGACTGTTGAAGCGAAAGAACGCGACGCTGGGTCGCGAATATTGGATGTTCGTACCGCTGAACTACAAGCCGAACATTTCGCACGGCGTCATCATCTGGCTGCACCCGCTCGGCAAGGGCGGTAAAGATGCCGACGACATGGTGAAGATTTGGCGGCCGTTTCTCGAAGACTTCCACTACATCATGGTCGGCCCGAAAGCGCAGAGCAACGATGGCTGGGTCGCCAGCGAAACCGAAGGCGTCGTGCAAGACGTGAAAGAAGTCTTCGGGCAGTACACGATCGACCGCTCGCGGGTGATCGCTCACGGAATGGGCGTCGGCGGGCAGATGGGCTTTTACCTCGGCTTCAACGCACGCGATACGATCCGCGGCGTCGCCACCACGGGGGCATCGCTCGGCACGCAGCCGAAGGACAACCTCCCGAACCAACCGCTCTCGTTCTACATCGTCGGCGGCGAAAAAGATCCCGCAATCAAAACCATCGCCGAGAGCAAACCGGCACTCGTCGACAAACGCTTCCCCGTGATCTATCGCCAACTGAAAGACTTCGGCAAAGAGTACATGCTTCAGGAAACGCTATTGGAGTTGTGCGTCTGGATCGACTCAATCGACAAGATTTAACGACGAAGCCCAGTCATTTTCATGACTGGGCTTCGATTTTGGCTACTTCAATTCGACCGACCAGTAGGCATTGTCGAGGAACGACGACCACGACCGATATTTGTTCTGCGACAACTTCACGTTCAACATCGGGCTGCGCTTCGGCTTCTCGGGCTTGCGAATCAGCGTCATATTGGCTTGTTTTGGGGTTCTACCACCCTTTCGGACATTACAATTCACGCAGGCACACACGATGTTTTCCCAAGACGTACCCCCACCCTGGCTGCGTGGGATCACGTGATCCAAACTGAGTTCCGATGTCGAGAACTTCTTGCCGCAATACTGGCACTGGTTGTGGTCGCGCGCGAAGATGTTCCGACGGTTGAACTTCACCGACTGCTTCGGAACGCGATCGTAATCCAACAAGCGTATCACGCGCGGAGCTTGAATTTCCGAATTGGTCGTGCGAACCCAATCGTCGTCTTCCTGACGGAAGTTCTTGGCTCGGTACGCACTGACTTCCAGCCAACTCGTGAAATCGTAACTGTTGAACGTGCCCTCTTCGAGCGCGACGACCTCGGCCAACTCCTTGCACAGCAGACAGAACGCACGTCGTACGGAGATCACGTGTACGGCCATGAACATCTTATTCAGGACCAACACGCTCGAATCGAGCGGCGAGTGCGAAACGGAACTCATGATGTGCCATCCCTTTCTCGAAGCCGACGAGCGACGGACAGGATGTATCCGTCTGCGTCGTCGAAACTAACGACGGCGGAATGCGTCGCGAGGTTCGAGTGATACACCATCATACCGAGTAGGAATTGCCGACTGCAAGTGTCTAAAATTGGAGTTTGGAAATATCTTCTCGAATTGTACACGAGCGAGAAATCGAATGGCGCGCAAAAATGTCCCGCCGCAGACCACTTCAACGTCGCCCAGTCATCGAAGTTGCCACACGGCGGGACGACAAAATGTTAGCTCAAGTCGCTGAGATAAACAACACAAAGCCACCAGAGAATCCATAGGAGAAAGCCGACACTGTCGATTTTCCCGACGATCGAGGCGTTTCCCGTCGATCTGCCAAATGAGCGAAAGCGACTTAAATGCTTGCCAGTGATAAGTATAGGTCCGCGAGGTGGCTCCAGCCCGAACGATTCGGCAAACTACCAGAAATCTCTCGGAAATACGGAACCGCTTCCGCATTTTTGCCTTGCGACAGTGCAACGACACCTAGATTGAAGCGGGCCACGTTGTTCGACGCGGGCATTTTGCTCCAAAGTTGCACAGCGTCTTCGGTGTCGCCTTTCGCCCAGTGCGTGCCCGCTCGCTCGTTTTGGATCGCGAGCCGCGTTGCGTCATCGGTTGCGAGTTTTGCCGCTTCGTCGAGCGATCGGAACGCATTGGCGTACTCGCCAGACAAGCGAGAAATGGCGGCGGCGGTCATCAAACCGAGTGCCGTGTTCGCTGCAACACTCTTCGGAGTGTTCAATTTCCATTGCGCGGGCTGCGAAGTTTTGCCCGACTTCGCGATCAAACTCGCGAGATCGGACACTTGTTGTGGGTAGTGGCCGAGGTTCAGCGTGAGGTAGTTCGTCGGTGGCAGTTTGCGAACGTAACTCGACCAGTCTGCCGGTGCGGTGAGGTTCTTTTCGCTCAGGCCGAACAGGCGATTGACGAGATTCGCTTCGGACCAAGTCGTTTGAAGGTCGGCCATGAAGCCCGACACGACTTCGTACGGTTCGACTTGGATGTCCGTTTCGGATTCCGTTGACTGGCAACGAGTTGCGACGTGTCGTTTGGTCAGTTCGGCGAGGGAAGGCTGGCCGAGTTTCATCGCGAGTTTATGATTTTCAACCATGGGAACCAACCTCGTTTCGGCAACACTTTCACCATTCGATGCACGGGAACGAGGATTGTACCGACGACTTGCGCAAAAATCGCGATCTGCTACGAGCCACCGGCTTAATGCCTATCGCGTTCGGCACGGCGTTTGCCGTGCTTGGTCCGAGCCCAAAATGAGATTGGAGCTACGTGCCGATCGACCTCG
>JAYVXI010000079.1:0-20492 GCA_043785305.1 Limnoglobus sp. | reverse complement strand
ACCCGCTCACTGGGTCCGACCTCGGGCCGGGCACGTACAAGGTGATCGAGGGCACGCAGGCGAACTGGGTCGCCACCACGCCTACCAGTGTGAGCGTCATCGCCGGCGGCACCGGCGTCCAGAGCGGCGGCTCGAAGGTGGTCAACTTCGGTAACGTGAAGTTGGGGCAGACCGGCGGGAAGTCGAAAGGCTTCTGGGGCAACGATCACGGGCTGGCACTCATCCGCGGTGCGGACATCGCGGGGCTGAATGCCTTGAACCTCAGGAACGCGGACGGTTCCAACTTCTCCATGACTCAGAAGGTCGGCACGATGACCGTGGAAATCACCGCCGCCAATCTCGGTGACCTCACCGCCGCAGAACTCGCGAGTGCCAAGAAGGCTCTGAATATTTGGCTGCAGGGTGCCAACGCCACGAACATGGCCTACATGCTCTCGGCGCAGTTGGCGGCCACGTGGCTGAACGTGAACGTCCTGGGCGTGAGCGGCGGCACCATGATCCACGTCGGCACGCTGTCGGCGAGCCTGTCCACCAACCTGGGCGGCCTGGTGTCACCGACCGGGTTCGTCAAGCTGTCCGACATCATCAATTCGGCGAACGCGCTGCTCGGGACGAACGGCAGCATCCTGTCGGGCAACGCCCAGAGGGCCTACGCTGAGGCGCTGAAGGACGTGTGCGACGGGTTCAACAACAACCTGTCCATCGCGGTGGCCGGTCTGGCCAGCGGCTGGGACACCAACGGCAACGGCGTGCTCGATCCGGGCGAAGGGCTGCTCGGGTCGTGGTTGTGGGTGTAACAACGAATGGCTTGGCGGGCGGGGACTGCGGTCCCCGCCCGCTTTGTTTTGTCCGTGGCCAACGCCAACAGCAACCTAACTTCGTCCCGCGCCTCATCTTCAACACGACCACCGGCAACTGAGCGGCACCGTTGCAGCAGACCAGACCGGCAGGACGTGGTACCGCAGTCTACTGTCAAGCGAGCTGGCGCGGCGGCTGCACTTAGCGTTCGGCAGCGCGCACCGGTTGTGCCGACCGTCCTCGTATGTTTCCAATCGCCATCGCTTTCCGAATTGTCACTCGCCAATCGCTTGCCGAATTTTCTACCGCATTAGCCACCAGGCTGCGGACGCGACGGCTGCTCCGATTGCGAACCACATGGCGTGGCGGGCGGCGCGCATCATGCCTTCGGGGCGAACGGCGGCGAGGAGGAAACCCCACTTCGTGCGGGCTTCTTTCGGCCACGATTTGGAGTGCGTGTCAATCGTGTTCAACAGGCGATTGCCCCCGCGGCCGGCCGCTTCGGTAGCGACCGCGAAGGCATGGCCATCGAGGTTGTCGAGCTTGCCTTGCAGCGATTCCGTCTGCGTCGCGCCGAGTGCCACGGCGAGGAACGTGTGGACGAGGTTCTCGTTTCGGCCGAAGTCGGTGCGGTTCCGCAAGTCGCGCAACAGGTTTTCGTAAAGGTCGGCGGAGTCGTTGGCGAGCGAGGTACCGAAGGTCGTCAGCACCGCTTCGAGTTGCGGTTGCACGCTCGCGCTCTCGCTGCGTTTCAGCAGGCCCGTGGCAACGGCGGCGAAGACTTCGCCCTTTGCGGCCAGCGGAACCACCGGCGGTTGCACGATCAGGGCGTCGGCGGTGGGCGTCATCGCTTCGCTCGTGAACGTCGGCGAATCGAGGTAGCCACGGATCGCCCGCACCGCCGCGATACGCGATTTCAGTTCTTCGCTGAGGTTGTCTTGCTCGGCGAGTTTCACGAGGAAATCTTGCAACCCGAGGCTGTGCAAAAGGTCTGCGGGTGGCGCGTTCAAAAATAATGTGCCGACGCGATCCAGCCCCGATTCGCCTGCGAACAGTTCCAGAAGTGCGGGGCCGCGCGTGCGGATCAGGCGGTCGGCGTCGATCTTGCCCGCATCGAGCGTTGCCAGGAAAAAGCGGTTGAGCCGCGGTTTGTCGAACCCGCTCGCCGCGCCGATGACATCTTCAAACCACGGGTGCGACGGCACGGATGTCAAGAGCGTGCCGTAGAGTGACACCGCCTTGTCCGCCTCGACGCCTTCGCTCGGTTGCAACAGTGCGAGCGCGAGCCGGGGATGGTTGGCGAGCGTTTCCGCGAGTGCGGTCGTCGGCTCGCCGACGCGATGCAGGCAGGCTCGGCACGCCGCCATCTGATACCCGCGCGGCAACTCGAGTGCGAGCAATTCGCCGAGTTTCTCCGCAGGCACATTCAGCCATTTCGTGAACGCAGCGTCGATCGTCGCGGTTGCCGATTGCGATTGTTGTTTGAAGCGCACGAACCGCGGCAGCAGGTAACGCCGCATCTCCCACGACAGCGCATCGGGTTCCGGAATCTGCGAAAGTAACTCGCCCCAGATCGCGTTGGCTTTCGACGGCGCGACCATCGGCATCACGACTTCGAGGGCGTTCGCGGCCCGGTTGATGTCGCCTGCGGTGACGGCTTTCGTGCCTTCTTCGCGAACGACGTTGGCGAGTTTCAGAATCGCATCGGGCTTCTGGCGTAGCGGCTGGACGGCACGGCTGAACGATCCCGTGGCGAACGCGCGATCGTCGAGCGACCATTCGAGGAACTGATTCATGGCATCGGATCGCGCCGAAACCCACGCTGCAACGGCAGGGAACGACAGCGCGATGACGGCTTCGTCTTTGGTCAACACGCCGGTGCCGCGCGTCAATCGGAAGACGAGGTCGAAGTGCTTCGCATCGCTCAGGCCGAGCCGCTGCCAGTGGCCTTTGACTTCGTCGAGCTTGTCGAATTTTCCATCGGAAAGCGCCTTCACCGCGAACGCCGCAAACGGAACATCCTTCGCAATATCCGAGCGCCGACCGGTGGTGAGGTTCAGGCCGATGAAGCCATCGCGGTAACAATCTTCGGGCAGTTCGGTGTCGGGGTTGCCTGCATCATGGCCGATCAGCCGTGCCGTGCAACTGTGCGGATTCGCTTCGTAGGTCGAGAACGTGAAGTCTTCGATGAGGCTCGACGGCAACACCCGCGTGACGGCATAAACGATCTTCGCCACGTCGTCCGCACTCGCAGCCAAGACGATTCGCACATCCGATGGCGTACCGAGTAGCGCGTGCAATGCGAATTCGAGAAGCTCGTGGTGCGTCGGCGAATCGAGCCACGCCTTCAGAGCGTCGTCGTCGAGAATGTCCGCCACGGGCAGGTACGGCAACTCCGGCAGATCGGCGGCGGAGTCCGGGTCGTTCCGCTGCCACGCGGGGCTGCCCCACGTCTGGATCGCCAATTGTGCATCGGCGGTGGCGGGCACATTCAACAGCGTGTGCGCGAAATAACGATTGCCGGTCGATGCGGTGTGCGTGAGCACGCGCCCCGTCGTCAGCGTGTTGAGCAGCGCGAGGCGCACGGGCGAGGGCAGCGCAATTTCGCCGTCGCCCGTTCGCGCCGGTGGCGTGGCATAGTTCGCGAAGCCGAGCGCGGTTTGCAGTTGATCGGCCGAGACACCTGCCGAGGTGGCACGAACCGTCGGACGTTCGGTCAGCGGACCGGCAGCAAAGACTTGTTTCATCGAACGTCCTTCGCGTATCGCCTGAATTTTGCACGGAGAGTGAGAATGGCGACGGACAACGAAGCCAATTCGTAACAAACATAGCACGCACATGCGAGTGCGGCGCGATGGGAGATATTGTGCGTTCCCCCTGCGATCGGTTCGGGTAAAATGCGCCATTCATCTGGGAGTGTTGCCATGCGTTTTGCGTGTTTGATGTTGTGGTTCGTGCCGATGGGGGCGGTGGCCGCACCGGTGCCGAAGACGCCTGCGATGAAGCCGTGGGTGGGCAAACTCGCGTTCCCGAAACGCACGGGCTTGAAGATCGCCTGCCCCAACGACGGCGGTGCCGACACCGAAGTTCCCGCCACATTGTTTGCTTATAGCGTGTTGAAAGATACGAACAATCGCGTGCTGGTACGCGATGGCAAAGTCACGGGCTACTTGGAGAAGTCGGACTTAATGCAAGCGACCGAGGCGGTCGAGGAATTCGATCGACGGATCGCGGCGAACGCGAAGGATGCCCGCTCGTATGCATCGCGCGGCTGGGCATTTATCGAATTGCAGAAGCTCGAACTCGCCGAGAAGGATTACAACGTGGCCGTGGGTATCGACCCGGACGACATCCAATGGCGGAGCAACCGCGCACAGATTTTTTACTTGCTCAAGAAGTACGACAACGCGATTGAAGATCACGACTTCGTGATTCGGCGATACGAGAACTGGGAGTATCCGTATCGTGCGCGGGCATCGGTGAAGATCGCGCAGAAGAAGTATGCGGCGGCACTCGAAGATTTGGCACTGGCGATCGCGCGGGAGCCGACCGCCGAAGCCTACACGCAGTCCGGAATGGCGCACAGCCGAATGGGCGACGACGAGAAGGAACTGCAAGCCTACGCCAAGGCGATCGAACTCAACCCGGATCACGCACTCGCACTCAATAACCGCGCCTGGGCACTGGCGACGTGCCCCGTTGCGAAACGGCGCGATGGTAAGTTGGCGGTGGAACTGGCAAAGAGGGCGTGCGAGCAAACCGACTGGCGGAACTCCGGTTACATCGACACGCTGGCGGCCGCACACGCCGAGGCTGGCGATTTCGCCGAGGCTATGAAATGGCAACGCGAAGTATTACGAGACGCAGCGTACCTTCAGAAAAACCCCGAAGCCAAAGCACTCCGCGACCGACTCGAACTCTACGAAGCCAAGAAGCCCTACCGCCGCCCGGCAATCGCGAAGGAGTAACCTGCAACCGCGATTCACGACTTCAATAGACTGCGGTACAGTTCGTTGAGTCGTTCCATATCGAGTCGTGGGCGTCGCGATTCGACGAACAGTTTGCTCATTCGCTCGAGTTCGCGATCGATGTACTCGTGGAGTGCGGGAATCGTCGGACCTTCATCGAGTTCGTCGCCGTCCATTTTTCGCTTCAACAAGTTTTTCACTTCGCTAACGAAAACGGGCTCGTCGACGACGTTACCGAGCAACTTGCTGAATTGCATCGGCACGACGCCACGATCTTTCTCGATCCAGTGTACGGCCAACAGCGGGCGCAGCACGTACAGATATTTCTTGATCCGAACCGTGGAGCCGCGCAGGTAGCTGCGGTAGTTGTTTTGGGCCATGTGCAAGTAGTGGTAAATGCACTTTTGCGGCATGAAAAACATCGACCGCAACTCGCGCAGATTCTCGGCGAGATTCTCGCGATCGACGTAGACGATCGGGGAGTCCAGCCATTCGAGGAGCGACGGGTTCGACTTCGCAAACAGTTTGAGCGTCTTGCGAATATCCCAACCGGCAAAGTCTAAATCGTTCTCGATGGGCCGTCCGATGACATCGCGTTGCGATTCGACATCGATCGTGAGATACCAATCTCGTTTGTGGACGTAGACGAATCGGATATCGTAATCGCTATCCTGCGACGGAAATCCCCACGCGCGGCTGCCCGATTCGACGGCATACAGAACGCGCACGTCCTCGGCTTTTTCAAACGCCGCCAAACGCTGTTGAATCGAGGCAATGATAGCCGGTTTAATTTTCATGGGCTTATCGTATCGAAACGCGAACGCCACTCAACGTATTCGGTCAATTTTTGCACTTCCGACCGACAGATTGTGGCGAACGTTTCCAACGCGCGGAGTGCGAGATCGTGCCGTGGTCATCGCGATTACTCCGAGGAACTGATGACGAGCACGGGCACTTTGCGCTTCTTCTTCGTGAAGGTCAGTCCCGTTTGGGCTGCGACGTTTTTGAGTACTTTATCCGGGTCGCAATCGTCGGCTTTCTCTTGAATCGTCGGGGTTTTTAGTTCGTGATTACACCAAAAGAAATAGGGTTCCGATGGCAGTTCGACATCCCATACTATTCTCGTTTTCACGCGGCGACCCACGAAGCGGACCAAGTCTGTCGGCCTACCGCCGTAATCGGAGGAATTGACTCGGCCATCGTACTTCCGCTGATACTCGTAGTGATCGAAAAATGGATTCAAACCGTCTTCGGTCGCATAAATATCGATCAGCTTTTGCATTCGCTTCTGCGCGTCTTGTCGTCGCCACAGCGGTGGTTTTAACGCGAACGTTCCACCGACGACGAAGACATCTTGTTCTTCGATATCCACGCGAAGTTTCACGGGTATTTTGCATTCGTCGCGCAGAATCTTCTCGAGTTGCGGCGCGAGTTTATCGAGCGGTGCATTTTTACGAGTGACGAAGTCACCGTGGACCGTTCGGTTATCCTCGTGGAATACAAAATGATCGATGTGCTTCGGATCGACGATGAATTCGGGTGTCTCCAGACCCGTGATCGCCGATACCGCCTCCGAAACTTCAAATAGATTATCGCCACGATGTTTTTCGGGCATGGTCGACAAACCGATCGACGAGATGACGTACCGCATTTTCAGTTTGGTGCCATCTTGCTCGATCAAGTTCGTCATCCATTTTTCGTCTTGTTTTTCTTTGGATCGGCGTTTGGCTTCTATTTCCGCATCTTTGTCTGGCAGCCGCTTGAAATACCTCGAACGGAAATCGATGCGCTCGGGGATGTATGGGGCCGCCACCCGCTTGACGTATTCGTCCTTCTGAAGTTGATATTTATCGCGAAAACCCTGCATCCACTCCGGCTCTTTTTCAACGGGCACTGGAACGGGAGCCGCAACCGAGATCGTTCCGATCACGACGAACGCGATCGACAATCCGATACTTGTGGAATGGGGAAATCGTGCCATGGAACTTCTCCCACAAAGTCTGTTCGAGTTTTCGGGAATTGCATGTCGATGCAATAACGAGTTGAGCCGCAAGTTGTTGGCAAAACAAAATCCGCCGTGTCGTATCTGGCGAACTCAAGCGATTTCCTTCATAACCATGCATTGGCGAGCGACTCAAACGTGCCGTGGTCATCGCCTTAGATTTTTTGACTGCACGTATTCATGTGGGCTGACAAAGTACGGGCGACGCGCGTTACCGGGAAGCGATGAAACGCCGACCGCCGACCGTCGTATCTTGATGGGGTTGGGCATTTTCCTTTTCTGCGAGGGTTCCGATCATGTTCGCTGTAATCGTTCGTCGGCTGATGGCCGTCGCCGTGTTGGCGTTGTTTGCGACGGCGTCGCGGGCCGCCGACACGCCGCTACAAGAGATCCTTTCGTGGGTGCCACACGATGCCGCCGCGTTCGCGCACGTCGATGTCGCTACGGTCTGGAAAAGCAAGCCGGTACTGGCCTTTCGTAAGCTCAACCCCGAGAAGATGTTCGACAAGTTCCAGGACATCGCCAACGTCTTGAGCATCCCACCCGAAACCGTGCAAACTTTTACGATCTTCTTTCCAAAGATCAAAGACAACAACGAACAACAAACATACGTGGCCGCATTCACGTTCAACAAACCGTACGAACCGAAAAAAGTCGCTTCTGCCGCCCGCCTGCTTTTGCAGTTCGACGCGAAGAGATTCCAGGAAATCCAGCCGGCGATCTACGAACTCAACCGAGGGCGACCCGACAATATGCGGTGGATTCTGGACAACCCGAACCGGCTCGTCATACTCGGGCCGAAATCGTTCGACATGGCGAAACCGCAACCCGCAGGGGCGAAGGGGCCGATCTCGGATGCGATTGCGCTCGCAGCTTCGGGCCAACATGCTGCATTCGGGTTGAACTTCGCAAATTTCCCCGATGAACTCCGGATGGAGAACGGTCAAGCCCAATTCGAGCCGGTCAAGCCGCTATTGTTCGCCGACGCGATTATCGGCAAGCTCGATGTCGGCGACGAACTCGTGCTGAATATCCTCGCGCGATGCCCCACGAAGGTGAAGTGCATCGAAGCCGAGAAGTCGATGGGCGTCGTCCGTACACTCTGGCAAACCCTGCTCAGTGGGGCGATTGCGGAGTCCGACGATTCGAAAAACGAAACGCAACAGAAGTGGGTTGCGTTCATCAAAGACGCGCAGGTGGCGCTGCGTTCCGCGAAGATTCAGAGCAACGACAAAGAAGCCTCCGCCACGCTGACGATGCGTTCGGACTTGGACATCGAGCCACTGGTCTCGCAAATCACCGGCGCGGTGAGGGTTGGCCCCGCGAATGCTCGAACGATCAACAACATGAAGCAAATCGCGTTCGCAATGATCGGCTACCACGATGTGAACGGGGCGATGCCATCCGCTGCAATCGTCGGCAAGAAGGGCAAACCGCTGCTATCGTGGCGCGTGCACATGCTGCCGTACATCGAACAAACTCCGCTGTACCAGCAGATTAAACTCGACGAACCGTGGGATAGCGCTCACAACAAGAAAGTGTTCGACGACCACCCGATGCCGAGTGTGTTCGAATTGGCCGGCACGACGAAACCCGGCGACAAGAACACGCACATGCAGGTGTTTCGCGGCAACGGAGCGATGTTCGACTTGGTAAAAGGCGTGAAGCTCACCGAGATCAGCGATGGCTCGTCGAACACGATCATGTTCGCAACCGCAAAGACCGCGGTGCCGTGGATGAAGCCCGACGACATGGAGTTCGACCCGAAGGCCGACCCGCGCGATTTGCTATTGTACATCGGCGGGCGAACGAACGTCTGCTTCGGCGACGGCTCGGTGCGGTCGCTGAAGCGGCTCGTCTCGGTCGAAAACATGCGGGGACTGATCACGAAATCGGGCGGCGAAGTCGTGACCATCGACTAAAACCGAGAAAGATCGCGTTCTTCGTTTCGCCGCGCCGCGTAGGCTTTGCGCAGCGAAGCGCGGGGCGTGAACCTACGTGGAAATCGCGTTGGTATTCGATCCATCGAGCCCGCGCTTCGCTGCGAAGACTTCGCGGCGCGGCTAAACGGGAACGAGCATCGCGTCATTCTTGCTCTCGCAGTCGCGCTTTGACTTCTTCCCAACTCGAACCCGATTTCGGATTCGCTTCGTAGTTCGCAATTCGACGCTCCAGGTCTTTCCGTTGCACATCGGTCAACTCGACTTCTTGCCCATCGTCGGCGATACTATCCCATATCTCTTCCACGAGCAGAATTCGTTCGGCAACGCTGAACTGGTCGATCCCAAGCGATTTCATCGACGGCACCATTGGATCACCTCAAGTCGAAGTCGTTTATTCCCTGCTGGCATGTTACCAGATCGCAGACTCTGACACGATTGAAACTGCCCGTGCCGCCTTCGTCGTTCCCGCTACATTATCGCCATGCTCGATGCACGCTTATCCAATATCGACCTCGCCATTGTGGCCGTTTACATCCTCGGGATGACGGCGATGGGGGCGTGGTTTACGCGCAAACAGAAAGACCTGAAGGCGTACTTCGTCGGCGATCGGAACGTCGGCTGGTTCATGGTGCTCATCTCGATTGTCGCCACGGAGACGAGTGCGGTCACGTTCCTCAGCGTGCCGGGTATCGGGTACAACCCCGATGGCGGCAACCTCATGTTTTTGCAACTCGCGTTCGGGTACATCGTCGGGCGTTGTATCGTGGCGAAACTGCTGCTGCCGCTGTACATGAAGGGCGAATTGTTCTCTGCGTACCAGGTGCTTCGCGAAAAGTTCGGCCCGGCGGTGCAGCGCGTGGCGTCCGGTTTGTTCCTGATTACGCGAACGATTGCCGACGGCTTACGGCTATTCCTGACGGCGCTCGTCATCCAGTACATCGGGCTGGATGTCATCACCTCGATCGTGCTCGTCGGCGTGGTGACGATCGTTTACACGTTCCTCGGTGGGATGAAGGCGGTGCTGTGGACCGACCTCATTCAGTTCCTGATAAAAATTGCGGGTGCGATGCTGGCCGGGGTGTGCATACTCATGCAACTCGATGGCGGCTGGAACACGTACCTCGAGATCGGTACGCAGGCGAACAAGTTCGTTTGGCTCGACCCGGTCTTCGATGTCACGAAAGCCTATTCCCTCTGGACGGGGTTGCTCGGCGGGGCGGTGTTCAGCATGGCGTCGCACGGCGCGGATCAACTCATGGTCCAGCGCTACCTGTGCGCGAAATCGCTGACGCACGCCCGCGTCGCGCTCGTTCTCAGCGGGTTCACGATCCTGTTCCAATTTTTGTTGTTCTTGATGGTGGGCATCGGGCTTTACGCGGCGAAACAGACCGGTGCGTTCGACCCCGGTACCGCGACCAAAGACGAAGTATTCGGGCTGTTCATCGTCACGAAAATGCCAGTCGGCATCGTCGGCATCCTGATTGCGGCCATCCTCGCGGCGGCGATGTCCACGCTGTCGTCGTCGTTGAATAGCTCCGCAAATGCCTTCGTGACCGACTTCTACAAACCGCTGCGACCGCACCGCACCGAGTCGCAATACGTGCTGCTTTCGCGAATGATGACCGTCGTGTGGGGGATCGCGCAGATGGGTGTGGCCGTCATTGCCTACCGCACGGGTGGCGAACGCAGCGTCGTCGAGCGGGTACTTTCCGTCGCCGGTTTAACGACGGGGTTGATCCTCGGTTTGTTCTTGCTCGGCAGGTTGAAACGCAAGATTTCCTCGTCGGCAGCGATTGCCGGGTTGCTGACCGGCGCGGTCGTAGTCGGGTTGGCGTACTTGCCATCGCTCAAGTTCGCCCAAGAATGGTTGCAGCAGACCCTACCCCGCGTATTCCCTGCGGATAAGAAAACTGCACTCGCGTTCCCGTGGTACGCTCCCGTGGGTGCGGGGACGACCTTCGCCGTCGCGTGGTTACTGTCGCGATTTCGCCGCTGAATCCTTCCCACCGAACCGCTCTCATGCTCGAACACCTTCAGACGGAAGCGCGGAACCCGGCCTCGGCCCGGCTGGACGAACTCACCTCGGTGGAAATCGTCGCGTTAATGAACCGCGAAGATGCGACCATCGCCGCCGTCGTCGCCACGCAAGCCCGCGAGATCGCGTGCGGCATCGATGCGATTGCGGATCGGCTATCGCGCGGCGGGCGGCTCATCTATTGCGGTGCGGGTACATCCGGGCGGCTCGGCGTCCTCGATGCGTCCGAATGCCCGCCGACGTTCCAATCCGATCCGTCGCAAATCGTCGGCCTGATCGCGGGCGGCGAGCGCGCCATGTTCCGCGCCGTCGAGGGTGCGGAAGATTCCCCCGAACTCGGTGCGAACGACCTTCGCGATATTGCGATCTCCGCGAACGACGTCGTGTGTGGCATCGCAGCGAGTGGCCGCACGCCGTACGTCATCGGCGCGGTTCGACACGCGCGCAGCGTCGGTGCGTTCACCATCGCCGTCGTCTGTACGACCAATTCCGAACTCGCTGCGGAAGTCGAACTCGTGATCGCGCCCGTTGTCGGCGCGGAAGTGCTGACCGGCTCGACGCGGTTGAAAGCGGGTACCGCAACGAAGATGGTGCTGAACGCGCTGACCACGGGCGCGATGGTCCGCATGGGCAAAACTTTCGGCAACCTGATGGTCGACTTGAAGGCGACGAACCGCAAGCTGATCGCACGTTCGAACCGCATCGTTCGCACGTTGACGGGCTTAGACGAAGCCGCCGCCGATGCACTTTTGCAAGAATGCGGTGGCGAAGTGAAGACCGCCATCGTGGCCTACCATACGCAATATTCGCCGATCGAATCGCGCGCACGGCTGCAAGCGGCGGGCGGGCGGATTCGTGCCGCGATGGGCGTAACGCCTTTCCAGGAAGCCAAAATCGAACGGCCATTGCGGCTCGATCTGGTGCTCGGCATCGATGGCGGCGGCACCGGCACGCGCACATTATTAGCCACCGCGTTGACGGGTGAAGTGCTTGCCCGCGGCGAAGCGGGGCCGTCGAACATCCAGTCGGTCGGCGTCGATAACGCACTTCAGGCGATCGACGATTCGATCGATCAGGCGTTCCGTAATGCGAACCTGCCCCGCTCCAAAGTCGGCGCGATCTGCCTCGGCCTCGCCGGGGTCGATCGCCAAGAAGGGTTGGATATTATCAACGGCTGGGCGAACCGCTCCGCCGTTTCGGACCGCGTGACCGTTGCGAACGATGCGACGTTGTTGTTGGCTGCGGGCACGCCCGATGGCTGGGGGTTGGCGGTGATTGCGGGGACGGGTTCGATCGCGTTCGTCCGCACGCCGACGGGGGCGGTCGGGCGTTGCGGTGGCTGGGGTTACACGCTCGGCGACGAAGGCAGTGCGTACATCATCGCGCTGCGGGCCTTACGCGCTGCGTGCCGGGCGCACGACCGCATCGGCCCACCGACGCGGCTCGTCGAACGCTTCGTGAAACGGATGGGCGTCAACGATCCACCGAGTTGGATCCCCGCCATTTACCGTGGCGTCTGGGATCGTGCCGCCATCGCGGGGATGGCCCCCGTGGTGCTCGAAGCCGCAGCCGAGGGCGATGTCATCGCCGCTGAAATCGTCCGCGACGAAGCCGCCGAACTCGCACGCACCGCCTACGCCGCCGTGAAGAACATCGCACTGGCAAAAGACAATCTGCCCATCGCACTCGCCGGCGGCCTGTTCCTCAACAGCGACCGCTTCCGCGAACATTTTCTCACGTCACTACGCAAATTAGGAATCCAGCCGAGTTGTGTCACCCCCGTGGAAGAACCGGCAACGGGGGCAGTGGTGATGGCACGGAAAAGCTTGTGATAATTAGCCGCTACGCAAAGCCTTCGCGTCGCGGCTAATTGAGGAAATCGCCTGCCAAAGCGACAGTCGCGACATCGCTTGCTCGGTCGCGGTTTGTCAGAATGGCGGATGGTACGCCGCATTCGATTCGCCGTAAGTGTCGTTTGGGCATGATGTTGTTGCCGATGATCGCGCCGGGGCACGCGAGTTGCATATCTGGGACGCACTTCGCAAACCTCGCGCAAATTATGGAGATCGCACCGATGAACCTGAGACCGCTCGACGATCGGATCATCGTGCGGCGGGAAGCCTCCGAGGGGAAATCCTCCGGCGGCATCATCCTGCCCGACGCAGCCAAGAAGAAGCCCCAACGCGGCAAGATTATCGCGGTCGGACCCGGCAAGCTCAACAAAGACGGCACCCGCACCGCCCTACAACTCAAAGTCGGCGACCACGTGCTGTTCACATCGTGGGCCGGCGACGAATTCAACGACGCCAAGAAAAAAGATGAAGTCCTCGTCATGCACGAATCCGATGTGCTGGCCATCCTCGGATAACTCGAATGCTCGTACACAGTGTGTGCGAGTGTTTTTCCATTCAATCTAAAGACCATAACCCGGAGTCACGATGAGCGCCAAACAGATTGCATTCGATCAAGAAGCCCGCGAAGCGATGAAGCGTGGCATTGCCAAGCTCGCGCGGGCCGTCAAGGTCACGCTCGGGCCGAAGGGCCGGAACGTCATCATTCAGAAGTCGTTCGGCAGCCCGACCGTCACCAAGGACGGCGTGACGGTTGCGAAGGAAATCGAACTGCCCGACCACTACGAAAACATGGGCGCGCGAATGGTTCGCGAAGTCGCCAGCAAGACGAGCGACGTGGCCGGTGACGGCACCACGACCGCAACCGTACTCGCCGAAGCGATCTTCAACGAAGGCATGAAGGCCGTCGTCGCCGGTACGAACCCGATGCTCATGAAGCGCGGCATGGAAAAGGCCGTCGAAGACATCGTCGCCAAACTCAAAGCCATGAGCATCCCCGTTAAGGGCAAGGCCGACCTCGAGAACGTCGCCACCGTCGCCGCGAACGGCGATGAGAAGATCGGCAAGATCATTGCCGAGTCGATGCACAAGGTCGGCAACGATGGCGTCATCACCGTCGAAGAAGGCAAGTCGATCGAAACCGAAAACGAGTTCGTCGAAGGGATGCAGTTCGACCGCGGCTACCTGTCGCCGTACTTCGTGACGAACCTCGAATCGATGGAGTGCGAACTCGAAGACCCATACGTGCTGATTTACGAAAAGAAGATCAGCAGCAACCGCGACCTCGTGCCGATCCTGGAAAAGGTTCTGCAACAAGGCAAGCCGATCCTGATCATTGCCGAAGAAGTCGACGGCGAAGCTCTGGCGACGCTCGTCGTCAACAAGATGCGTAACCCGACGGCGTTCAAGTGCTGTGCGGTCAAGGCACCGGGCTACGGCGACCGCCGCAAGGCGATGATGGAAGACCTCGCCATCCTCACCGGCGGTAGCGCGATATTTGAAGACCTCGGCGTGCAACTCGAGAGCGTTGAACTGCCACAACTCGGCCGCGCGAAGAAGGTCAAGATCGACAAGGACAACACCACGGTCATCGAAGGGGCCGGGAAGAAAGACGCGATCAAGGCGCGCGTCGCCATGATCCAGAAGGAACTCGAAAAGAGTACGAGCGACTACGACAAGGAAAAGCTCGGCGAGCGAATCGCGAAGCTGTCCGGTGGCGTGGCGAAGATCAACGTCGGCGGTGCGACCGAGAGCGAAGTCAAAGAGAAGAAGATGCGCGTCGAAGACGCCATGCACGCGACTCGCGCGGCCTTCCAGGAAGGGATCCTGCCCGGCGGTGGCACCGCACTGCTGCGAGCCAGCGAAGGCCTAAAGCCGAAAGACCTGACCAGCGACGAAGCGGTCGGTTACAACATCGTCGTGAAGTCGTGCAAGGCCCCGATCAAGCAGATCGCCGACAACGCCGGGACCGATGGCAACATCGTCGCCTTCACGGTGCTGCAAAACAAGGACGTCAACCACGGCTACAACGCGCGTACGGACAAGTACGTCGACATGGTGAAGGACGGCATTATCGACCCGACGAAGGTCGTGCGTAGCGCGTTGCAGAACGCCGCCAGCGTCTCGACGCTGTTGCTCACCAGCGACGCACTCGTCGCGGACGTTCAGAAGGAAGACACGAAGAAGTCCGGCAGTGGCTACGACGACATGTACTAGCACTGACTTCGGACGAACAAATAGCGACGCCCACGGCATTTGCCGTGGGCGTCGTTCGTTAGGCACCGCCGTTGCCGAACCACTTTCGCATCGCGTCCACGCGCGGTTTCGCCAGCTCGGACAATGTTGTTCGCGTCGTATCTGTGAAGAACTCTTCGACGATGACTTGCTTTTCGACCGACGAGATGTACCAGTTCAGCGATGCATCTTTATCGAGTTCAAATACGATGCTGCGGAAGAAATCCTCTCGCTTCGGGCAATTGAAAGTCTGATCGACCGCCTTGAGGACCATGCGATTCCGCAGATACTGCGACGCAACGCGCGTGTCGATGATTCCGTGCAAAGGCGTGCCGATCGGATCGACGATGCCGCGAACGAGCGGCCCCAAATCCCACGCCGCCGGTTCCCATTCGTAGTCCGGTTCAAACGAACGATTCGCATCTTTCAGCGGGAACGCACGAACTTCGACCAAGAGAACGCCGCCGGTGTACTTCAACACATCGTCGCGATGGTGCATCAGCCAATTCGACAACACATCGATGCCGTAGTTGTCGAAGTACCCGCCATCGACCGGGCGACGTGCGGGAAGCGTGGGCAGGCTGACGGCGGGCGCGAAGAACGGGAAGCTCGCGGCCATACGGCTCGCGGTGCCGATCGTGAACCGCTCGTGCGAGTTCGGGAACAAGCGAAAGAATTCGAGCATCGAGCGCGAATACGGACCATTTTTCGGCTCGCCCATCGGCCATACCATCGGTTCTGCAATCGCGGAGAGATCGAGATTGCTAATGAGCAATCGCCGTCCGTCTTCGACCAACATCGGCGGAACGATCAACGACGGACGCCGTCCCTCGGCTTCGAGGTCGTACAGATCGGCAAAGGTGCGGTCGAACGGCGTTTTGGCCGTCTCGTAGCCCCGACACTCGGCGTTCTTGCCCCACTTCCACTGCGTGCGTTGGCCGCGATCCATGTAATTGGAACCCGAAAAATAATCCAACATCCATTTCGGCAGCATCGGCGCTAAAAAGAAGTCTCGGAGAATCATCGTTTGGACGAGTGGCAACAGCGATTGTTCGGCGAGGCTACCGGAAAGTCCGCAGAGTCCGACTTCTTTATCTTCTTTTGTCGGTTCCACGATGCCGCGATCTGTGCGAGACCGATCGAAGTCGGCGGCATACATCGCGGCACCGACCATGCCGCCGCTCGCGCCGGACATCAGGCGAATGTGATCGGGGAAGTTTGAAGGCATGTACTGTTCCAAGCCTTCGAGTACGACGCCCGTCCACGCCGCCGCACGGATGCCTCCCCCACTGCACGCGAAGAGAACGATCTTCGGCTTCGTGCCATCTTGGTGCGTCGCCTGCCAACGCTCGCACAGGATTCGCAATACATCCGCACCATCGATCGGGGGCTTGGCCACCGGCCCCGGTCGCGGTGGCGTCGTATCCGTCAAAGGTTGGAGTGGGTCGAAAATCGGTTCGAGCGTCACGAGATTGTCGTACTCGGGGTCTAAGTCGACGAATCGCATCTTGTGTTTGTCCGGCGAATATCGACCGCGAAACTGATAGGCATTCAAAAACAGCCACCACGCTGCGATCGCAAAAATCGAGATGACCGGCATCCGAAAGTTGAAGACGAACGAACCGTAAAACGTGACGAAAATAATGAGCATTAAACTCAACAATACCATCGGGCCGAAGACGACTTTCGCACGACACCCCGACCACTTTCGCACGACGCCCGATGCAACGAGAATAACCGCAGTCAACAGTACGGCAAGTAATCCCAGATAGAGTGCAACGGTGTGCAACTCGTAAATCTGAAAGCGAATCTGCTCGACGGAGAAGCTCGTTCCGATATCCGATTTCCATTTGGCTAAGATCGGATTCCCGTCGAAACTCTCATCCATGAGATTGTCGAGCCGCAGTTGCCAGATATCGGGCTGAACGTGATGTCGGACTGCGTGCAGCAACATGGCAAACGGAATGCTCAGCGCATAACCCAACATGCCCGGCCAGAGATATTTCCGCGATTTGAGAAACTGATTTCGTTTGTCGTCGACTGTTGGCATACGATAGGCCACGATCCACTTCGGCACGAATAACAAGAGGCCATACAAAAACAACCAGACCAACAAATAGGTGCCCACCGTTCGCAGTTCGTACCCGCGATTTGTGGTATCTAATCCGAATAGCGTGACCCGTGAGCCTTGGCATTGCGTGGCCGCCCAATTCGGGCGATCGATCAGATACCACACGAACAGCGTGACGCCGACGAGCATCCCCACCGAGAAGAACGCTCCCAATTGAACGACGATACTCTCGTTCCAGAACAATCGTTCCGCTCCGAACTGCTTCGCGACGACGCGATGCGTCAAGAGGAGCACTAATGCCAGCGGCACTAAAAAGGGGAAGCCGGCGAATAGAAATTGGAACTGCAGTTCGAGTTCTTGCATCTTAGCGTCTCCGTTGTATATTTTGATGCTACGCGAGGCATCGGCAAAGTCTAGACGCGAAGGGGGAAGTCGTACAAACTTTGGCCGGTTTGGAACCGAGCCTTTTTTGCGTAAAACACGATTAGGCATCGACCGATTTAGGAGCTTAACGCATGGATCGCCGCATTCGACATCAGGTATTGCCGAAGAATATCTTCGCAGCGATTCGTCGGGAGAAGCCGCAAATCCAGGTTTCATCGTCGGTCGTCGAGTCGGCGGCGCTGGATGCGGCGGGCGTTTACGCGCAGTTAGGCACTGGTCCCGATGGACTCACCTCCGAAGAAGTGAATGTGCGGTATGCCGAGCATGGGCCGAACGTGTTGGCGAAAGATCAACGCGCCGGTATCGGCAAGTTGTTCTGGCACGCGGTCATCAACCCGCTGGTGATTCTGCTCGTGGTGCTGGCGACGATCTCGTTTGCCACTGGCGACAACCGGGCCGGGATCGTCATGACGCTGATGATCGTTCTGGGCGTCGGCTTGAAACTCATTCAAGAAGCGAAAGCGGACAGCGCTGCGGCGAAGCTGAAAGCGATGATCTCGGTCACGGCAACGGTTGTGCGCGATGGCACGCCACGCGAAGTGACGGTCTCGGAACTCGTACCGGGCGACGTGGTCAAACTGGCGGCGGGCGACATGATTCCCGGCGATGTGCGCATCGTGACGGCGAAAGATTTGTTCGTCACGCAAGGCTCGTTGACCGGCGAAAGTTTTCCCGTCGAGAAGTTCGAGACCGAGAAAACGGCGGCCACCACCGCGCCGCTCGAACTCACGAGCATCGCGTTCTTGGGTACGAGCGTCGAGAGCGGTTCGGCACTCGCGGTCGTCGTGGCCACAGGTGCCCATACGTACCTCGGCGGCATGGCCGAGACGCTCTCCGAACAGACGACACTGACCGCGTTCGACAAAGGCATCGCGCGCTTTACCTGGCTGATGCTGCGGTTTATTTTGGTGATGGTGCCGCTCGTATTCTTCATCAACGGCTTCACAAAAGGCGAGTGGACCGAGGCCTTTTTCTTCGCGGTTGCCGTCGCCGTCGGGTTGACGCCCGAGATGCTGCCGATGATTGTGACGGTCTGTTTATCGAAGGGCGCACTCGCGATGAGCCGCAAGAAAGTCATCGTCAAACGGCTCAACGCGATTCAGAACCTCGGTGCGATGGACGTACTGTGTACCGACAAGACCGGCACGCTGACGATGGATCACGTCATCTTGGAGAAGTATTGCGACGTGGTGCTGAAGGAAGATCAGGGCGTGCTGGCGATGGCGTATATCAACAGTCACTTCCAGACGGGGTTGAAGAACGTTCTCGATCGCGCGATTCTCGCCCACACCGAGACGCACGAACATGCGGCCATCCCGAACTACACGAAGGTCGATGAAATCCCGTTCGACTTTCAACGTCGCATCATGTCGGTCGTCGTTCGCACACCGAAGGGGCAAGACCGCATTATCAGCAAGGGCGCGCCGGAGGAGATCTTCCCGCGCTGCAAGAAATTTGAACTCGATGGCGAGCTTTTTGCGATGGAAAGTTTGCTCATCGTCGAACTGAAACAAGAGTACGAACGACTGAGCGCCGATGGCTTCCGCGTACTCGCCATCGCGAGCAAAGACGTTGCCGCACACGGTGCCGTGGCGGGCGGCGCGACACCGTACTCGAAGGCCGACGAGTGCGACCTGATCCTCAACGGCTACGTCGCGTTTCTCGATCCGCCGAAGGATACCGCCAAGGCGGCGATCAAGGCACTGGAAGGTCACGGCGTCCGCGTCAAAGTCGTCACGGGCGATAACGATTTGGTCGCCCGCAAAGTCTGCAAAGAGGTCGGGTTATCCACGGAGTTCGTGTTGCTCGGCAACGATGTCGAGAAGATGACCGACGAGCAACTGGCCGACGCCGCCGAGAAAACGACGCTGTTCGCCCGCGTGTCCCCTGCCCACAAACGCCGCATCATCCTCGCGTTGCAATCGCGTCAACATACCGTCGGTTTCATGGGCGATGGCATCAACGACGCGCCGGCGCTCCGTACGGCCGACGTGGGTATCAGCGTCGATACCGCAGTGGACATCGCAAAAGAATCGGCGGACATGATCTTGCTCGAAAAATCGCTTATGGCTTTGGAAGAAGGCGTAATCGAAGGCCGCAAGGTGTTTGCGAACATCCTGAAATACGTTCGCATGGGGGCGAGCAGCAACTTCGGCAACATGTTCAGCGTGCTCGGCGCGAGCGTGTTCGTTCCGTTTCTGCCGATGGCACCGATCCAGATTCTGGCGAATAATTTACTTTACGACGTGAGCCAGACCGCGATCCCGACCGACGATGTCGACCCCGAACAAGTCGAGCACCCGCGCCCGTGGGACATCAAGCAACTGACGCGGTTCATCGTGTTCATCGGGCCGATCTCGTCGATTTTCGACTACACGACATTCTTCATCATGCTCTACGTTTTCAAATGCTGGAACATGTCGTCGCCCGAAGAGGCCGCCTACAGCGAGAGCCTGTTTCAAACCGGTTGGTTCGTCGAGAGCCTGCTCACGCAAACGCTCATCATCCATATTATTCGCACCAACAAGATTCCATTCCTTCAGAGCCAACCGTCGTGGCCGCTGATGATGATGTCGCTCATCATCATGTCGTGCGGCATCGCGATTCCGTTCACGCATCTCGGCACGTACCTCGGCTTCACCCCGCTGCCGCTACTTTACTGGCCACTACTCGCGATCACGTTGCTGAGCTACGTCGTCCTAACGCAACTCGTCAAAATGTGGCTACTCCGCCGAAAATGGATCTGAGTTTAACGGCGCATCAGAGTCTGCTCAAACAGCAAAAGCATTCTACGAGACAGTCGCGAACGTAACCCTTCCGCCTCCTGAAGTGGGGGTTGCGCGACTCGATTATCGGGAACTGCCGCCACCACAAACGGAAGCCCTCTGCCACCGAACGTCCCCGCTCACTGGCGGGGTAGTCGCCCGTGATGAATTAACGCTACGCCCTCGTCACCTCAATGAGCGACAGAACCCGCAGCATTTCCTCGCGTGTGACGATCCACTCGCAGACGCTGTCTGTTACGACGACCGGAACAGTGTTCCCAATATCTTTATGTTAAATTACCTGCTCGCACGAACGAAGTCAAATCGAATGTCAGAAGTCGCGATTGTTGCTCGATCGTTCCCAGATTTCGATGTGGCGAT
>JAYVXI010000078.1:0-20690 GCA_043785305.1 Limnoglobus sp. | reverse complement strand
GTGGTTTCGGCACTTACCACCCACCCCTCCGCGAACTCACTCCCGAATTGCGGAATGTAGCTAACACACCAACGACTTACGTCCGATTTTGGCCGAATCGAATCACGCCGAAACCACTTTGTCGGTCCTTTTCGGCAAAACTGCGACCTGGATATGAACCATGCCGATTCATCGACTTGGTCAGCGGCATGTACTCCATTGCAACCTCCGGGTTTACCGTCGAACGACCCACCACACTTGCCGTGGCGGCTTGCGAGACCTTGACCTTGGGAAAACCGCAATGCCGCCGCGGTCGGGTGCAGCTTCGGGTTCGGCCGAATTCAGTCGCCCGCAGGAACTTGAAGCTCCACCTGACACCACTGTGCGGCCATTCTTCGAGCGGCTTCTCGCTTTTGCTTACGAGTGCCCGGCGTCGATTCTTGGGGATATTCTGCCCAGTAAAGCACGTCCCTGTAATCCGAGTTCGCTACGCCAACCATGGCATCCAAAACGGCAAGTTTGCCCTCGGAAAGAGCTAAGATAGCTCGATGGACGCGGGGCATCTCAGGCCCACGGTATTGCTGGAGCGCGGCCAGCACGGCAGGGCGATCCGCTTCGGAGAACCCAACGGCAACTGCACGCTGCACATCTGGCTCAATTCTAACAGGCTCGGGATCTTGGTTCTGTGGTATTAAGATGGCTGGCTCACACTTCCGGGGTCGCGGCCGCTGAACGCCAGGAATGAACCGAACGCCGCGGCAAGCAGACCGGCCAACACCCGAAACGTGACTGCCCGCATACGTGCCTCCTCTGGTTAATTATGCCCGTTGCTACTCGATACACCACACGACCAGAGCCACCGTACCAGCCAGCGTTGCGATTGGCCACAAGACCATTGTGGCGAACAGTCCGAACCAGTTGACGACCGCGTGATCGAACCCTGCCCGTTCCGCGCGGGTTGGCGACTGTCGGCGGAACGCCACGTCGGCGACCATCAGCCACGACCACACAAGACCGAACGGCACGAACGTCAGTAGCGACCAAGCACCGGCTACCTGCCAAAGCTGCCAGCAGCCCCAGACACCGGCGAAGGGCAGGGCCATCAACGACACCATCCCTGGCATCCAGTAGATGCCGAGGCAGATCGAGGGAAAGTACCCGCAGAAGTCGGCCGGCTGGCAACGGAACATGCTCACCGGATTCAGCGCGTCCCACACTGTTGCTTCTCGTTCGTCGTTCATCTGTAAACCTCCGGCTATACTTCGAGCGGAGTGATTCGATGCGGTTTTGTTAGCCCGACGCGCAAGCGAGGGAAACCCGCGACAAGGCACGCCGTCGCAAAAACGATGATAATCCCTCGCTAGCGCGCTAGCGCGTCGGGCTAACGGGATGGATTGCGAGACTGGAAATTAACCGCTGGCCTCTCTCCCGAAGAATGCCGCCGCCCTCAGTGCAATCGCATCCAGTTGCCCGGCTTCGGCCATGGTTGTTGCCTCTACGCGCCATGCGTCTTCCTTCCAGCCCGATAGCAGTTTCACGCGGATGGCGATATGCCCAAACTTGTCGTGGCGACAGCTCAGGGCCAACTCTCCCTCGAAATTTTGCCAAGCCAATTCCCCCGGCCAACCCGACCACTGCAATGCCATGTCCGCGAAGAGTTTGGCGGGGTGCGACGGGTAGCCCGCATCGACTTTGCAAGCAACGGAGAAGTTATGATCCGTAATACGCACCCAATAGCTGTTTATGGGTTCGGTCGGATCGTACGGGGAGCGATCGTAGAACAGCAGCCCACCGCTGCCATGCGGATTCGGTATCGAGAACTCATCCACGCGCGACCCCTCCGAAGGTGCCACATCCTTATTCCGGCTGCCATCAAGGTTCGCCAAGCGGCACGACCATGTGCAGCACGCCCGACGCGACCTCACCAATCCACGGCGGAGTGATGTCTGCGAATCGAGAGCCCTTTCCCAAGTAGTCGTATCTCTGGTCGCTCGGTTCGACCGAATAGACGTACTGCACATCGTATCCGCCGGGCGGCAATCGGATCGCCCATTGCTGCCCTTGATTCGGGTCTATTCCAGTGTGGACAACGAGATCGAAAGCGATGCGGTCGTCCGGGTTGAGAACAAACTCATCTCGTGGGGCAGTCGCCAAGTACCGGGTCGTCCACTCCAAGGTGTCGCCGCGTGTCGAGGTGAATCGCAGTCCTGTGACCTCTGGATACGGCAGCAGCCACCTGGCGACACTCGAATCGAAAGCGACACGAAAGCGGATTGCCGACGGGTCGGCGCTGACGACTTCCAGGGTGATTTGAAAGCTCGCGTCCAAGGTCAAACTCCTTTCACTGAGGAACAATCAAGCTCGTCAACTGGTTTTGCAGCTGTTTCGGTGTCTCGGCAAGTCTTAATTGCGTGGGCCACGACGCTGCCAACAGAAGCCTTTGACATACAGCCGAGTCTTGATCGTTCCGTCCCACTCAACATTTAGCCCCTCGCTCAGTAATGCCGCACGCAATATGTTTCCGACTTCGATGCCCTTTGCATCGTTCCCCGAAAGGTGCCCAAACCCGATGTGCATGCCGTCGCCGTTCAGTGCATGCTCTTGGTCCTGTTTCGTGTAGAAGCAGTGGCCGGCATACATCGACTTCTTGCCGCCGGCTTCGTGGTACTCGTCCTCGACTTCTTCCAGTCCGTCCGATTGCGTGAAGCCGGCGATGTGCAGGGCAATGACGTGTTGCCGTTCGAGGGATTGAAACACCCGATCGAGGCGGTCGCAGTCGGTCGCCTTTGGCCAATTCGTTTCGGCTTTCCGCTTGGCCGCGATTTCGCTGCGGATCGCCTTTCGCAGCCAACGCTCATCCAACTCATCATGTTCGTCCAACTGGTCTTCGATCAAAAGTGCCACTTCATCCCCGTCATATTCGCCAGTCCAAACGTGCGAGTGAATCCAGCTGAGGATGTCAGTCTGCGTGACTCTGCTTGCGTCGTCGTCTGGTGGAGTCAGAGTTGGATCTTTCATCGAGCAGCTTTCAAATTAACGTCCTGGTGCCGACACGAGTTCGAGCCACCTCGCTTCGAGGATCTGCGAATACACGCGCGGCCGCAGACCGAGGCAGCCGAGCGAGAATCCCTCATTCACTTCCACGAGGAGCGTTCTGCCGTCGGCGACTACGCCGAAGTCGATTCCGTATCCGGCTGGCGCGTCCGCCCACTTCATCACGGCGTCGCTCACGATCTTTGGATCGGGGAAGACCAACGGATTCCCCGAGTACCAACCCGCTCCCACGATCTGCCCGTTCAGGACGAAGAACCGCCACTCCGACACAAACTCCACTGGCTCGGATACCAAAACCGGCATGTGGGCGGGCAGGTGCGACAAGGGAATGAGGTCGCGGAAGGCCGCGATCAAGCGGGCGGGGAACGACTTTGGGTCGCGCAACGGCTTGACGAACACTGCGGGGCCTGGCTCGTTGAACCGCTCGCAGATGTCGCCCCACGTCGAATGCCAGACTTGCCGCCCGCGAAACCCGGCCAGCGGCTCGGGCAGGTCGTCGATGACCGGCGTCTTCACGCCCAGTTGTTCCAATGCGTGACGGACCGCCCCGCTGCCGCCGACGATCAGCGTCGATGGTTCGATCGCGATGCCACCGTCCCGGAGCGCAGGCCACTCGTAGAACTGCGTGTCGAAGCCGCGCTCCGAGAAGCCTCGCCATGCCGCGAAGCTGTTCGGGGAGACGAACTCGCCACCCTTCTTTTGAACGAGAACCCGCGCGATCATCGCTCGATGCATCCTATTGTGCAGCACTCCAAATGCACGATGTTTGGAAATATTGTGCGAATAATTTTCTCGCTGATCGCTTTGAGGAAGTTCCTGTGGACGTGACTTCATAACGGCTTGCATCGACCCTCTTCAAATTCGGTATCGGCATGCCGTCCCGCCTCATCTAACCGGCCCGCCCGTATGTCCGATTCGATACGGCGGTCCCAAGCGTCCGCCAAATACTCCTCGAACCAACTCGCGAACACCGCCAGTTCAGGGGCTGACAAGTCGGTCACAGCCGATTCCAATTCGTGCAGGCTCATACGCGATCTTATTTTCAAGTATCGAAGCCGAGCGTTCAAGCTCAACCATCCGAAGCACTCGTTTTCTTCAACTGCACTCAATTTGATCCGATCTCCATTGCCGCGTCAATATTCAAAATACAAATCGCAATACTGGGCCGCACGGCCAGAACATTGGGAGTGAGCATTATGAGGCCGTTCGCACGGTGCCCTTCGTAGTTCTCGTAAAATGCACGCATCACCCGAAGGGATGCGTATGGCCACTTTGAAACCGATGACCGTTCCCGAGTTTCGTGCGGCGAAGTCGCGTGGGCAGAAGCTCGCGGTCCTGACCTGTTACGACTATACTTCGGCGAAGTTGCTCGATGCCGCAGGCGTCGATGCACTGCTTGTCGGCGACTCGCTCGGCATGGTCATTCAAGGCCAAAAGACGCCGTTACCCGTGACGATGCGCGACATGCTCTACCACACGGCCTGCGTCGTAAGGGGCACATCGCGGGCGTTAATCGTCGCGGATATGCCGTTCCTCAGCTATCAAGTGTCGGCCGCGCAGGCAGTGCGAAACGCGGGGCGATTCCTGAAAATCGGAGCCGCCGCAGTGAAGCTCGAAGGCGGCGAACGGATGCTCCCGGCGATCGAGGCGTGCATCCGGGCGGACATCCCCGTGATGGGGCACATCGGCTTGACGCCGCAATCGGTGCATAAAATGGGCGGCTTTAAGGTGCAACGCGACGCCGAGCAGATCCTCGCCGATGCGATCGCAATCGAACGCGCCGGCGTGTTTAGCATCGTGCTCGAAGGCGTCCCTGCGGACATCGCGGCACAAGTGACGGCCGCCGTCCGCGTGCCCATCATCGGCATCGGCGCGGGACCGAGTTGCGATGGTCAAGTGCTGGTTTTGCACGATATGTTGGGCATGTATCCGGACTTTCGCCCGAAGTTCGTGAAGCAATACGCGAACCTGAGCACAACGATTACGGACGCAGTGACAGCCTACTGTCGCGAAGTCAAAGACGGCCAATTCCCGACGGACGCCGAGACGTTTCAGTAAGCGGTCAGTCCGCAACCGGTGATGTGCCGTTACGAATCGTGTCGCGGACTTGTACGAGGATTTGGCCGAGCTTGTTCTTGCCGCTTCCGTCGCCGCCATCGCCCCAGTAGTCATCGTTCTCGGTATGCTCGACGAGCTTCGCATCTCCGGTGGATAGCAGTAACGTTTGCAGATCTTCGTGTTGCGTGAATTTCGCCATCACGGCGTCCCGCATGATGCCGACTTTCGCCGATTCCCAATCGCGTCGCAATTTCTGCTTTCGGTCGCGTCCCAGTCGGGCCGCGATCATCGGCGAGTTCGCTTTGCGAATCTTTTGTTGATAGGCCACGTCTTCAAATTTCTGTGCCTGAAAATAATGTTCGGTGGTCGGCCATCGCTCGCCATCCATCACGATCGGATACGCAGCGAAATTGGAAAACTCTCCGAACTCATCACCCACGCTGTAAAAGCGAATCGTATCCATGCGATCCTCATTTCTGTGTCATCTTCCAGCTTTGACGCATCAGATACCGTGGCGGCAAAAAAGGTTCATAAAAACACGCTGGCTCAATGAACCGTCGTCACTTCCCCACCGGTGCGGTACCATTTGGACGAAGTCGCATGAGGTACTGGTGCCAGTCGGCTTGGAACGTGGCTGCATCTTGGCCGACGAGAGCCTCGAATGCGGCCAGGGGATCGCCACCGGAATTGATCGCCGTGAGGTACTTGGCGAAGGCGGGCGTGCCGATGAGTTGGCGCTCGAAGGTGAGGTAGAACGCCAGCCCCCAAGCCGTGAGATACGCTCGATCGGCGAGCGTTTTTTGGTCGGCGTGTGCAGCGACGAAGGTGTCTTTCCCCGCACGCAGCAAGTCGGCCACCGGCACGAGTTCGCCTTTTGCTTTCCGGTCGAGAATCTGTTTGAGGCGGTCGCGATCGGCGTGACCGACGCGGAGTTCACTGCCATCGAGCACGGCGGTCTCGAAGATCTGCGCGAGACCTTCGTTCAGCCATCGCGGCAGTTCGCCGGTGCCTTTCCCGGCCTTCACGTCGTCGATGCTTATTGGCGGGTACACGGAGTTGGCCGCGTAGGCGTGGAACGATTCGTGGTACAAAATCGCGAACAGTTTCGCGGTGGCGGCATCGAACCCCGCATCGTTCTCGCGCTCGGTGGCGAGCACTTTCTTACGCTGATCGGCGACGGCCAACAGGAAGCGATCGCGTTCCCGGCCCTCTCTGTAAAGCGTTTTGATCTCCGCTTCATACTTCTCGATGCTCGCCAGTTGTTGCACGTTATGCAATCGTGCCGCCGTCATGTCGGTTCCGAGTTGTCGCAGGTCGCTGCCGCAGATGATGCGATTGGTCGCCGGTTCGAAGACCGCCGGGTTCAGAATTGGGCCGACGCCGGGGCCGAGCAATGCCTGAAACTCGGTACGATCCGGTGCGAGCAATACGGTGGTGGGCCGCACCGCTTTTGCGAGCGGGGGTAAGAACCGCGCGTAGGCGGTGCCGATCTGTTCCAACCGAACGACCGCACGCCGCGTCACCTCCTCCGGGGCCGAGGAGATCAGGATGAAGCGTTCGGAGTCATAGCGTTTCGCGGCCCCATCTTTGCCTAACCAGATCGCCGGTTGCAGCACCAGTTCGTCCATGCGTTTGCGTTCGCCTGTGCCGTTGGCATCGAGTTCCGCAAGTCGTTCTTTGAGGGTCGTTCGCTGCGCATCGGTGATGCGGTTTAAGCCAGCGACTTCCTTACGTGCGAAGTACGTGGTGAAGGTCACAGTCGGCCGCCCCGCAGGCCGTTGCACGACGCGAAACCGCACGCCAACGGGGCTATCGTCGAGGATGACGCCGCGAAACTTCGCACCATTGGTGTGGACGAGCTCGTCGAGCGGCCACGCCACCGTCGGGCCAACCGGCTGCGCGAAAGCGGTAGATGCTGTCAGGAACATGGCGAGAATCGTGCGAGCGATCATCGTGCAGGTGAAACCTCGTTGTCGGAGTGGGTTTCGAGTTCTCGTGCGTTCTCGTCGAACACATCCCTCAGCCAAATGCGCAAACATCTTTCTCACCGGCCAACGCGGTCACAGGAGATTCCGTCTAGGTCCGTCCCAGTGGCATGGAAATCTCGTCAGTAGATTAAAGAAACGCGGAATGAAAGATAGGCACTATTCTGTACGTCGACGCGATTTCGGCCACCGAGAGAGAAACCTTGGTTCTCGACGAAGTAGCGGTTGAAGGCGTAGCCGCCGACCAATTCCGCCCGTGCATTCGGGTGGATCGACCAAAGCAGCCCCGTTTCGAGCCGTTTCTCGAACCAGTTGAACAAGTCGTTCGAATTGTGGCGATCCGCCCGCAGCCACGATTGATTGTGCCACACGGCCGCCGTGTACCATTTGAGTTTATCGTGAATTCCAACCGTCGATTGCGCGCGAAAATTGGTGAGCAAGTGATACGAAAAATCGAGATTCCAGCCTTTTTTCGGCGTGACGGTCAGATACGAGAACGGTAGGCCCAGTACGCCGGAGAAGGTATCGCTCGGGTTGAACTCGTAGCCGATGCCCGGAATGGGATAGTTGCCGCCTGCCTGGCTGTTCGTTTCGAGGAAGATCGTGAACAACCAGGCGTTGCGTTCGCCGGTGGGAACGCGCAGGAAGCCGCTCGAATAATAGACCATTTCCCGCGTACTTTGGAATGGCCGATCGCTGGCGCTACCCGCGCTCAAACTGGCGGCAAAACTCCAACCGTTCGCGAGTAGCTTGTAGTAGGTTCCACCCAGCTGGACTTCGGTGAAATGGTTCGGGAAGCGCACGCGGTCATCGGGAAGAATCGCATTCGTTCGCACCGCCAAATTTTGCAAAAGCACATCGGCAACGAAGCCCTGCTTGTCGTCGGACCATACCGGTATCGGCACCTTGAGCAGGTAGTTCGCGTAGCCCAAATGGGCCGGTTGACCCCGCACGGATTGGTTCGGGTAATGGCTCGAATCGAGGCCATCGCGGCCATCACTGCGCGCCAACAGATCGAACGCCGCAGGGTACGCACCGGCCTGTGCGGCGCGACGCGTCGGCTCGGCATCGCTCGGTTGCGCGTAAGTGCGCGAACCGACTGAGCAAATGAGGAAAATGCCAAATGCCAGTCGCCATAAAATCACTTCTTGATCTCGATCAGTTCGACGACGATTTTATGACCGTCCCAGATCATCGCTTGCCGAATCGGCCGACCGCTGGCATCGAACCACCACTCGCTATCCAGGTCTTTTCCCGTGAGTTTGAAGCTCTGCCCCGCAATTTGTTGGTCTTTCACGCGGACGTTGCAAGCGCCGAGGCTCGACAGTTTTGCCTCGGTCAACATGCCCTCTTCCGTATCGCATACCACTACGGACTGTTCGTTTCCGACGAGCGTCGGCATCCGGAATCCATCGGACAGCAAGAAGGAACCTTTCTCGGCTCGTTCGCGATTATTCACGGTGAGCGTCCATGCCTCTTTTGCGACGACCGCGTGGAACGTGTTCTTCTTGCCGTCGTCGTTCGTCTTTGCATCGACGCTAACGAGTGTGCCTTTGTCCCACACTTCGCGCGATTGATGCGAATAGTGGAACGGGATGAGCAAAACGCGACCTTTCACATCGACTTTCGACGTGATGATTTCCTTGCCGTCTGCTGTCGCTTCAAAATGAATGACGTAGCTGCCCGATGCTTTCCCGCCGACTGTCACGGAGTACGTTCGGACTTCCGAATCGCCCGCGAACACCTCGCCAACGAGCAGTAATAGGCATATCGACGCGAAAAATAGTCGTTTGCGCGATATCGACGGCATCGTCTTGTCTACCATATTTTAGCCTCGTGAATCTGCGTCGCCAAATTGTGAGAGCTTTTGCTACACCAGACTCGTGGCGAATGTCAAGCGAGTTTTTAAAACGTCGCAATCCTTGAGATACTTGGGGTTGCTGCAATACTCATAATCGCTATAAGTGTCTAATCAACCGATACGGTAAGCCTTAGTGAAAGTGGCTTTTTATCGGCCCAACGGAGTGGCTGACGCACCCCGATTTTTCGGAGCCATGCGACACATGTCTGAAATCGCCCTGACGCCTAAGAGCAACATTCTCATTACTGGCGTGACTGGTTTAATCGGTGGGGAAATTCTGCGCTGCTTGCTGGATCGCGAACATCTCGGTCAGATTTGGCCGCTGATTCGCGCAACGACCGAATCGCCGATGCACCGGCTCGGCGTTCGATTCGCGCGAAGCCAGGATACGCGAGAAATCCCAGCGACGGTTCGTGCCGTAAATGGCGACATCCAGAAGCCCGTCTGGGGTATGAATTCGACGGACGCCAACACCATTCGCAACGATGTCGATGTCATCGTTCATAATGCAGCCGACACTTCATTCGTCGCGCATCGCAATACGAGCGATACCAACGTCGAAAGTGTACGCCAACTGATCGACTTCGCGAAGAGCTGTCGCCGCAATCCGCTCGTCGTCTATATGGGGACCGCTTCGAATGTGGGCGATATCAGCGGTTGCAGTGTGACGGAAGAAGATGGCTGCCGCGCCGAGAATCGCCACTACAACGAATACACGCACTCCAAGGCGATTGCGGAGAATCTGCTGCGGGAAAGTGGCTTACCCCTACTGACGTTACGACCTTCGATCGTACTCAGCGCGGATCTCGCCGACGAGACATTTGCACGACAAATTCTCTGGTGCGCCCCACTCACCCGCGTGTTTCGCGCACTGCCATTGAACCCCGATGCCCGCCTCGACCTCGTCGATGTCGGGTTCGTTGCGGCTATGTCGGTGCGGTTAATGGAACACACGAACCGAACGCACGATTGCTATCATTTGTCGGCGGGCAAAAACTACGCCATCACGCTCGGCGAACTCGGCACGTTGATCGATTTGCATTATGGGCGTCGACCGTTGAAGTTGATTACCCCTGCCGCGTGGACTCCATCGGACGAAGACAAATACGTGCGGACGGGCGTTCAGCGTCGCGTGTTCCGATCGCTGCACCATTACCTGCCATTTTTGAATATGGACGTAACGTACGAGAGCGATCGGCTTCGCCAGGACGTCGGTTTTGAAGATGCCGTACCACAACCAGTCGTCAAATACATTAACAAGCTGCTCGATATCATCCCAACGAAAGCCGCGATGAAGGAAGCTGCCGTTCCATGATACTCGTATCGTGTATTTGTCGATTTCATCCATACTCGAGCGATTGAGATGCTAGATATTTTTCTGCTCGCGGTCGCCATCGCGATGGAAGTCGCTGCGACGTGCCTGTTAAAAACATCGAACGGCCTGTCGCGATTTTGGCCGAGTGTCGGCGTCGTCGTCGGCTATCTCGCCGCATTTTTCTTGCTCGCACTCGCACTGAAACGCCTACCGGTCGGCCCCGTTTACGCCGTGTGGGCAGGGCTTGGCACCGCCGCCACCGCGATCATCGGCACTTGGTTGTACGGCGACCGCCTGCCCACAGCGGGTTGGATAGGCGTTGCCCTCATCGTGCTCGGCGTCGTGTTGCTCGGAGCTTGCGCTACGCACGGCCCCGACGACATCGTTCCCGCGAACATCGACAATTGACAACCGTGTATGGCGGTACGCAAGGTACAGCCTGGGCGGACTCGCACCGCGGGTCCACTCGTTGCACGTTCCCATAGTTCTGCCCTTCGCACTTCTGCCGGTTTCCCTTATCATTTCTGTTTCACACTGCACGCGAGGACGATATGGGCGAGCGTTATATTTTCAGCATGGAACACCTGACCAAGCAATACGGCAAGCGGGAAATCCTCAAGGATGTGAACCTGAACTTCTATCCGGGGGCGAAGATCGGCGTCATCGGCTCCAACGGGGCCGGGAAATCGACGCTTCTCCGCATTCTGGCACTCGAAGACAAAGACTTCATGGGCACCGCACGGGCGGAGACCGGCGCGACGATCGGTTACGTTCCGCAAGAGCCACACCTGACGCCCAATACGACCGTGCTCGAAAACGTCGAAGAAGGCGTTGCACACATTCGCCAGCTGATTACGAAGTACGAACAAGTCAGCGAGAAGTTTGCCGATCCCGATGCGGACTTTGATAAACTCTCCGCCGAGATGGATCGCCTGCAACTGAAAATCGACGCCTCCGACGCATATAACATCGACCGCCAACTCGAAATGGCGATGGACGCGATGCGGTTACCGCCGCCGGATCAGTCGGTGGATAACCTTTCGGGTGGCGAACGCCGCCGCGTGTTCTTGTGCAAGACGCTCCTCCAAAGCCACGACATTTTGCTCCTCGACGAGCCGACCAACCACCTCGATGCCGAGTCGGTCGAGTGGCTCGAACGCACGCTTCAGAAGTACTCCGGTGCGGTAATTTCCGTCACGCACGACCGGTACTTCCTCGATAACGTCGCCGACTGGATTCTCGAACTCGATCGCGGTCGCGGCATCCCGTGGCCGGGGAATTATTCGAGTTGGCTCGAACAGAAACGCAACCGCCTCAAGCTCGAAGAGAAGCACGAAAGCACGCGCCAGAAGCAACTCGAACGCGAACTCGAATGGTCGCGGATGGCACCGCGCGCCCGCATGGCCAAGAGCAAAGCCCGCCTCGCCAACATCGAAAAATTGCAAGAGCAGGTGATCGAAGATCGCGACGACGACTTGCTGATTCAGATCCCACCGGGGCCGATGCTCGGCGACCTCGTCGTGCGTGCCGAAGGCGTGAAGAAAGCCTACGGCGATAAATTGCTGTTCGACGATCTCACGTTCAACCTGCCGAAGGGCGGCATCGTCGGCGTCATCGGGCCGAACGGTGCGGGCAAAACGACGCTGTTCCGGATG
Source organism: Limnoglobus sp. (assembly GCA_043785305.1). Classification (GTDB taxonomy): domain Bacteria; phylum Planctomycetota; class Planctomycetia; order Gemmatales; family Gemmataceae; genus Limnoglobus. The sequence continues at coordinate 8,783 of JAYVXI010000078.1, read as the reverse complement.
ATCGTCGGTGACGAAACCCCCGATGGCGGCAAGCTGACGATCGGGCCGACCGTGAAGCCCGCACACGTCGATCAGAACCGCGACGCACTGACCGCGACGAACACGATCTTCGAGGAAATCACCGGCGGTACGGATTACATCATGCTCGGCAAACAGAAGGTCGCCAGCCGTGGCTACGTAGCACGCTTCAACTTCCGCGGCACCGATCAACAAAAGGTCGTCGGCACCTGTTCCGGTGGCGAGCGCAACCGCATTCACCTCGCGAAACTGTTGCGTAGCGGTGGCAACCTACTGCTGCTCGACGAACCGACGAACGACCTCGACGTGGACACCTTGCGCGCCCTCGAAGAAGCGCTCATCAACTACGGCGGCTGTGCCGTGGTAATCAGCCACGATCGCTGGTTCCTCGACCGCATCGCGACGCACATTCTGGCATTCGAGGGGGATAGCAAAGTCGTCTGGTGCGAAGGGAACTTCCGCGTCTACGAGGAACAGCGTCACGCCCGCCTCGGGGCCGAAGCCGACCAACCGCATAGGGTAAAGTACCGCAAGATGTCGTGAAGCGGCCATTTTTCGACTTCCGAATCGACGGGAACGGAAACCACGTCGACTTACAGTTCGGCGGCAGGAGGGCATCGGGGACGATGATCGTTGACAACGAGCAGTACGCCTACTTCGCACTGGATGGCAGCTTCGACCCGGCGAACTTGACCGCGCGGATCGGGGTTCAGCCCACCGAGTGCTGGCGGCGCGGGGACATCTGCGACCGCACCCGCCGGGAGCGGCAGTCCAGCCGGTGGAGCGTGTACTCGCGGCTGGACCGGGGCCAGGAGTTGGAGGCCCACATCCGCGACGTGCTGGCCCAACTCGACGCCCGCGCCGAGCCGTTCGCGGAGGCGTCGCGGGAGTTAGGCGGGTGGATGCAGTTGGTGGCGTACCTGCACCGCGACTATCCCGGGCTGCACTTCGATCGCGACATCACCGACGGGCTGGCCCGGTACTCGCTGGCAGTGGATTTCGACTTCTACTGGCTGTACTCGCATCGCCGCGAGGGGACGTAAGTCACGCCGCCCCAGGTACTTCATCGGGCGGTGAGCGTTAACCCACCGCTGTGATCTGTCCATTTTCCCGTTCTTGGCGAGCGGTGTGGCGTAACCAACTGATCCAGCCATCGTCTTGCGTAACATGTATGGAGATTGCGTAATTGTAATCGAGGTTGTCTGCGACTCAGGCAGTATCAGGGGGCTGACGCCCACCCGCTCGCCTAAACCGCCTCGGGGCCGAAGCCGACCAGCCCGGTGGGAGTCTCTCGCCAGCGAGCAGATACAAAAACAGTTCACTGGGAGGCCGATCCTTCGGCATATTGTCGCTTCCACTCGTTCAGGCAAGCTACGAATTCCTCCCACGGCGTGCTCTTGTCGACGAGAAAATTGATTTCGCCCTGGATGGCTTCGGGGTCTTCGGTGAAACGGATACCTTGCGAATGCAAAAATTCTCCGAGAGGTACTGCATGTTCGGGCCTTGCGAACAAGGAATGCGCTTCCCAAGCTTCGACCGGAATGATATAATCGACTTCGCGCTTTTTGCGTCGGTTCAAAGGCCTGTATTCGATATTGTCAATCTCTTCGGCAGGAACTTCGGTGGAGTGCCAGTTCCCTTTCCCCACTTCGTATCGCACCAGATAAAGGTGCCTGCCCCCCCTGCCGATCGGACCACGGTCTTGCAATACCCGCGCCACAACGGGTCTGCCGGCAATGCGAAAACTCACCTTGGCCCCGATCGGAACGTCGTGCGTATTCATACTGCCTCCAGTTTATGTCAACCAAGGACTGGCCCCGAGAATCCCGGCTAGGTGATCTCGCAGAACACGGTCGAAACTACTGCAAAGTCCGTTAATGGCACTTCTCCATCTCCGCACTTCCGCAAGGCGCAAGATGGGATCAGCCCCAAACACGGCGGGATCGAAGTCGTTGTGAGCGATTGCGTTTCGCCACACCATCAACTCATCGAGCAGCGATCTGCGTCGGCGGTTGTGAGCTTGTATATTGTAAACTTCTTCCAAAAACGGAAGCCCGAGCCGCCCAAAATCGGACCCAATCGTACCTGCCTGCGGGTTGCCGCGGCTGAATGGATGCCCCCAGAGAAACTGGGTTCGCACCAGAGCCTGCAAGTCCACTGGTGCGGCCGCGATCACATGATCTACACATTCGGAGTACAGGTCGCGGCAAAAGCCCTGAAACTCGGATGACAGCAGCAAAGCGTAGGCTCTGTTGATTTGTTGGGTAGCATACCTCCGCCCTCGTTTGGAGCCTCCCAGCCCGACGTGTGCCGCTTCGATCTCGTTTAAAGCCGTGAAGCGTTCACTTCTCCATCGTAGCAGCGAATTCGATGGCATCAGTGGTTATCCGCCAGTATTTGGTCAGCGTTACCGCGTCAATCTCGACAAATTAATCGAAATCCCAATCCATCATACTGTTTCCGTCGCCTGAGCTTTGCCAAGGAGGGCTCGCGCCGGGTTCTGGTGTTCGGGGTGGAACCGGTGGAGCCGGAGCAGCCTGAGCAGCCCGAGTTCGGCGAGTAGCCCGAGCTTGTAGTGCGACCGAAGCTTGACTGGCGAACCCTTCTCTACCGGCCATTTTTTGCAAAGCCATCCACCATTTTATGAGATCCGACTCCGATTCTAATGCGTCAATCCGCACCCCTTTGCCTGTAGTGAGGATCCACTTCCCATCGATGTGAATCTTTTTCCCCTTCGTCACATCAAGCGTTGCCTTTGGAACTTCTACACCAAGGATCGAAATTACGTGTGCCACCCTACGGCATAGGTTATAACACTGTTTCTTCTTCTTGTTTTTAGACATGGGAAGATCAGCCTTCGGCTTAAAGTTGCGGGCAAAACACAGCATATCAATCGAACGCTACTCTTCCAAACATCGCTAAATATGCGACGCAAGACGCACTACCGATAGTATTAATCTAATTTTACTTGTCCATGACGCTGTTTTATTTGCGACCTGGTGCAGGCATTAGTCTTGCTGCGCTGGCCGCTACAGGCGAAAGTATTACCTCGGCTTGAAATACCGACATTGATGCCGACGATTCGCACTGGAATTGCTGGTTTATCAGCGAATTCTCAGTGTGAGACTTTCGAGCCGAGGTAATATTGATGAATTTTGGCAAGCCTTCGTGCCCAAGCCATTGGATACACAGCCTTGTTCAGCCTATATTTACAGCCCGAGCGAAGCGACGAAGCTGGCGAAGTCCGGGGCCATGGTGACCCACTCGTTGGTCTTGCCGTCAGGCGACCATCGCAGACGGATTACCCTCGGATTCGCCGTATTTTCGCGGTAGTCCAGAAGGATCGGGGCATCCGACCCGAGGCCGAAATCTCCGATATCCAGGGCCAAGTCGAAGTCGATGCCGTGTGGCGTAGCCTTGTCCCAAGTCCAGAACCGGTTGCACACGCTTCTTTGCCGAACGGTGTAGAACGGGGGTGAATACAGGAAGAGCCACTGCTCTTCCGGGGCTAGCGCCATCACCCGCTCTTGGGACGCGAGAGGTTTGATGTTCTGGGCATTCGCCTCCTTCTCATCGCGAGGCCATCGACCAGCAATAAGCAATTCGTCGAGTAGCAGTGGAACCGCTAACATTCGCGTCTTTGCCGCCTAAAAAGTGATTCTGACGCTGTTCAATTCGACACGACATCCAACGCCGTGTCAAGCCTTCGCTTCACGCGAAATGCTGGATATGATTTTCGCCACTCGTCCTACAAATCGGTGCGGTAGCGGCCGGCGATGGCGTACTCGTAGCCGGTGTTTTGCACGCGCAGTAGGCGTACGAGAATCGCGGTGCCTTCGGCTTGACCGCAGCCTTCAAACGCGGCGAACAGATAACGCGAAGTTGGCTTGGCACCGGTGACGGCGCTGAGGCCACCGCTGGACAAATCGCGGCAGCGACCGGGGATCGAGGCCAGTACGAGGCCATCGTCGGTGATCGGGTAGAACGTGACGGGGAAAGTCGCTGAGATTCGCGGCGACTTGCGGCGATCTTCGACGTTGCGAAACAGGTGGCGCAGTTCGGAAATGAGGCGCGGAATCAGATCGAGCGATTCGCGGGCAAATGCCGCTTCGGGGGCACCGAACAGCGAACCCGTTGCCTCGACTTCGCCGCAACCACCATGCCCAGTTGGCCAGCGCAACACGACTTCGAGGCCACTCGGCTTCTTCCCGGAAATGCGGCCCCACATGCCCGTTGCCGGTGCGACTTTTCGCAGCACGAAGGTCGCTTTGTCAATCGCTTCAAAGGCGTCGAACCAGCCATCGTCGATCATCGGTTCGACTTTGAGGCCGACCACATCGGGAACCATCGTCGTCGGGAAACGGCAAATCCACGTACCGTCTGCGCGTCGCCCGATGTCGCCGGGGATCTTCGGGGCGCGGCCATTACCGGCAGCAGCGGTCAGCACGGTGTCGATGAGTTGATCGGCCCAAACCGTCGATGGCGGGCTGTCGAAACCGAGTAAGCTCGACACCGTCACGACCGAGCGAATCGCGGGCAGTTGCACGAACTGCGCTTCGGGCGTCACGGTCAAGTCGATCGGATCTTCGGCCAACGGACCGACCAATTTCGGCGCATACGCAGGCACGGTCTTCAACGGTGGCAATTCGGTCGATGGTCGGGCAGGTAGCGTTTGCGGATTGCTCCCGTATGGCTGGGCGAGCGTGCGGGTCGCGTTGTGCGGGGCCACCCAACCCGGTGGCAACGTATCGACCGGCGTGCCGGTTTCTGCTGTCGGAATCCGGTCGAACCGCGTGCGGCCCGGCGTAACGAAATTCGTGTCGAAAACCTTCGTTTTGTTGGCTAACGACGGTTCGACGACATCGGTTTTCTGAACGCTAATCAACGATTGAATGAAACCGAGGCACGACGCGAAACGTTCGTCGGGGTTCTTCGACAAGGCCCGTAAAATCGACGACCGATCCGATGGCGGCAGATGCGACAGATCGGGTGTGCCCGACACGTGCGCGAGCATCATTTGCTGGGCGGTGCGTGCCGTGTAGGGGAAATAACCCGTCAGCAGTTCGGCGTACACCAGCGCGAGGCTGTATTGATCCGAACGACCGTGAACCTGCCCGCGAAGCACTTCCGGCGCAACGTAGCGCGGCGTTAGGCCGCGGTTGAGCATCGGCGTGGCATCGCCCTTGGTCGAGAGCCGACAAACGAGGCCGTAGTCGCCGACTTTGGCGTGATCGCTGATGATGAACAGGTTCGCAGGCTTGATATCGAGGTGTTGAAGGCCATACTTCCGCCCGATGTGGTCGAGCGCCTCGGCGGCGTCGATCAGGTAGCCGAGCAGTTCGGCACGCGGAATGCCGACCAGACCTTGCGATTGACACTGCACGAAGCGGTCTTGCAGGTGCGCATCGGCCAACTCCATGACCATCACGAGTTCGTTACCGACGAGTTCGACGCGCTCGAGAGTCAGCAAAAACGGGTGGCGGATCGCCTTGATCGACTGAAACGCTTCGTACTCTTGTTCGAGCGAAGCTCCGGAACCGCTATCGGGGTCTGGGGCGACGAATTTCATCGCCTTCATCAGACCGCCGGGCGCTTCGCACAGCCACACTTCGCCGAAACCGCCGCGCCCGAGCGGCTCGATGACCCGGTAGCCCGGTATCGGTTCGAGGCCCGCCTTGTTGGTGTAAGGCCGGTCGGTCGTAGTTACGAGTGACGACATAATGCCTGTCGAAAAACGGAGCGATAGATAATCCGCAATAGCAACTTACTTCAAAATCCCGCGCACGGTCGGCAGAACTGGCTTGGCGAGAGAAATTGCGACGACGCGAGAGGCGTAATCGGCAGAATGTACAATTTGTGCGGGCACCGAATCGACGTAAGTCACAATTCCGGACGTTCCAAAACCGTTTTTTTGCCATTTTCGCGTCTCAAAACGACACTTTTTGATCGCAAATCGCTGATTTGTTTCGAGGGTTTTTGCCGTAGCTCAAACTGCTGTTGTGGGTTACGTCGATGGTCATTCGATTGGCACTCGCCGTAAGTACCGACCGAAAATCGACCGAATGCGACACAAAATCGACCGAGCACGACATGAAATCGACCGAGTACGACACAAAATCGACCGGATGCGACAATTTCCGGTCACTCCATGCACGTCGCAAAAGTCGACTTACGCCAGATCGCCTGCGATTTTTTGACTGCGGGCAATCGTGTGGGTGGATGACTTTCCGGATTCGTTTCGCAGCCCAGGGTGCAATGGCACTGACTTAATTCAGGAAGTGTCATTGTACCTGGGTCTACAGATCCATCCGGGGGAGCGCAAAACTCGGAAGTTGTCGGACTTCCGTTGCAACCGTGAGTGAGCCGGCCACACGATCCAACACGCGACGGGCGCGGGCAACCGGATCGTGCGGGAACTCGGAATCGTGCTTTGGGTCGTCTACGTCGAAGCCCGGAATGGGGAACTGCCCGCCCTCAACCGGCATTGGCTCTTCGGCCGCGAGGCTGCGATCGAGTAGCAGAGCGGCTTTGAGGCCCGTATGCCCGACTTCCTCACATTGGCACTTGATTACAAAACTGAAGTTCTGGAACGGCACGGTGAGCGAGCCGACGCAGATGCGGCCGGATGGCTGCTTTGGCAACGAGAGGATGGTGCGAATCGCCGGACCGCCGCCCGCATCCACCACGCGAATCTCGACCAGTTTGCCGCCCGAGTTACCAATCATTAGGCGATAGTACGCGGCCAACTCTTCGACCGACGTGGCGTTCGCGGGCAGGTTTGGCGGCATTGGGAAGAAGAACATCCCGAGTCCGTCGCCCTCTGGTGTGAGCCAAGCCCGAATCTTGCCTGCCTGCGGCTCGCCTTGAAACGCATACCCGGTGACGTCGAAACGAACGGCGTCGAGCGATGGCTTCGCCACGCCCCTACCAGCACCTCGCTTGAACAGGCCGAACATCTACAGTGCCCTCGTGCCGAACGACTATGCTCACCCCAATATCGGAGCGGGGTGAGCGACAAACATGGGAACGCCTACACGCGCCTCAGTCTACTATAAAATTAATCCTGTCAATCCTGCGAATCCTGTCTTCTGCTTATTTTGGGCAGGACAAACAGGATTTTCTGGATAAGAATAAATTTTTGGTGGCCTTCAAACCGCAAACTATGGCCCAATGGTGCTTACTTTCTCTTCTTGTAGCTGGGGTCTGTGACCCCGGAAGCCTGACAATTGAGGAGAGGCTGCCTCGGCACCGGCCTCACAGAGGCCAGCTACATAAGAAAGTAAGCACCATTGAACTATGGCTTGCCCATTTTGCGGCGCACCTCGTCGGGGTCGATGCCACGAGCACGGGCCTTCGCATCGAAGCCTGGATCTCGCATGTCGAGTGGGAACGAGATTTCGGCTACCGATCCGAGGCCGAACAGACTGCCGCCATCGAGACTGCGAACCGAAAAATCCTGCTGTCCGACGCCGATGCCTGACGCCCCGAGCGCCCCAACGTCTTCACCGTCCAGATGGGCTACGAACCGGGTCATGCTGCCCGCCCGTTCGCGTTCATTCCCGATGGTCCAGGTCGTTCCATAAAGCATGGGGAAAAGGACGATCTCGTCCCGCCCATCGTTGTAGAACAGTTTCGCGGCGCGGAGCATGTTCGGTGATGCAAACATCACGCCGGACAACTCGTTGAAACCCACGAAGTCGAGACGGGTGGATCGCAGCATCGACGCGGTAGATTTCCAGGCAGCCGAGGTGTGTGAGCGACGGGTTGAGGAACTCGCCCTGCATGTTCGGCTTACTGCCGTTCGCCGCCTGTCCCTGCCAGATCATCGCCGACTGCGGCCGGTATGGGCTGTCTGTGGCGATCAGGCTTCGTACCGATTGGCGGCACTTCTCGGAAGTGGCCTCGCGAGCCGGACCCGCGATCAGCCGTTGGAGACAGATCAGGTGATGCAACCGCAACCGTTCCCGCCAGTCCAGTGGATCGGCACTCCGCGCCTCCAGTTGGGCCTGTTCCTCAGCATCGTGCGTCCAATACGCCCGCTGCATCTCAACGGCTCGATCGAAATCGGGCGGAGGTAGAACGTCTTTGCCGCGTCCGCGTATGGCGGGGGCATTGGGCTTTTTACCGAACAGTCTATCGAAGAAACCCATCCGCCGACCCTCCTGTTTGATCCCTGCCGGTCGTCTGTAGTGCTTTATTCGGCATACCTTCGGGCCTACCATCTATTATCGCTCAACTCCACCACTCGACATCGCAGCGTACCCTCCAGTTCGCCGGACTCACCAAATTCCTCGTCCTCAACTTCGCACCACACGTCCATGCTGAGCGTACCGGCGTCGGCCGCGTAGCGGGTGCAGGTCAGCCGGATGGCCGTGACCGCGGGATCGGATTGTTAGCCCGACGCGCAGCGAGGGGAACCCACAAAAATGGACATTATCTCTGATACGATAGCATTCCTCGCTTGCGCGCGCAAGCTAAGGTTGCGCGTTCCACTAACGAGGCACGGCATGGAGTTTCAGTGGGTTCCCCTTGCTTGCGCTTTTTGAAGTTGCGCGATTCCAACCGAAACACTCGCTTTGACAACCGTTTATTCTCAAAACCTGGCGAGTGGCACAGCGTAAGCGTGCCGTGTGAACCATCTACAGCTACCACGGCACGCTTACGCCCGCTTACGCCCAATGCCGGTGAATTAGAGGATAACTGTTGCTTCGGCATAGGTTTGCGTCGGTTGTTCGGGCTTTTTATGGCGGGGTTGCTTCTTGTCC
>JAYVXI010000077.1:0-6994 GCA_043785305.1 Limnoglobus sp. | reverse complement strand
CGTTCGTCCATGACGGACTCCCGTAAAACGCGAGCGAATGCAAACGATTATCCCACAATTCCTTGCGGCAAGAAAGCACGAAGATACAGTAGAAATAGACACCCCGTCTATTATGACAAAGGCGCGTTTTGTGATAATAAGGCCGTTCGCGTTTCGCCAGACCGTGCCAATGTGCGCTTTCACTTCACGCGCATTGCGACGAACGAACGATCGAACGGATAGATCGTGCTGTTATCGCCCTGCACGTTGAAGCGAATCAGTTCGAGGCGTTGCTGTTCGGCGAGCATTCGCGGATCGTCGGCCGAATCGTATTGACCGACGCAAACGAGGCTGCCACTGAGCGTGTGCAGGACGTACGCCTCGACCGCGCGGGGAGTATTCGTACCCGACGGTTTTAACTCGCGTAACATCTTCGCGAGGTTGACCGCCAAGCCCGACGTTCGGTCGATTTGATCGCGTAGCGCCGACGTCGGCTTGCGCGATTTCATGCTCGAATCGGCGTCTTTATCCTTCACTTCAATCAATGGGGCGTGGAACGATTTCACAACGATCGTCCACGGCTTTTGAATCTTCAACACCGATAGTGGCTCGGCTTGGTTCATGCGAATGACTTGCGGGTCGTTGCCACTTTCGGCGGTCGGCACCATCTGTGCGACGGGGTTGCGAACGACGAACGCGGTCAGGAACGGGTTCATGAACGCGATCTGCCCCTCCCGCGCACCGTTCGCGCCCTTTTCGCCGAGCGTGAAGCCGCGATCCATCAGCGATTGGTCTTTCGGTGGCTGCCACTGGCGAATCTTGTCGAGTTCCTTGCGTGCGGTTTCCATGTCTTTCCAGCCGCCGATCAGCACGCCGTATTGCGCCTTGAATCGCACGCGAGGAATCAGGTAACGCGGTGCGGACTCCATGAATTCCATCCCCTTCGCAGCCGATTCGGCACGCATCCGGTTGTTGAAATCGAGGAACGCCTTCTCTTCGATCGCTCGCTTTTTCTCGGTCTCCCGTGCGACACGCGCTTCTTCCTGGCGTCGCTCTTCGGATCCCTTTTCAAATAAATACGCGGGAATGCGATACGTCTCGCGGATCTCCTTTGCGAGGCGTTCCGCCATGCTTTTGGCTTGGCCTTCGCCATCGCCTTCGACGTCGCCATCGGAGTAGCTCTTGACCAGAATCATCCATTGGCCGACTTCGGGTTTGACGTACCACGGATGCGTCGAAGGAGCCGGTCCCATCGCTTTCGGGGCAACGGTTGGCCGCGCTTCCACCCGTGTGGCTTGTTCAAACGATGGTGGCGTCGCCGCAATCGGGGCGGGGCCAACGGGAACTTGGGGTGCCGCGACAATCGGCGCGGGGCCGGTCGCTGGCGCAGCCACCGGCGGGCGATCCACGGCAAACTGTGCAAACGCCGACGTCGCCGTCGCAACGAGGCCAACCAACCCCGAACTAAAACGCATCGATCGCGGCATGGCCGATTCCCCCACAAAACGCGGATTCGCTCAAGCGAGTGCGACCGCATACCGACGAGTGGCCGCGAAGGGAAGAGGAAAGTGCGCGAATCCTCAACGTCCGCATTTCGGTTGTCAGTCGTCTCTGCTTCCATATACCCTTATCTCCCGACAGGTTCTCGGTGGCCGTCGTGCCATTGAGGTGAAAAGGGAAGCCGGTGCGAATCCGGCGCAGGGCCGCTGCTGTAATCGGCGAGCGGTTCGGAGAAATGCCACTGCGCAAGCGGGAAGGCCATCCGAATCGCGCTCGTAGCCGTTAGCCAGAAGACCTGCCTGTCGTGGCGTTGGTTCGGGGCCTCGGACTCAGGCTACCGGTCAGGCTAGTTCCCGTTCGCTTCGTGCGTACGGGGTCTGCCGCTGCCGGGTCGTCGACGCCCAATTCTTGCCCGGCACCGGCAGAAAGGTTCTCTCGTGTCTCGCTTCTCGAAGCCCCGTCGCGCGTTTACTCTCATCGAGCTGCTCGTCGTGATTGCGATCATCGCAATCTTGATCGGCCTGCTCCTCCCCGCTGTGCAAAAGGTGCGCGAAGCCGCCGCCCGCGCCCAGGGGCAAAACAACCTCAAGCAGCTCTCGCTCGCCGCGATGAACTACGAATCGGCGTTCCAAAAGTTGCCGCCGCACACCGACACAACGGTGTTTTACCCGAAGGGCCGCTACTGGTTCGGCAGCACCGTCAGCAACACGAGTGCCCCGTACAACATTATCTCTACGGACCCGCAGAACGGCGTCCTCACGACGTACTACGAGAACAACACGAAGGTGACGACCTGCCCGAAGTTCGACTCGTACCCGATCGCCAAAGTGTATAACGGCCTGACTGCCGGATATGCCTACAACCGCCACATTGCCGACAAGCGGATTCTGCATTTCGCGACGACGCAGACGTTTATGTTCACCGAAACCGTGTTGCTGAAATCCAGCGGCGCACTCGAAGAGCCGTTCGGTGGCTACTTCGGTTCGCCGCACCTCGCGGTTCCACCGGGGCCATACACGACGCCGGGTACGACGTACGCCTATTCGCCGTATGCGGTGACCGCAACGCACTTCCGGTATGCGGGTCGGGTCGCCAACGTCGCGTTCGTCGATGGCCACGTCGAGACGCGAACGCCCGTCGATAAGCTTTCAGTCGCGCCGTTCGATCAAACGGTGTGGGATGCCGCGAAAGTGAAGTTCCAACTCGGCTTCCTCGCCGATACGACCTTCCCCTACTCCGGCGACTGAGTACGGGTTTGACGAACGGGCGCACTTGTCAGCCTGCACGCATTCGTAAAATGTGTGCAGGCTGTTGTTGTTTCTGTACAGGAGTGATCCCGTGGGCGTGAACGTGGCGGTGGTGGGTGCGACTGGTGCCGTGGGCGACTTGATGCGTCGGGTGCTCATCGAACAGAAGTTTCCCGTGAAGACGATTCGGTTCCTGGCGAGCGAAAAGTCGGCGGGCAAGACCGTCGAATTCGCGGGGAAATCGTACACGGTGGAAGCGATTCACGCGGATGCCTTCCGGGATGTGCAGATCGTTCTCAGTTCGACGCCATCGAGTGTCAGCAAAGAGTTTTCGCCAATTGCCGCGAAGGCCGGTGCGATCGTCGTCGACAATTCCTCCGCATGGCGAATGGACCCCGATTGCCCGCTCGTTGTGCCGGAAGTGAACCCCGAAGAATTGCACCACGCGAAGAAGGGGATCGTCGCAAACCCGAACTGCGTGACGATCCCGCTCACGGTGGCCGTGAAGCCGCTGATGGCACTCGCGAAGTTGAAGCGCATCATCGTCTCGACGTACCAATCGTCTTCGGGCAAAGGTGCAAAGGGCCTCGCCGATTTTGAAACGCAACTCGGTGCCTACGCCAGTGGCAAGCCCGTTCCTGCACCGACCGCACACCGTGCGCAGCTTGCTGGCAACGTGATTACCCTCGACTGGACATTGGACCCGAACGGTTACACCGAGGAAGAAAATAAGGTCGTCAACGAGACGAAAAAGATCCTCGGCGACGACGCGATCGGCGTCTCGGCGACTTGCGTTCGCGTGCCGGTGAAGATCGCGCACTGCGAGTCGATCAACCTCGAATTCGACCGGCCCATTAGCGTTGCCGAAGCGAAGGCGGTACTCGCGAACGCACCCGGTGTCGTGCTGATGGACGAGCTACTCGGCGAGTTCCCGCAACCGATTCACGCGGCGGGCACCGATCATACTTACGTCGGCCGCGTACGCTTGGACCCATCGAACCCGAACGCGATCAACCTGTGGGTCGTCGCGGATAACCTCCGAAAAGGGGCGGCCACGAACGCTGTGCAGTGCGCGCTCGAACTGATTCGACGCGGCATCGTGAAGTAGGCGATGCGCAATCTCAAATTCACCGTGCGGTACGATGGCACCGACTTCTCCGGTTGGCAGACGCAACCGGGCTATCGCACGGTGCAAGAAACGATCGAAAAGGCATTCAGCGAAATCACGCTCGAAGCGCGGGTGCGCATCAACTGTAGCGGGCGAACCGATGCCGGCGTGCATTCCGTCGGGCAGGTGTTCAACGCCTTCACGGCCACGCAGATCGCTCCGGCCAAACTCGTCAAAGCCCTGAATTCCAAGCTGCCGGAAGACATCGCGATCACGGCGTGCGAGGAAGTCTCGCAGTCGTTCGATGCGAATTCGGACGCGGTCCGCAAGCTCTATCGCTACGTCATCAACGACACGCACATACCCGATCCGTTCTTGCGAAAGTACGCCTGGCAGCCGCGGCGAATCCTCGATGCCGCACGGATGCACCGATCGGGCCAAGTGTTGCTCGGGCGGCACGATTTTCGCTGTTTTGAAACGAATTACCCGAATCGCCTCACGAGCATTCGCACCATCACACACTTCGCCGTCAGCCGTTTCGGCGAATGCCTCTGGATCGACGTGGAAGCCGATGGTTTCCTGTACAACATGGTGCGAGCCATCGCGGGCACGCTGTACCAGATCGGCCGCGGCTACTGGCCCGAAGACTACATGCAAACGGTCATCGACGGCATGGATCGCGGCATCGCCGGCCCCACCGCCCCACCCGGCGGGTTGTTCCTCATCCGCGTGACGTATTGAATCGGGTACCGTTTAATACTGCCAGTTGAACTGAATCAGCGCTTCGACGCCGTAGGGTCGCGGGCCGGTTACGGGTACGTTGGTACCGAGGTTCAGGTACGAACGCTGCCCCAACCCGAGCGTGGTGCCGGTCGTGAAGCTGACGATGTCCGACATGCCAATCGGCAGGCAACGAATCCCGCGATTGTTGAGCGGCGTGTTCACGTGGACCTCGGCGATCGGCGTAATCGAACGCAGAAACCGCGTTCCCGTGCGATCCTGGTAGAGTTGGTAACCGACCTGCAAATCGTTGAAAAGGAACGTGGTATCGCGGCTGTCGGTCGGCACGGCGATCGACGAGAAGCCGAGCACGTAGGCGTTGCCGAGCGTGCGGATGCCGCCGACGAACGGCTGAATGACCGTCGGGTGAATATTCGGATCTTGCGCGGAGAACACCGTTTTACCGCCAGTGGGGGTCGTTAAGACCACACCCGTCGAGAGGACGTTCCCGCCGGTGCGATAGCCGTTGACTTCTTGCACTGGCTCGTTGATCCAGGCGAATTTTAAGATGATGCTGAGGTCGCCGACCGATTGGCTGTTGATGTTGGCCGGCCCGCCGATCTGAACTAGCGGTAGCCGGAAACCGATCGACGCATCGCCTTCGAGGAAGGTTTTTTCAAAGCCGAGCGTCTGCCGATGGACGTTGGTAATCGCCGTACCCGGCACGCGCAGGCTGTTGTTCACGTCGTAGAAAAAGTTATAGGTCGCGTAAATGCGATCCGTCGGTCGCGGGCTTTCGTTCTCGCCGATTTTGAACGAACCGCGTGCGACATTGACGGGAATCGCACCCGCGTGCGCGATCGGACTGCCGCCGCGAACGAGAACGTCCGTGGCGCTCGGTTGACCGGTTGCCAAGCCGCTCGCGTTCGGTTGCACCACCGTGATGAACGGCGGAACCTTCGCAGGTAGGCCCGGTTGCCCGCCGCGAATGTCGAGCGGGTTCGGCACGGTCAGCACGCTGAACGCCGACACCGGTTGGTTGAAAACCGTACCCGTCGGGAACGTCGCGCTCTGACCCGGCAACAATGTGATGCGCTGTCCGTTCGGTTGCGTGCCCACGAGGTACGGCGAAAACGCGAACGGCGACTGAAAATCCCCCATCATCATCGGGAACGACGACGTGCGAATCGACGTGCCAGACGGCGCAGCGCCCGTACCCGACAACGGATTTCCAGCCGAAATCGGTGCCGTCGTACCGGGTCGCGTTGCCGGTTGCGGCGTCGGCCGCGTTGCCGGTTGCGGCGTTTGTGCCTGAGTCTGAAGGATGTCGACGAGCGCCGGGTCGACCGGTTCCTGTGCCGCCACGGGCGACGCCATCAGCGCGGAACCGACGACTATTTGCGAAAGTGGATTCCAACGCATGACACTGCTCCATCCGGGGACGGCGAGATTTGTACTCTCATCGGCAGATTCGGTCGTGCGGGTTGAATCGGATAGCCAGATAATCTGCGTGACATCCAAAATTTCGAGAATCGATGTCGGACTATAGGCGGACTTGCGACTTGGGCATAAGTTACTTTTCGTAATCGGATGCATTTCTCTCACCGAGGTTCTTGCGATGCCCAGTTTCCCCTTCGTTTCCCGTTCACTCAGCACGGCCCACTTGCGCGGGTGGGCGTTCGGCAGCCTTCTTTCTCTGCTAGCGTCGCTGGCATATGTTCCTCCGGCATCTGCACAAGTCTCGTACTCGACTGCCGATGCCGCTTACAACGCGGGCGTGACTTTCATCAACGACGGCAACCTCGCCGCCGCACGGGAGCCTCTCGAAGCTGCGCTGAAACTGGCCAAAACCGATGTCTACCGGCTGAAGGTCAACCGGACCTTGCTGATCCCGTACCGAGAGTTGCAAGAGATCGAGCCGATGCAGACCGCAACCGAGTACATCCTGACGAACAGCGAGCAGGCGGCGGAACGGTCGCTTTCCCGAAGGGCGCTACTCTCGTTCATCCATCGGCGTGGGAAAATGGATGTGGCTCTCAAGGATTATGTAGAACGGGCCAAGAAGACGCCCGAAGACTGGGCCTTGTTGTACGTGCTAACCGATGCCTACGCCACTTACAAACGCGACCCGGAAAAGAGCGTCGAATATGGCGAGATGCTGATAGCAGCCGAGAAGAAACAAGGCAAGAAACAGGATCTGCCCGAACTCGCCTTGCTCGCCCAGCAGTATGTCAAGGCCGAGAAATTTAAGGAAGGCGCAGCACTGTTCGAGACGATCGCGCCGCTCGACAAGAAACTCGAAGCCTGGCACCTCAAGGATGCGGCGGCGGCATGGCTTAAAGCCAATGCCGGTGACTTAAGGCGCAAAGTGAGAGCTTCCAAGCTATTCTGACGTTTACGAAGTCCTCAGATCGCAAGGAAGCTCTCATGATTGATGCTA
>JAYVXI010000076.1:0-7058 GCA_043785305.1 Limnoglobus sp. | reverse complement strand
GCATCAATCATGAGAGCTTCCTTGCGATCTGAGGTCTTCGTAAACGTCAGAATAGCTTGGAAGCTCTCACTTTGCGCCTTAAGTCACCGGCATTGCGCGTAAGCCCACTGATCCCGCCACCGCCGTTTCGCAATGCGTACGGATGACACAGTCACATCGAAATGAACATTGCCCACGAAGCAGGAAGAATCAGGGGGCTGACGCCCACCCGCTCGCCTAAGAGCCTGGATAACCTTCCGCAGACGTGGTACGCTATCACATATGGATTATAAACCCACCTGATCACGATTGAGTTGGGCAGCCGTGGTATCATTCAATTGAGGGCGACCGTCGATGACTCCACTTCTTCAGCAAGCGTTCACGACGCTCGCGGCTTTGCCGGCAGATGAACAGGATGCCGTAGCGGCATGGCTCATGGACGAGTTGGCGGCCGAGGACGCCTTTGACCGGGCTATGACTGCAACCGGCAGTCGGTTGGCTGGCTTGGCAACGCAAGCCCTCGTCGAACACCGGGCAGGAGAAACCGTGCCACTCGATGCGGAGTCGCTGTGAATTCCCGAACGACGCGACAGTTTCGGGATCTGCTGGCCACGCTCCCGGCGGCAGTTCGTCGGCAGGCACGGGCGGCGTATCGTCAATTCCGCGTCAATCCGTCCTACCCAGGCTTACGATTCAAGCAGGTCTACACTCCGCCTCCGACGTATTCTGTGCGGATCGGGATCGGTTATCGTGCCGTTGGAGTTTTGGATGGAGGCATGGTGATCTGGTTTTGGGTCGGCAGTCACGCCGATTACGATCGCCTTCTCGACTCACTTTAGACTGCATTTTCATTCTCGCCACCCACCAGCACCGAATCCAAAGGGGGCCGGTTACTCGGAAGCGACCGAACTGGTGCGGAAACTGGACACGGCGAAAGTCGTGGCTGGCACGGTGATCCTCGATGCCGCACCGCGTGGAATGCCGACGGCGCAACTGGCACAGTTGGCCCGCACTGGGCGAGATGCACCGGCTACCCAAAACTGCCTCGATTTGAACCGTACCCATTTCTGGGAATTGTCTTGCGGCTATCCCTATCATAGAATTGCGGATTATCTAACCGACTTTTTATTGGGGTACGATGGATATCACTTCAACGGCCACGGAATGGCACGAAGAGCGAACGATCGAATCGGATACTCCGATAGAGCCGTTGTCGCTATGGGGCCGCATTGCGACGTTCTTCGGCATCATGATCCCGTTCGCGGGGGTGATTGCTGCGGGTGTTCTCATCTGGGGAAATGGCTTCAATTGGCTCGATTTTGCCTTGATGACGGGTATGTACGTCCTGACCGCCGGTAGCGTCACGATCGGCTTCCACCGGCTGTTCGTCCATCGCTCGTACGAGACGTCGATGCCGGTGAAATTCCTTCTCGCTGTGACCGGTTCGTTCGCGCTGCAAGGCAGTCTGATGAAGTGGGTGGCGTTGCACCGCCGTCACCACCAACACAGCGACACGCCGGACGACGTTCATTCGCCTCACCATTCGGGAACGGGCGTCATCGGATTTTTGCGCGGATTCTGGCACTCGCACATCGGGTTCGCCTTCCTCGCCGATCCGCCAAACCTCGAGCGCTACGTCAAAGACTTAAACGCCAGCCCGACACTGCGGGTCGCCGAGCGATTGTACATTTTGTGGGTGTTACTCGGCCTCGCGATTCCGTTCGCACTCGGCGGACTCATTTCCGGCACATGGGCGGGCGCGTGGACGGGGCTGATCTGGGGCGGCCTGGTACGCATCTTCCTGGTTCACCACGTGACGTGGAGCGTGAACTCGGCGTGCCACATTTGGGGCAAAAGGCGCTACCGTAGCCGCGACGAAAGCCGCGACAACATCGTCTTCGGCATTCTGGCGCTCGGCGAAGGCTGGCACAATAGCCACCATGCCTTCCCCACGTCCGCACGACACGGGCTGCTCTGGTGGCAACTCGATGTCAGCTACTGGATGATTCGACTTCTGGCGATCCTCGGCTTAGCGAAGAAAGTCCGAGTGCCGAGCAAACAGCACATGAAACTCGAGCGCGTGCATTCACGGTCTTCGGTGTGAGTGCGTAACTCTTCCGCCTCGTGAAGTCGCCCCTTTCACTTCATTCATTTTGGGTTTGACCCGGACGGGACAACGGGTTCCGTGGGTGGAACGACGGTCGCCGAAGGCGTGTGAATTGACGAGCCAGCCGCGACGAGAAAACCTCGGCGCGGCTCGCGTGTTTCGGTTACCAACAAATTACTCCCCGGCGGGGTCTTTGCCGTTGATCCACGGGCCGGCGAGTTTCATGTACTCTTTCGCTTCTTTGGCCTTCGCGTCGGCGTCGAAGTCGAAGAAGTTGCCTTTGTCGCCCGCTTGCCAGCCGATGATGTTGTTCGGCTTGCCGCGTTCCTTGCTGCGTTTCTCCCAGTTCGCCGCCCACGTGCCGTTGCCGTCGATCGGCTTGCGCTGTTCGGCATCCCAGTACAGCGCCTTGTCCGAACGGTAGCTGAGCACGCCCATGTTCACGGTGCTGAACGCAGCCGCGCCGAGTTCCGGCGTACTGAGCGTGCCCTGGTTCTTCGCTTCCACGTGCTTCAGGAAGTTCTCCCACAGTGCGTACGTCAAATGCACGTTGACGTTTTCCTTTTCCGTACCTGCTGGCACCACGAATCCGCCTTCGACGAATTCGCCTTTGTCTTTACCGGCATCGCCGGGGCCGCGCGCTTGGCCGGTCTTCTGCTCGATGATCTCGAAGCCCGCCATCAGGTCGCCGCTCTTCGGGATGAACTTGATCGTGCCGGTCTTACCGCGGATGCACTCGTCGATCGGGTAGTCGTTCACCATCGATGCGGTGACGAACATCTGGCAGCCTTCGTTGTAGTCCGCACACACCATCGCCACGTCGGGCACATCGCGGGTGTCGTACTCGAAGTAGATGCCGCCGCCACCGATGACGCGCCGCGGGTATCGCACGCCCATCGCCGTGATGAGGTGCGTCACTTGATGCACGAAAAGGTCGGTGAACATGCCGCCGCCGAACGGCCAGTAACAGCGCCATTGTGCGTAAACCGAGCGATCGAACGGCACTTCCTCGGGCTTCGGGCCGATCGGCCGACCGAGGAATTCGGACTTGTGCCCGAGGAACGTATCCCAGTCGATCGTCTTCGGGTTCATCGATTTCGTGAGCGAATAATATCGCCATTGGCCGACGTTCGAGTTGCGATAATATCGCGTTTGCGCCTGCACGACGTGGCCAATCCGACCGTTGCGGATGAGTTCGTTCGCCTTCAACCAGGTCGGGTCGGCCATGCTTTGCACGCCGACGCTCATGACCATGCCGGTCTTTTTCCAGGTGTCGACGACGGCTTGCGCTTCGTCGATTGTTCGCGTCATCGGCTTTTCGCAATAGACGTGCTTGCCGGCTTCCATCGCGTCGCAGGCTTGCTTCGCGTGCCAGTGATCGGGCGACGCCACGGCAATCACGTCGATGTCTTTGTTGTCGAGCAAGGCGCGGTAATCGCGGGCAACGCGGGTCTTATCGCCTTCGGGAATGCCGCAACGTTTCGCCGACGGGAATAACCCCTGGCCCTTGCCCGCACCCTTCGTTTGATCGCCATCCCACACGTCGCAGACGGCGTATGGCTCAGCGTTTTTGCCGAGTTTCTTCATGAGCAACAGAATGTCGAGGTGCTGTTGGCACCGTCCGCCGACGCCGACGAACCCGACGTTGATTTTGCCGTTCGCGCCCGCCGCCTTGGCGTAACTCTGCGCGGTCAGGGTCAGCGCGCCGCCCGCGACCGCCCCCGTTTTGAGGAACCCACGACGGTTCGGTTTCTTGGCAGGTGTCATGTGTGCAATCCCCTGGTATCGTTGGTGAAAAAAGTGTAGCCCCACGGCGTGTATTGTAGGGCAACGTCAGTTGGAAGTCGCGTTATCGTGACCTTCCGTGTCGGTTCTGTTCTTCGGTCCTGAAAGGATCGCTCACGTAGCCCATGGTGATACCATGGGATGGGGGCCGCACACATTGTCATCGTGGCCGATTGCGTCGCGTCTCGAAGACTCGCCACGACTGGTTTTCGAGGGTATTCACCTATCCCATGGTTCCACCATGGGCTGGTAGAGCGGCACCTTCAGTGTCGGGTTTTGCTGGTTCTTCGGTCCTGAAAGGACCGCTCACGTAGCCCATGGTGATACCATGGGAGGCATTACTTCGACTTGTGGCTGAGCATCCAGGTGTAGAGTTCTTCGGTGGCGTAGGCTTCATCCCAGCTATTGTGGCCGACGCCGGGGTATTCGGTGTATTTCGGCTTGCCGCCCGATTTCGTGATCGCATCGATCATCGTTCGCGAAAGTTCGACCTTCACGGCGGTGTCTTTGTCGCCGTGGAAGCACCACGTGGGCACGTCCTTGATCTTCTCCGCGTCTTTGAGGTTGCCGCCGCCGCAGATCGGGACGATCGCCGCCCACTTTTCCGGGTGCGCTGCCGCCAGACTCCACGTGCCGAACCCGCCCATCGACAGGCCCGTCAGGTAGACGCGCTTCGCATCGGACTTGTATTCCTTCATCGTCGCTTCGAGCATCTTGAGCGAGCGTTCGGCATCGGGTGAACCCGACTGCCAACGCTTGACCACAGGCGTTTTGAGGTCTTCCGCCTGGGGAATGATCGTCAGGAACGGGAACGTCTTCGCGACCTTTTTGATGTGCGTCCCGATACCCTGATCGGCAGGCATCTTCGACCCGCCCTTCGTCTCACCGGCACCGTGCAGGAACAGAATCACGGGCAGTTCCTTCGTGCCGTCGTAATCGGCGGGCACGAACACGATGTACGGCGACTCACTGCCGTCGGCGTTCTTGAAAGACTTCTCGAGGAAGCCCGTCTTCTCAGCGGCATCGGCGGGGGTTGCAATCATGACGAGAGCCATCACAAGGAGAATTCGGCGAAACATTTGCGGTACTCCAGACGACGCGGGGAGGTTTTCAAATTGCGAACGAGTGGTTTTGTACGTTTACAAGCCCACATCACAAGTCTTTCTCGCGTACAGTTACACTTCTGGCGGTGGAGTTTGACGCATGAATCGTCACTTTCGCGTCAGGAACGGTCGCTCGATGACGTGATAGCTGATGACTGCAGCCACGCTCGTTAACAGGAGTTTCAGCGCAATGGCTGCGACGGGATCGAGCGTGGGGAACTGCGTGTGAATCGCATCGAAGATGAGGTAATGCCAGAGATACAAACCGTACGAAAGTTTGCCGATGTAGACGAGTGGCGGGAACGCGAGCCAGCGACCGGCGATGCCGCCGCGACCTTCCGCGAGCAACACGATCGCCACGCACGACAACATCGCAGCGAGCGCGTAACCGCCGAGGCAAAGCAACGACAGCGAACGCTCGGAGGCACCGATGCCTGCGAACAGATGCAGCACCAGCGCGAGGCAGGCGATACCCGCAACGTAACACCACGCACGCGATTGGGGCAACACGCGATAGCGGAACGCGAATGCGGTGGCGGCCCCGAACAGCACCGCATCGATTCGCGTGTCGGTGCCGTTGTAGATGCGGTACTCGGTGCCACCCATCGCCGCGACTGCGAACCGCCAACCGACGGCCAGCACCGCCAGCACCAACACGACGAACCCCGCACGGCGAATTCCCGCGAGGCGAACGACGAACAGCAGTACGAACGGCCAAACGAGGTAAAATTGTTCCTCGACCGCCAATGACCACGTGTGCGATAGGTGATTGTCCGAAACAGCACGCAACCCGATCAGCCAATTATTCGCGTAGAACGGTGTGAGTGCCGCCATCATAAGCATCGCCTTGCGGTCCCAGCCGGTGTAACAACACGCGATGTAGATGGCATCGACGATGAGGAACGCGAGCAGTGCGGGCAGCAGTCGCCGTACGCGGCGCACGAAGAACCTGCCGAGCTGGATTCGCCCCGTGCGTTCAATTTCTTCGAGCAAGATTGCCGAGATGAGGAAGCCACTGAGCGCGAAGAACACGGTGACGCCGTTGCCGCCGATCGTCCATTGGAGGTGAACGCCGAAGACGGCGAGGATCGCGAGCGCCCGCAAACCGTCCAGAGCCGGAACGCGCCCGAGGGTACGGGGGGCCGGTTTCATGGGCAACGGGGTTTGGCTTAACGCGGGCGCAGTCTCGACTTTCGGATACGCATCGGTTGGGCGAAGCATTCCAGATTTCAAATGAGTAAGGGGCGAACGAATCGTCCGGTTTCCCGAGCGGCGCAAATAGAAGATAGTTCACATTTTTGCAACGCGAACAAGGCATCAACGAGTGGCGTTTTACTCGGTTATCGCGCGAATCACGCGGCACGGGTTGCCGGCGGCCATCACGCCATCGGGGATGCTTCGCGTCACGACGCTGCCCGCGCCGATGACGGTTCGCGAACCGATCGTGACGCCGGGGCAGATGATCGCCCCACCGCCCACCCAGACATCGGAACCGATAACGATCGGCTTCGCGAACTCTTGCTTCCGGCGCAACTCCGCGTTCATCGGGTGCGTGGCCGTGTAGATTTGCACGTTCGGCCCGAACAGCGTGAAATCGCCGACTTCGACGCGGCAGACGTCGAGCACGACGCAATTAAAATTGAAGTACACGCGCTCGCCGAGGAAGATGTTCGTGCCGTAATCGCAGTGAAACGGCGGCTCCAGCCAAACGCTATCGCCACCGGAGCCGAGTAACGACAACAGGAGTTTCTTGCGAGTCTCGGACTCCGATTCCCGCGTGGCGTTGAAGGCGTGGCACAAATCGCGTGCCCGTTCCCGCGCCGTCGCCAGTTCCGGGTCGAGCGAGTAATACAGTTCGCCCGCAAGCATCTTGTCGCGTTCGCTTCGCATCGGCACTTTATAAACCCTTCCGTCTCACGAAGCAACATACCGAACCGACGCGAATTGCATCCGAACGCTCTGGATGGGGTTAGCCGCGGGTGGATGCGCTCAGTGACTGTCCCATATGTAGGTTTATGCCGCGGTTCGGTATTGAAACTCGGCCGTTTCGTTTTTCGGTTCGAGTCGGTTGAGCATCAGGTGGA
>JAYVXI010000075.1:0-7067 GCA_043785305.1 Limnoglobus sp. | reverse complement strand
AACGCCAAGCCTACGGCTACCGCGACCAGGAATTCTTCCAGCTACGCATTTACGCGATCCACCTGGCCGAGTACGCACTTGTCGGATGAACCAGAATTAAGAAGCGGTTCGGACAGGAGTTCGACGAGGAGGCACTCAACCAGAGCCACCAGATCGTCGTCGTGGTGCCCGTGCTCGACGCGGCCAAAGGAGGCGGGTACCACAAGAGTTACGATCCCGAACAGTGCGAGTACTTTGTCCCGGTGCGTTGGCTGCAAACCGTCCCACTGGAGCAGGCCGTAAAAGAAGTCGGGCTGTTCGGGAGTCAGCACAGCGTCTGCAAGCCGACGACACCCAAATGGCGGTCCACGGTCGAGCGACTCAAGCTGCGGTTTCCCGATTACAACAGGTAGCCACCGCCCGGACTCCGACGTGAACAACATCGTGCCGGTATGGCGACGCGTCCATTCGCTCGGTCTCTTGTCGAGATAAACCATCCTGTCGATTTCATTTTAGTTTGCCGGATGTGCGGAGACGGATTCATGGCGAGAAAAACGATCCCAGATGCGACGCAGGTGAGCATCTTCCTGAAGAGTCGCCGACGCTGCTGCCTGTGCTTAGGGCTAAAGGGTGAGGACGTTGTCAAGAAGGGCCAACTCGCGCATCTCGATGGGAAAAACGAGAACTTTGCAGAGGACAACCTTGCATTCCTTTGCTTGGAGCACCATGATGAGTATGACAGTATCCCACGGCTGTCCAAGGGTTTGCGTGAGCATGAGGTGAGAAGATGGCGTGACGAACTTTACAAGCGAACGGCCGCGCAGTTCGCCGGCAGCCCGGCAACCGATCTCGCAAAGCGGTTCTCGTGTCACGCGCACTCCATCATCAACGCGCTAAGCCACAGCGACAACCCGTTTGTGGGGATTCACGAAGAGCTTGACGGGCTTGCTCACGCGGCAGAGAGCCTTGGGATTCCAACGCCAATCGAGATTGAAACCGTTCCTTACCCCGATGGGGTCGAACCGCATAATCCGTTCTTAAAGAGTTGCTTGGAAGGGCGATATAGGATTCGCTTTCCTGGCGGCTCCGAAGAGGGAGGTTGCACTACACACGCACATGGCGTCGAATGCCTCCTTGACGCGAAACAGTCGGCAATTGTTGCCCTCAAACAGTGGCTCATCCATCTTCAGTATGGTGCTTTGCCGTAAGGTCACAGTTCAGAAGTCGAACAAGATGCTGCTACAGACCGAGGGAGCGGAACCAGCACACGGTTGCAAATAGTAGCGGCTTCGTATGCATGTAGCCCACAGGTTGAGCTTCGCTCAATCCTTGGCTACAATCCGATACCCCTTCTGAAGCATTACGATTGTGAAAAAAGCCTGTTTGGTGCATCAACGCAACAGAAACCAGAACAAAACTGTCACTGGCGAAAGCCCGACTTCACATTAACGAGGCAGGAACTAACTAAGATCGTTCGGAGTGCGATGAATGGCGTCACCCACACGAATTCGCACAGTCAAAAAATCCAAGGCGATCCGACGCAAGTCGACTTTTACGACGTGCGCAGAAGTGTCTCGAAGTGTCGTGAAAGTGTCTCCATGTGTCGTGAGAATGTCGCGAAGTGTCGTGAGAGTGTCTCCAAGTGTCGTGAGAATGTCGCCACTTGCGCCGATTCGCGAATCGAGAGCACTCGACATAACCCGCTATTCGAGTTCGAGATACGGAAGATAGATCAGTTGTTTTCGATCAAAAAGCGGCCATTTTGGCCCCCGAAAACCGAAAAAACACCCCAAAAAACAGTTTTGGACGCTCCGCAATTCTGACTTACGTCGATTCTGGCGAGGCGATTTTGCACTTCCGGCACTAATCGCTTGCGTCTGGGGTGGGGGTTGGTAGCATCTCATTTCCTACCCTCCCGGTGTTGCAGGTTCTCCCCATCATGCTGTTCGCTGCCACGTATACGCAAGATCTCGACCCGCTCGGCCATCGCTTTGCATCCACGGTTGTGGCGGCGTTGCCGGTGCTCGTGCTGTTTTACCTGCTCGTTGGGCGGCGCTGGGTTGCGAGCGGGGCCGGTGCCGTGGGTGCGATCGTGGCCGTGCTGATCGCGTGGCTCGTGTACGGCATGCCCGTTCAGATGGCGTCTTGGTCGTTCGTTCACGGCGCGATCTTCGGGCTGCTGCCGATCGGCTGGACGGTGTTTGCCGCGATGCTGCTCTACAATCTCACCGTGGAAACGGGGCAATTCGACATCATTCGCCGTTCGATTGCGGGGCTGAGCGGCGATGCCCGAGTGCAGTCGATCCTGATCGGCTTCTGCTTCGGTGCTTTCATGGAAGGCGCAGCGGGGGCCGGTTCGCCGGTGGCGATCTGCGGCGCGATGCTCGTCGGCCTCGGCATCCCGCCGTTGCGTGCGGCCGTGATTTGCCTGATCGCGAACACCTCGCCCGTTTGTTACGGTGGCCTCGGCGTACCGACGCTGACGCTCGGGCAAGTGACGGGCATCAACCCCGATACGCTCAGCGTGATGGCGGGGCACCAACTGCCGATCCTGTCGTGCATCATCCCGCTTTACATGGTGAAGTGCATGTGTACCTGGAAGCAGACTCGCGATGTTTGGCCCGCGCTCGCCGTCGGCGGTGGCTCGTTCGCGATCTTCCAGTACTTCTTCGCGACGATGCACGTCTGGATTCCCGGCTTGGTCGTTTGGCCGCTCACGGACATCGGCGGCGGGCTGTTCTCGCTGATTACGCTCGCGCTGTTCTTGCGCTTCGTCTGGAAGCCGAAGGACGAATGGAAGTTCCCCGCCGAGGTGGCCAAGCCTTCCATGGAAGCTCCGATTGCCTGCGAACACGCCGATATCGACTTCTCCGAAGACCTGAAAGCGCACGGCACGGAGAAGCCTCTGACCGCGTGGATCGTGGCGAAGGCGTGGTCGCCGTTCTTGCTAATGTCGCTTTGCCTCGCGGTTGCCGGGACGATCCGCACGATGGAAACATGGCCGAAGGCGGACGGCAGCAAGGGGCCACTCGCCTTCGCCGGGGTGAAAACGACGTACACGGAAAGCGTGCCGACGTTGCACAAAGAGGTCGAACGGGCGAAACGGCTGCAAAAGCTCAACGCGACCTACGATGAGAAACGCGAAGAGGCGATCTTCAAATTCCCGTGGGTGACCGCCCCCGGCACGCCCGTGTTCATTGCCACGATGTTCTCCGCAGTGCTGCTCGGCGCGAGCCTGCCGATGATGAAGAAAGTCTTCCGCAAAACGATCGTGCAGATGAAAGTTCCGATCCCGACGATCGCGTGTATGCTCGGCCTCAGCTACGTGACGAAGTACGCGGGCATCGACGCCACGCTCGGTGTCGCCTTCGCCGAAACGGGCGTGCTGTACCCGTTCTTCGCGGCGATCCTGGGCTGGCTCGGCGTCTTCCTCACGGGCACCGACGCGGGCAGTAACGCCTTGTTCGGCAGCTTGCAAAAGATCACCGCTGGCGAAGTCTACAGGACCGGCGTGCTGCCGGACCTCACCTTGCCGCAAGCCGAGGTACTCATCTGCACCGCGAACAGCACCGGTGGCGTGATGGGGAAAATGATCGACGCCCAAAGCATCTGCGTCGCGACGGCCGGCACGAATCAGATCGGCAAAGAGGCAGACATCTTCCGTGCCGTGATCTGGCACAGTATCTTCCTCGCCTGCGTCGTCGGCGCACTGACGGCCCTGCAAGCGTTCGTGCCGCCATTCACGAAGATGGTGCCGATACCGTAACGGGTTGCCCTCGTCGCGGCGAAACGTCGCGTGGAACTGGCTCCGTCTTCGGCGATTGATACGATGTGCAAATGAGCGAATGGCAGCTACCTCGGAACTATCGTTATGCGGGTGTCGTTTCCGGTTTGCGCACGGAGCCGGACCGGCGCGATCTGGCCGTGATTATCAGCGACACACCGGCGGCGGCGGCGGGGGTGTTCACGCAGAACCGCGTCTGTGCGGCCCCCGTTCACATCAGCCGCGCGCGTTTGCCACGTAGCGATGCGCGGGCGATTGTCGTTTGCTCCGGCAACGCGAATGCCTGCACCGGCGAACAAGGAATGGCCGATGCCGAACGGATGGCCGAGCTGACCGCAATCGGAGTCGGGTGCTCACCGCAACAGGTGCTCGTCGCGTCGACGGGGGTGATTGGGCGACTGTTGCCGATGCCGATTCTCGAAGCGGGGATACCGAAGGCGGTCGCTGCCGCGCGGCCCGGTATCGATGGTTTCTTTTTCGCTGCCCAAGCGATACTGACGACCGATACCAAAATCAAAACCGTGACGCGGACGATCGGCGACCGCACGCTGACCGGCTTCGCGAAGGGGGCCGCGATGATCGGCCCGAACATGGCGACGATGCTCGGTTTCCTGTTCACCGATGTCGCCGTCGATCCGAAAGATCTCCACGAAATCCTGACGAAATCGGTGCAAACGACCTTCAACTGCATTTCGGTCGAAGGGCACACGAGCACGAACGACACGGTCTTCTTGCTGGCAAATGGCACGGGACCGCTGCTTGGCGGGGCGGCGCTCGCCGAGTTCGGCGATGCCGTGACATCCGCGTGCGAATCGTTGTCGCGACAAATTGCCGCCGACGCCGAGGGTGCGAATCACCTCATCAAACTGCAAATCGATGGTTGTCGTCACTTCGACGAAGCGCGAACGATAGCCAAGGCGATTGCGGAAAGTGCGCTCGTGAAAACCGCGATTTACGGTGCCGACCCGAACTGGGGGCGGATCGTTTCCGCCGCCGGTTACGCCGGAGTGCCGTTCGAGGAAACGGATGTCGCATATCTGCACATCGGCCCGTTCTCGCTTTACGAGCGCGGGCGGCCGTTGCCGTTCGACGCGGTGGCCGTCTCGGGCTACTTGAAGGCGAATCGCGACATCACCATCGACCTCCGCTTCGCGCTCGGCACGGCGGCCTGCACGTTTTACACTTGCGATCTCACCGAAGAATACGTCAAGCTAAACGCCGACTACACCACCTGATTCTGCAAGCCAAGGCACGGATGCAACCGCTCATAGAAGTGCAAAATCTGCGTTGCGAGTTCGGCGGCTTCCCAGCCATTCGCGATCTCACCTTGACGCTGCCGCACGGCCGCATCGGGTTGCTCGGCCCGAACGGCGCGGGCAAATCGACGCTGCTGAAAATCTTCATGGGCCTGATCGCGCCGACGTGCGGCACCGGTCGCGTACTCGATCAATCGCTCGGCGGTGATCGCGATGCCGCAAACAACTGGCAACTTCGTCGGCAAATCGGTTTCATGCCCGAAGCCGAGGCACTCGTACCGGGCCTGACCGGGATCGAGTTCGTCAGTTTCGCCGGGGAATTGTGCGGAATGCCGCGCCGCCACGCCCAACGCCGTGCGCATGAAGTGCTGAGTTACTTGCAACTCGAAGAAGCCCGTTACCGCCGCGTCGAAGACTATTCTGCGGGCATGAAACAACGTGTGAAACTCGCGCAGGCACTCATTCACGACCCGCCATTGTTGCTTTTAGATGAACCGACGAGCGGCCTCGATCCGGCGGGCCGCGATGCGATGCTCAAGCTCATTCGCGAACTCGGCGTGGAACATGGCAAGTCGATTATCTTATCCACGCACTTGCTCGCCGACGTGCAAGCGGTGTGCGAACGGGTGGTGATAATGGCAGGCGGGCGGTTGCGAGGGCAAGGCACCGTAGCCGAACTGTGTGCGGTGCGGAACGACCGCTTCCGGATTCGCATTTTGGGCGATGGTGCCCGTTTCCGCACGGAACTCGAAGGCGAAGGCGTCAGCATTCTCGCCGACAACGGCCACGGCGAATGGCGAGTGACCGTGCCGCCCGGTTGGTCGAACTTGAATTTCTACAAGATGGCCGACCTCTCCGAAGTCGCGATCCGCGCACTACTCCGCGACGACGAAACATTGGAAGAGTTGTTCCTGCGCTCTGTGAGTTAAGCGGGGTGATTGGCACGTTATCGTGCCAGCCCGACGCGCCAGTTTTGAAATTGCGCTATCATGCAGTTCAAACACGCACATCTTGAAAATGCAGGCGTTTCCAAATGTCAGTCTTCCGGCCTGTAGGGCCGATTCTGTCAGCCCAAGGCAAAGCCTTGGGTAACCGGGTTGCAATATCCATCGGCCCTGAAAGGGCCGTTCAGGGTGCAACGCTCTGGCGCTCAATCCCAGACATACCGTTCGTCCCATGCGACCTCGTATCGCAGTAACCACTTGCGCAACTCGTCCGGAAACGATTGTTTCGCGTGATGTTTCGGCTGCGTCCGGATATACTCCCGCACGGCTTCCACGTTCGATTGACTCACGGAAAATATCGCGTAACCGCCCTGCCAATGAAACGGGGCCGACATGCCACGCGTCTGGTTTACCCATGCCGACGAAGTGGACTTGATCTTTCCTATCGCGTCGGCAATCGCAATCGTTCGGCCCAATTGAAACAACATGTGAACGTGATCCGCTACGCCGCCCACGATCAACGATTGACAGCCGAGGTTGTTCGCCGTCCCGCCCAACACCTCGAACAATTCGTTCCGCCATTCGTCGGCCAACACCGGCTCGCGATTCTCGGTCGAGAAAATGGCATGGAGGTAAACCTTCGCCAACGATTGCGGCATGGCTCATTCTTTGCAGGGGTTGATGAACGGCCCTTTCAGGGCCGGATCGTGGGTGCGGCGAATACCCAAGGCTTCGCCTTGGGCTGACAGAACCGGCCCTACAGGCCGGAAGACTGACATTTGGAAACGCAGGTGTTCCAAAAACCCGTGTTTGAACTCCAATGTCGCGCAACTTCAAAACGCGCAAGCGAGGGATTCGCTCCAGACGATCGAGGCACAGAATCGAGTTTCACGAGGGTTCCCCTTGCTTGCGTTGCGGGATGGCGTGAATTGTAGTTGCGTCAGGAACCGGTATGCCATCTTCCAACATGCCCTGAATGTGCATCTCAATCACCTCTCGGATCGTCTATAGTGGACCCCGGAAACCGGACCGCGGGTAGAACTCCTTTGTTGGGGGTTTGGATCGCGGTCGTTTAAGGGCGTGTGAATGAGCAAAAGTCCACGG
>JAYVXI010000074.1:0-7089 GCA_043785305.1 Limnoglobus sp. | reverse complement strand
CGGTCGGCGACTCCTCGAAAGTGGACGATCAATCCACTCCCGAGGTGGCTTCAGTTAATCACTTGTACGGTACTTTGGAAACATACAAGGCCGCAAAGAACGCGGAGAGAAGCGAATTCAAAAGATGTCGAGTTTGTAACTTCTGTTTGTTTCCTTTGCGGACTCTGCGCCCTCCGCGGTTAAAGTTCTTTTGAATGCATTCTGTTGAATGACCGGAGACGAACGAATGAGTTGGCCGCTTTCCCAGGATTTCAACGAAGCCGTGCAAAACGCGAGCACGGCCTTCAGCGACCCGGTTTTGAAGGGCGGGAAGGTCGTCACGAACGCGATGGGGATGCCGGTCCCGCGTTCGGGTAACTACGCCGACGTGTATCAGGTGATGGGTGCCGACGGCCAGGCGTGGGCGGTGAAGTGCTTTACACGCGCCGTCGCGACGGGGATCGAAGGCCGCTTCGCCGCCATTGCCGACCACCTCAATCAGGCGAACTTGCCGTTTACCGTCGGGTTCGATTTCCAACCCGAAGGCATCCGCATTCGCGGCGTCAAATACCCAATCGTAAAGATGCAGTGGGTCGATGGCTACCCGATCAACCAGTTCGTTCACGATAACCTCAATCGCGCATCGATTCTCGAAGCGATGCTGTCGCTGTGGGTACGGCTCTGTCGGCGATTACGCGAAACCGGCATGGCGCACTGCGACATCCAGCACGGCAACGTGCTGCTCGTTCCCGCCACGGGGAAGAACTCCACGCTCGGCCTGAAACTCGTCGATTACGACGGACTCTACGTACCGGCACTCGAAGGCAAACCGAGCGGCGAAGCGGGCCATGCTTCGTACCAGCATCCTGAAAGAGTCAACACGGGGGCGTATTCGGCGGACCTCGATCGCTTTCCGCACCTCGTGGTCGCCACGGCGTTACGCGGCCTGCTGATCGGCGGCCCCGCGATGTGGAAAAAGTACGACAACGGCGACAACCTGATGTTCTTGGAGAAGGATTTCAAACAGCCAGCGCAGTCGCGACTCATGCGCGAACTTTGGGAAACGGGCGACCCGTTTACCGTCGGCCTCGTCGGGCACTTGGCACTTGCGTGTACGAAACCGCTCGCGCAAACGCCGTGGCTCGACCAACTGATGCCGGGCGGGCAGCCGCCGATTCTGACGCCGAACCAAGAGCGACAAGCCGCCGCAATCCTCGGCATCACGATGGCCGGGCCGGCACCCGTTCCGGCGGTTGTGGCTGTGCCAGTCGTGGCCGCGCCGCGTTTGAATTTTAACGACGACAGCGAGGGCGATGGCAGCCTGCCGACGGGCGACGATCAACCGCGGCGCAGAGCGAAAGCGAACAACACGGCGTTCTTCGGCACGATCGCGATCGGCGTCATCGCGTTCGGCTGTATCGCGGGCGGGGCTGCGTTTTTATTCTCTAAGAAAGCCGCAGACGTCGTTCAAGTCGTGCCGACGGAACCCGCGCAACCGGTGGTGGCAATCAAGCCGCCCGAGCCGAAACCACCGGAAGTGAAAGTGGTGCCGATACCGACGAAACCCGACGTGCCGAAGCCACCGGACCCGATGGCGAACACCAACATTACGACGACGAAAATGGGTGGGCGTGTCGTGTGGAGCGCCCCCTCCGACGACGACGCGACGATCCAGCCAGTCGTGGTGCGCTACTCCTCGGATGGTACGAAGCTGTTCATCGCGCCGGCGAATAAAGGCATCGTTCACGTACTCAACGCGAGCAACGGCCAGCGTCTGAGCACGTACAAGGACGAAGAAGACGCCAAGTTCATTCGCGCGGCGGCGATGCCGGACGGCCGCATGTTGGTGTCGACGAAAGAATCGCACTTTTACGTCTGGAACCCCGCCGACAACAAGAAAGTCAGAATCCTCTACGCCAAGCCGTTCGTGTGGTCGAGCGGCATGTGGACGGATCGCCTCGGCACCGTGGCACTCATGATGAGCAATAACGTCGGCCGGGTCGTCGACCTGGCGAAGGGCACCGATATTACGACGTTCGAGTTGCCCGATACGAAGACCTACCGAATGTCTGCGGTACTCGCGGCCGATGGCTCGGCGGTACTGGCGATTGCGCCGAACGGGACGATGAAAATCACGGATTTGCGGCGGGGTACGGTCCTCGTCGAAAAGCCGTTGGCCGATGCGAACTTGTTGACGGTGATGGCGTGGTTGCCGGAGCGGAAACTCGTCGTCCTTCGGGAAACCGACAAATCGCGATCGACGAACGATGCGGTGATCGTCGATACGGATACGGGGGAAATCAAACAAAAGATCGCCGGTCGATTCTTCCATCAAGCCGCATTCACACCCGGCGGGCAGTTCCTGATTCTCCTCGGGACAAATTCGATTTCGGCTTGGTCCACAGATGGTTTCAAGAAGGTCGCGGACATTCCCTCACCGAATCTGCCAATCGCCTACGACTTCGACATCAGCCCCGATGGCACGAAGATCGCCTATGCCGGTTCGGACCGTTCCATTCACACGGTGGCGTTCGATGCCGACACGATCAAGCCAACGGCCCCCGCGACTACGCCGACATTGCCGACCGTAACGGTCGCGTCGCTGAGCGATCTCGCGACGATCCCGCCGGGTACGTTCACCGCTGCCATCCGTTACACGTCGCTCGATCCGAGCGGCACTTCGATTGCAATTGCCACGCAGAACGAACTGCGCACGTTGGCCGTGATGACGCGAGTCGAGCAATTCCGTTACGCGCCGCCCGACGGCAGTTTGGGCCGCGTCTGGTCGACCGCGGACACCGTGATCGTCGAAGTGCGACGTGCGGACAAAACGACCGAACTCCACACACTCGACCGCAAAACGGGTAAGCTCGTGCCCACTCGCGGCATCATCGACATCAGCCGACCCGATGGAAATTTCGTCCACATCGGGGTTTCTGCGAATGGCGAATACGTCAGCACGATTACGACGGTCGGTGGCTTGACCATCACCGACCTGCGAACGGGCCGCAGGATCTCGCAGTTTCCCAACTTTCCCGGCGCGCGATTCGTCGACTTCAACAGTCAATTGGATCGCGTGTACATCGCCGATGACAACGTCATCCATCGTTACGAATTCCCGTCGATGAAACCCAGCACGGCGATTGCGCCAATGGGGATCGTCGTACCGTACGACGTGGAAGACGTTTCGCCCGATGGTCGTTTCGTCCTTTGTCGAAAGGTCGGCACCGACGACACGTTTATTACGGTTTACAATGCGTCGGATGGGAAAATGTCCTGCACGATCACGTGCGGGCTGCGTGGGGTTCGTGCGCGGTTCACCGCGACGAGCCAGCACTTCGTCATCGTCGATGGCACCCGCGTCGAAATCTACGATGCCGTCACCGGGAAATCGATGGGTCGGAAGATCCAAACGAACGCCAACACCTCGGATATCGCGGTCAGTGTGGGATCGCCAGTCCTTGCCATCGCCTCGCGGAATGAAATTAAAATTTATCGAACGGGCACCGATACGGGGATGACAGCAGACGGCTTAAAACCGCAACCGGCGGTTCGGTTGCCGATCCCCGAGGCGGTGGCCATCACCGAGGCAGAGTTGAAAGTGAAGGAGTTGTACAAAGCCGATTACGCGAAGAAACTCCCCGCCGACCGCAAGAAACTCGCGGAGAAGCTCGCGAAACTCGCCGCCGAAACCGCCGGCGATGCACCCGCGAAATACTTCCTGCTGAAGGAAGTCATCGCGATTGGCACCGAGCTAAACGATCCGACATTATCCACGAAAGCCATCGATAGCCTCGACGAAGCTTTCGAGATCGACGGCTTCGCACAGAAACTGGCGATACTCGACAAACTCAGTAGCACCGCGAGCCAGACAGCCACGCTGCGCACGGTGGCCGAACTCGCAACCGATATGGTCGAGGAATCGGTCGAACGCGACGAATACGAGAAATCGCTGAAGCTGACTGCGGTCGCGATCATCAGCCTCAATCGTGCCGGATTAAACTTGCTCGCACGCGAACTCGAAGCGCGGCAAACGCAGATTCGCAAGATGCGCGACGCCTTTGAAACCGTGCGGACTGCCACCGAGAAACTGAAAGTCGCACCCGACGATGTCGCGGCCAAAGCCGTCGTCGGCAAGTATCGCTGCTTCATGCAAGGCCGTTGGGAAGACGGCCTGGCGCTGTTGGCGACGAGCAACGATACCGAATTGCGCAAGATCGCCGAACTCGAATTGAAGGCGAGCACGGACATGGAAACGACCGACAGCAAGCGCGGGGAAGCGTGGTGGACGTACGCGCAGAGCCTTGCCGAAACCGAGCGTGCCCCCGCCACGAGCCGCGCGAAATACTGGTACGCCAAAGCCCTCCAATCGCAAACGGGCCTGGATCGCGTCGCCGCCGAAAACCGACTCAAGTTCACGCAAGGTGGCATCGAATATCGCCCCGGAATCGTCGCCGAAGCCTCGGCCGGACCGTCGCTCGCAAGGCTGACAAAACGCCGTAGCCGCGTCGAATTTAGCATTGATTTTGAAGCGAATGAATTTCGTCAAATGTTCCTATACGCCGGTGCCAAGTGGGTGGGGTACATCGTGCCACCGACCTCGGGCCGCTATAAGATTATTGCCGATACGAAAGAAGCGGTGCGCATTCGTATCGGCACCAAACCCGATGAAAAAATCCTGATTGAAGCCAAGACTATCGGGCTGGGAAAACGCGAAGCGATCGTGTTGCTCACCGATCGTCCGATACAGATCGCAATCGAATACGAATCGCAAACGACCCAGAATCACGCGATCAAACTGAAATGGATTCGCCCCGGCAGCAAAACCGAAGAAGCAATTCCGAGTGCAGCACTCTTCCACACCAAGGCCGACGAAAAGCTACTGACGGAGAAGTAATAGTTCTGAAACGGCAACCGATCACGGGCGCGAAGTATTACTTCATCGCTCAAAATTCGCGAAACCCCACTCATGCCGAGGCTCGTTCGGCGCGGAGTCGCAGCAACGTTAGCAGTTCGGCGAGGTTCACCAGGCCCCTCGGCTTCGCGACGTTCCGCATCGGTCAACGGCGAACCGGCATCCTGCACATCGAGCAAATGTTGCAAGCGATCGTCGACCGCCTCGGGTAACTGAAACCGCTCGAGATCGTCCGGAAGTTCAAATTCCAATCGAAACCGCGCACTCATCGGAAACCCTCCTGCTTGGATGTCGTCATCTTACGCGAAGCGCCCGCTACTTCGCCAATTCAGGCCGACCAATCTTCGATTGGCAAGCCCGGCACTCGTATGAAGTCGCGGCGGTTACGGGTCACGATGATCGCGCCATTCTGCACGCGATGTGCAATCTGCGACTGTAAGGCCGCAATCGCATCGCCGACAAGTTCAACGGCCCCAAAGTTTCGGCAAGAAAGCCCGACGATGTCGGTTCGACGAGAATCGAGATACCCATGGCAGTTCCTCCTGTCGTTAGCTTTATCGAACCCTCAATCGCTGGCCTTGATAGACCGAAAAGTGCCCCATCAATTCATCGGCGTGATTCGTAAAGATCTCGGTGACGACTTGCGCTTTCTCAGCCGCTCGCGCGGCTTCCAGCCGAAGGAGAAGCACTCCCGCATGGGGTAGGCCAGAACGATACACCAACTCTCCGAAG
This sequence comes from Limnoglobus sp., assembly GCA_043785305.1. Classification (GTDB taxonomy): domain Bacteria; phylum Planctomycetota; class Planctomycetia; order Gemmatales; family Gemmataceae; genus Limnoglobus. The sequence goes on along the minus strand of JAYVXI010000074.1, from coordinate 1,463 downwards.
TCCTTGTCCATCGACACAACGAGCCGCGATTCGCGCACGGCCCAAGCGAGAATGTCAATGTCTGCCATTCTGGGATCGATGTCGCGGACATGCAAAACATCATGACCCAGACGTCGAATCGCATCGCCCACGATCTGCCCGGCACTGACATCGATAAGCACGTTCATACCGGCGTACCGTTGGGAACGCGAAAGACTCGCTCAGATTCCACCAGTTCGGCGGCATACCCGTAACAGGCGCGCAGATCTTCGAGTTCGAGATCGGGATAATCCGCGAGCAATTCCGCTTCGGGAACGCCCGCAGACAACGCGCGAAAAATTTGTTCGACGCTAATTCGCAACCCGCGAATCGTCGGCTTCCCAACCAAAACGGCCGGGTCGATGGTAATGCGGTCGTGTTGCGCGGCGATCATGGCAGTTCCTCCTGTCGTCATCTTACACAGATCGCAATTCCCAATATCCCGGTTCGCGAGAAGCGTGTGCAATTGCGACTACGAAAATACCACCGCACTTCGTGGCGATATTCCGCAGAGTCTTGCGGGTGGAAGAGAATTTCAGCCACGGGGTGTCGCTCCGTTGATTTCCTCCCATGCCGTCTGGCGGACCTCGTCCCAAGGTATCGGTGTCACGGTGCCGGAGTCCAAGTCGGCCGAGCGGCGATTCACCACATTTCGTCACTCGGGATGCAACGCCGACGGAATCTCTGCGGGTAACGAGCCGAGCAGCCGATCCACCAACTCGGCCCGTTGATCGTCCGAGAGCGACAAGGCTTCGGTGGTAAGTGCGTCGATAGTCATATACTTCTCGCGGTCGGAAATGAGACGTTAACGGTTCGTCAATCCATTCCCGTTAGCCCGACGCGCAAGTTTTGAAGTTGCGCTGTTTTGTCGGCTGTCTTGAAATGCAGGCGTATCACGCCAAAACCTGCGCACGGCGAGCGGGACAGCGTAAGCGTGCCCGTGGGAACTGTGAGACTCTCAGTGATTCACTGAGCCGATTCCCCGCAAGGGGTCGGGTGCGAGATATCCGCCCGTTTTCACGATCCCGCGACCCTTACGAACAGATTCGTAAGTATTTGCGTCTCACCCGACCCCTTGCGGGGAATCGGCTCGGAAGCGACCGACATCGCGACATTGCAGTTCAGACACGGGTTTTTTGGAACACCTGCGTTTCCAAATTTCGATCTTCCGGCCTGTAGGGCCGGTTCTGTCAGCCCAAGGCGAAGCCTTGGGTATTCGCCGCACCCACGTTCCGGCCCTGAAGGGGCCGTTCATCAACCCCCAGCAAGGAATGAGCCATGCCGCAATCGTTGGTGAAGGTTTACCTCCATGCCATTTTCTCGACCGAGAACCGTGAGCCGGTGTTGGCCGACGAATGGCGGGACGAATTGTTCGAGGTGTTAGGTGGGACGGCGAACAACCTCGGCTGTCAATCGTTGATCGTGGGTGGTGTAGCGGATCACGT
>JAYVXI010000073.1:0-7096 GCA_043785305.1 Limnoglobus sp. | reverse complement strand
CGGAGTCCGACGTCGGCCTCAGCGAATTCGGCGAACGACAGGCACTGGCCGCCGCCGAGTGGTTTCAGACGTTGCGACCGACGCGCTTGGTTTCGTCGAACATGCTTCGCGCCCGCCATACCGCCGAGCCAATCGCACGAGAAACCGGCCTGCCGCACCTCATCGAATCGCGATTCCACGAACGCCGCATCGGCGATATGTCCGGGCAGCCGTTTTCCACGACCGATGGTTTCTGGGCGAATACCGTTCGCGAATGGTCGTCGGGGAACAGCGCCTACACGACGCCCGATGCCGAGTCGTTCGACGATTTACGCGAACGCTTAATCGACGCCTGGAACGACACAATGGCCGCACACGCCGGCGAACGGATCGTCATCATCGCGCACGGCGTCGTCTGCAAAGTGTTGCTACTGTGCTTGTTGAAAGACTTCGGACCGAAACGCTGGGTGGAACTCGGCCGCGTGCCAAACCTCGCCGTATCCGAGTTGTACGGCCACATCGAAACCGGCTGGCACGCCAAACAAATCTTGCAAGTCCCACCACCAATCCTCGCGCTTGTCCCAACCGCTGAACCGACCGCCATGAAATCCGAAGCCTGATACGAGCCACCGAGTTCATCTCGTGGACTCCCGTTGGACTTACGTCGCTTCTGGGATGCGTTTTTTCTTCTGTTTGAGCGCTTTGTCGGCAATGTCGGTGCGGAAGTGAGCACCGGGGAACGAGATCCGCTTCACCGCTTCGTAGGCTTTGGCTTTGGCTTCGGCGAGCGTCGCACCGAGTGCGGTCACGCCTAATACGCGGCCGCCGTCGGTGACGATCCGGTCGTTCTTGCCGATCGTTCCCGCGTGAAACACCTTCACATCGGGCATTTTCGCAACTTCTTCGAGGCCCAGAATCTGTTTGCCCAACTCGTACTTGCCGGGATAGCCACCCGAACACATGACGACGCACACCGCATGTCGTGCGTCCCATTCGAGCTTGCCATCTTCAAAATCGCCGAGGCGATCGTCGGCCACCGCATCGAGGAGATCGAGCAAGTCGGTCTTCAACCGCATCAGGATCACCTGCGTTTCGGGATCGCCGAAACGGCAGTTGAATTCGAGAACGCGACTGCCCTGGTTCGTGAGCATAATTCCCGCAAACAGCACGCCACTGAAGGGGTAACGACCGCGCTTCATCGCATGGACAATCGGCACGAAAACGTTGGTTTCCGTGTCGGCTACGAACGCATCGGTGCCAATCGGCGCAGGGCAATACGTGCCCATTCCGCCCGTGTTTGGCCCTTTGTCGCCATCGTGAACGGCCTTGTGGTCTTGTACCGGTGGGAGTGGCAATATGACGCGGCCCGAAACGAGCGCCAGCATTGACACTTCTTCGCCATCGAGCCGTTTCTCGACGACGATCTTGCGACCGGCTTTCGCACCGAATTCTTCCTTGACCATGATGCTGTTGATCGCACGCATCGCTTCCGGGGTGTCTTTGCAGACGATCACGCCCTTGCCGCCCGCCAAGCCATCGGCCTTCACAACGACGGGATAATCGCGGGTTTCGACGTAGGTTTTCGCAGTCGTCGGGTGGTCGAACACGCGGAACTCGGCGGTTGGCACGTCGGCGTGGCGCATCAGTTCCTTGGCGAAAACCTTGCTGCCTTCAATGCGAGCCGCATTCTTGGAAGGGCCGAAGACTTTGAAGCCTTTACCGCGGAAGTAATCGGATGCGCCGAGCGAAAGGGGATCTTCCGGACCGATGATAATCAAGCCGATTTCGGACTTCGTAGCGAAGCGAGAGAGGCGTTCCCAGTTGTTCGGGTCGCTGCCATCGATTTCGACGTTCGTACCATCGAGTGCGGTGCCGGCGTTGCCCGGTGCGCAATAGATCGTTCCCGCACGTGGCGATTGAGCGAGTTTCCAGACGAGAGCGTGTTCGCGACCGCCTTTACCGATGACCAAAACATTCATCCGTCGATTGCTCCGTTTCGGATCGCCTGCCACAGTTCGAGGATATTTCGCCGATTCTGCCCGAAATCGCCGAGGCCCACGCGGCTACGGCTCTCGGCGTGAATGCGGCAACCACTCGCGATTGGACTCGCGGTGAGTCGAACATCATCAATGTAGCGGATCGTCCCCGTGCGGCGCGTCAGATGCAGCGTACCGGCCGCCACATCGAGCGCCATCATCGACCAATTCGGCATCGTTTTGATCGCTTCGACGATACCGCGAAGTCCCTCAGCCATCGGCACGGCACGTTCGAGCGGCCCCAGATCCGCGTGCGTCGGCTCGGTCGTATTCGCCCAATTCTTTGTGAACCAACGGAGCAAACTCATGCGATGAACCTTTCGGATTGGCGACGATGCTTTTGTACACCGCACGCCGCCAGAATCGACGCAAGTCACAATTGCGGAGGCTTCAAAACCATTTTTTGGGATGTTTTTCCGGTTTTCGAGGTCTAAATAGTCGCGTTTTTGACCGCAATCCACTGATCCGTATTCCGTATCTTTCACTCTCATCGTGGGTTATGTCGAGAGTGATCGATTCGGCAATCGGCGCAAGTGGAGACACAAAATCGACCGACCACGACACAAAATCGACCGGACGCGACATTCTCACGACACTTGGAGACACTTTCACGACATTTGGAGACACTTCTGCGCACGACGCAAAAGTCGACTTACGTCGGATCGCGTTGGATTTTTTGACTTGCGGAAATCGTGTGGGTGAGCCAAAAATCGGAATTTTACTCATTTGCCGGAAGTCGGATATGATGTCCGTACCTTCCCGAATCTCTTGGGCCATCGCAGTGTGGAAACGACTTCTTTCGTAGAGGGTAAATGACCGAGGAAGTGCGTAACTTGAAGGTGGCTTCGTCCGATTGCGAAGCGTTGGCCTTGTGCTTGGCGCTTGGCACACTGGAGGCCATCCGTTCCGGGGCATGGCCAGTCGAAGCCACCACTTGGACGATCGCACGTCCGGCTTTCCGCATTCCACTGATCGCTGCCGGAATCCCGGACGAGGTGTTGGCCGTGTTCAGCGGGGCAGACGAGTTGTCCGCGCTGGCCACACTCGCCGGACGCGACGCGGTGGAGGAGCGTATCGCAGACATGATGGCTGTCATCCGGAAACGGCTCGCAATGCTGTCCGAACCATCGTGGTATGCTCGCTGGTCGGAGGAGAAAGAGGCCGTGATTGGTGCACACATTCCCGACGACTGGACACTCCGACTGTCACACGCAATTGCTGCGGCCAAACGTGAGTTTGCCCGTCGCTTGGCGGATAGGCAATCGCCCTGCTCGCGGTGGACTGCCACCCATGGCATGGTTCGCTCGGGCTTTCGGCACTCACCGCTGCCGAGGTCGATGCGGATGGCCTGCTGGCAGACCCGGCTGAGATGGCTGCGTGGCGGCACCACGATTTCGCCCGCGGTTCGACGGCGTGGCTGACGACGGTGGTATTGGGCAGCGAGATGCGTGCGGTCTATGTTTCCGGTGACCGACCGGCTGTGGCAGCGGCATTTTTGGGGGCATGTGCTGCGGCAATGGTATCCGAGGGCGTTTTGGCCGCACTCTGGTTGTTGGTTCGGTCCCGTGGGGTCCGGGTCAGCGTCACGAATCCGGACGATGGCCGTGAATTCGCGATGCATGCCTTTCATTGAAAATGAGTAGTTTTTGTTTTCGATGACCGTTCAATTCCATCTCGCTGTTGGTTTCTTCCCCCATTCTTGGCGAGCGGTGTGGCGTTAGCCCACTGATCCTGCCACTGTCGTTTGCAGTTTGAATTGATGGCGATTGCCACCTGGAAATCGAGCTTGTCTGCGACTCAGGCTGGGTCAGTGGGCTTACGCCCACCGCTCGCCTTTGCGTTTTGATCTCTTGACTACGACGATTACTTCGTCTAGACTAATTCATTATGTTAGCTTCAACTACGAATCGCATTTGTCGCAAATTTTCGCTGTTCGCTCTGCTTGGCCTTTGCTTGGCGGGGTGCAAGTCTGGTGCCTATCCCGATGCGGATGCGCGCATTCCGATGGTCGCCACGACTTCGATCCTTGCCGATGCGGTCACGGCGATTGGTGGGGATCGCGTTCGCGTCGAGTGTTTGATGGGGCCGGGGATCGATCCGCACCGGTATTTGCCGACATCGGGCGATGTGCAAAAACTGGCGGTGGCGAAGGCGATCTTTCATCATGGCTTGCACCTCGAAGGCAAGATGTCCGAGATTCTGGAGAAGCCGCGGCCCGGTCAGCGGACGTTGGCTGTGTCGAAAGGGATTCCCGAGAGCGACCTGCGCCATGCCGATGAAGGGGCACACGATCCGCACGTCTGGTTCGACCCGTTATTGTGGTTGATTTGCGTGCAGAATGTGGCCGACGAACTCGCGATCATCGACCCCGAACATGCACCGGAATACGCCAGTCGTGCAGCGATTTACATTGCTGCGATTCGTAGAACGCACGAAGAACTCGAACGCATCGCCCAGGCGATCCCTAAAGCGAAGCGCGTGCTGGTGACTTCGCACGACGCCTTCGGTTACTTCGGTGCGCGATATGGCTTTGAAGTTCACGGATTGCAAGGGGTATCGACGGCGAGCGAGACGAGCACGAAAGACGTCGTCGCACTTGCGGAGTTGCTCGGCAAGAATCGGATTGAAGCGGTATTTTGCGAAACGTCGGTGCCATCGAAAGGGTTGGAAGCGGTGCTCGATTCGGTGAATAAAAAGTACGGCCTGAAAGTGAAACTGATCGGCGGCGACGACTCGCTTTACTCGGATGCACTCGGCGAAAAGGGCACGACGGGCGACACGTACGTCGGCATGATCCGGCACAATATGCAAATCATCGCCCGCTCGCTCGGTCATGCGTCGCCATGATCGTGGCAGTTAGTAATTTTACGTCGCGTCGCAGCAATATCCTGAAAAATTAGTCTTGGCGAGTCTTTGAGTTGCTACGGCAGAAGCGATAACGCAAATGGGTGCGGTCCCCTCCCATGGTACCACCATGGGCTACGTGAGCGATCCTTTCAGGACCGAAGAACAGAACCCCGACACTGAAGGTGTCGCTCTCTCAGCCCATGGTGGAACCATGGGACGGGCAAATAAATCGTGCCAACGCCTGCCATCGACATTCACGATCTCACGGTGGCCTACCGCGATAAGCCTGCGCTTTGGGACGTCGATCTCCAGGTGCCTACCGGGGTGCTTTCTGGTGTCGTCGGGCCGAACGGTGCGGGCAAAACGACACTTCTCAAAGCGATGCTCGGCCTCCTCCGTGCGGCTTCGGGCGAAGTGCTCATTCACGGCAAGCCGTACGCGGAGAACCGCAAGTCGGTTGCCTACGTGCCACAACGTGGCAGCGTCGATTGGGACTTCCCGACCACCGTTTTCGACCTCGTGATGATGGGCACCTACGGCCAACTCGGTTGGTTTGGTCGGCCCGGTCGCAACGAGAAAAAAGGAACTGATGAAGCACTCGCAAAAGTCGGTTTATCGAACTTGGCGAACCGGCAAATCGGGCAGCTTTCTGGCGGTCAACAACAACGTGCATTCTTGGCGCGCGCACTCGTACAAAATGCCACAGTCTATGTGCTCGACGAGCCATTTCAGGGTGTCGATGTCGTCACCGAACGCGCCATTGTGGAACTGTTGCGAGGCTTGCGCAACGAAGGCAAAACGGCCATCGTCGTTCACCACGATTTGCACACCGTGCCGAGCTATTTCGATCACGTCACCCTTTTGAACGTCCGCGTCATCGCCAGTGGCCCCATCGCAACGACCTTCCTGCCCGAGAATGTGAAAGCCACTTACGGCACGTGAGAGACTGCGGCAATGGGATACAGGGGCGATTCTTACGTAGTCGAAGTCGTGAGACTTCGGGAAGCGGGAAGCCACCGAATCAGAAGTCTCACGACTTCTGCTACGAATTCTCCGTACAATTTTGCTAGTGTTTTGTGCATCAACTTCCACCTGGAGACATCGAAATGAAGTTCCGGTTTATCGTTTCCCTCTCGCTCGTTTTGTCGGCGATTTCCACGATTCACGCACAGGTTCCGAAAGAGGCCCCGGCGGGTACGACGGCCAACCGCGACCTGACTTACGGCGAACACGAACGACAGAAATTCGATCTGTTCGTGCCGAAATCGGAAAAGCCGTTGCCGCTCATCATCTGGGTTCACGGCGGCGGTTGGGAGGGCGGGAGCAAAGAGGGCAACCCTGCCGTAGCGCTGCTCAGCAAGGGTTTCGCAGTCGCAGGGATCAATTACCGACTCAGCAAACACGCCCCTTTCCCCGCACAAATTCACGATTGCAAGGCGGCGGTGCGACATCTCCGTGCGAATGCGAAAAAGTACAATCTGGACGCCGACCATATCGGTGTCTGGGGTGCGTCGGCCGGCGGCCACCTCGTCGCGTTGATGGGCACGAGTGACGGCGTTAAAGAACTCGAAGGCGACGGCGGGAACCCCAAGGAAAGCAGTCGCGTGCAGGCGGTGTGCGATTGGTTCGGGCCGACCGATCTCTTGAAACTCTCACCTGCGGGCGGTTCGCCCAACGCGGTCACGCGATTGATCGGTGGCGACCTCGGAGTGAAAAAGGACGTCGCCAGCGCGGCCAACCCGATCACGCACATCGGCAAAGTCGTCGCGCCGTTCCTCATCATCCACGGCGACAAAGATCGTCTCGTTCCGCTTTCGCAAAGCGAACTCTTACACGAAGCCCTGAAAAAAGCGGGCATGGAAACCGAACTGCTGATCTTCAAAGGAGCGGGGCACTACGATCAAGAGTTCCGCACGCAGATCACCGCGACCGAGAACCGCGACAAGACCGTGAAATTCTTCGACAAGCACCTCAAGGTCAATTGACGGATTGCTTGATCTCACTCGGAATTTTAACCGCAGAGGTCGCAGAGAACGCGGAGTAAAAATTCATGATTTCCGCACGGTTTAAATACGCGCGGTAAACGGCTACCCAGAGTGAACTATCCCATGATTTTTCTTCTTTGCGTACTTTGCGCCTTGTATGTTTCCAAAGTACCGTACAAGTGATTAACTGAAGCCACCTCGGGAGTGGATTGATCGTCCACTTTCGAGGAGTCGCCGACCGATCGATAG
>JAYVXI010000072.1:0-2117 GCA_043785305.1 Limnoglobus sp. | reverse complement strand
CCGCGTCGACGAGCGATTGCACGACGAAGCGGTAGGGGACGCGGCGCGGCGACGGTTGTTGACTTCGTGTTACATCTTGCTGGGTATGCGTTACAATGTCGATGACATTCACACCGCGTTCGCGAGGGTCATGGGCATGAAAGAGTCATCGACGTATCAGGCGATCCTACAAGAAGGCCGGGAAGAAGGTATCAAAACCGGCATTCAAGCCGGTATTCAAACTGGTACTCGGACTGGCATTCAGACCGGTCTGATTGCGGCACGGCAGGAAGCGTTGCTCGACATTATTCGCGAGCGATTCGGTTCGGTTCCCGAGTTGGTCGAGGCGCGGATTCGTGCGACCGACGACACCGCGAAGTTGCAGGCAGCCATCCGGCAGTCGGTTCGCGTCACGGACCCGAACGACATCCTCCGCTAATTTCGCATTCGTAGCCATTTCGTATAATCACATCGACTGAGCGGCGGGTTTGCGAACCCGCCGGTTTCGTTTCACCGAAAGCAGAAATCCCATGGCAGAGAAGATCACACCGCGTGCGACCGATTATCCCCTGTGGTACCTCGATGTCGTGAAAGAAGCGGGCCTCGCACAGAATGCGGAGGGCGTGAAGGGGTGCATGGTCATCAAGCCGACGGGGTACGCGATCTGGGAGAAGATGCAGCGCAGCCTCGACCGCATGTTCAAAGAAACCGGCCACGTCAACGCCTACTTCCCGCTGTTCATCCCGATGAGCTACCTCGCGAAGGAAGAGGAGATGGCCGAGGGCTTCGCGAAAGAGTGCGCCGTCGTCACGCACTACCGCCTGAAATCTGAGAAAGGTAAGCCGTTGCACGTCGACCCAACGGCGGAACTCGAAGAGCCACTGATCGTGCGGCCGACATCGGAAACGATCATCTGGCGGACGTACAAGGACTGGATTCAAAGCTATCGCGACCTGCCGTTGCTCATCAATCAGTGGGCGAACGTGGTGCGTTGGGAGATGCGGACGCGGTTGTTCCTGCGGACGGCGGAGTTCCTTTGGCAAGAAGGGCACACCGCACACGCCACCGGTAAGGAAGCCGAAGAAGAGACGCACCGCATGGTCCACGTCTACCAGAAGTTCGCCGAAGAATTCATGGCGATGCCGGTGCTCGTCGGGCCGAAGACCGATGGCCAGAAGTTCCCCGGCGCGATTTATACGCTCTGCATCGAGGCACTCATGCAGGACGGCAAAGCGCTACAAGCGGGGACGAGCCACTTCCTCGGCCAGAACTTCGCGAAGGCATTCGACGTGAAGTTCAAGAACGAAGCGAACAAGGAAGAGTATGCATGGGCGACGAGTTGGGGCGTATCGACGCGGTTGATCGGCGGCCTGATTATGACGCACTCGGACGACAACGGGCTAGTCGTGCCGCCACGTCTCGCGGCGACGCACGTGGTGATCGTGCCGCTCGGGAAGAACGATGCGGAGCGCGGCCCGAGCATTCTCGCCGCCGAGAAACTCGCCGCCGAAATTAAGGCGATCCCGCGCGACGACTTCTACGGTTACGAGCCAATTTCGGTCATTATCGATCGCAACTTCGACAAGATGCCGGGCTTCCGGTATGCGGAACACGAAATCCGTGGCGTGCCCGTCCGCATCGAGATCGGGCCGAAGGACATCGAGAAATCGGCGTGCGCCGTCGCCCGCCGCGACGTACCCGGCAAGGAAGGCAAGCAGTTCGGCGTACTCCTGACCGCCGCCGCCGCACACGTCGATGCGCTGCTGCGCGACATTCAGAAATCGCTGTTCGAGAAGGCAAAAGCCCACCGTGCCCGCACTACGCGCACCGCAAACAGTTACGACGAATTCAAGGCGATGATCGAACAACCGGGCTTCATTTACGCACACTGGGACGGCACCGGCGAGACCGAAAACAAGATCCAGGAAGAGACCAAAGCCACGATTCGCTGCATCCCGTTCGACGGCCCACCCGAACCCGGCGTCTGCATGGTCACGGGCCAACCGAGCGCGAAGCGCGTCGTCTTCGCCCGTGCGTACTAACCGGTGACACCGCGATGGCGAAGCAATACGATTCGACGTTGAAAACGTTGCTCGACGACTACGCCATCGATTGGATCGACTGGCTCGCGCCGCGTT
>JAYVXI010000071.1:0-49585 GCA_043785305.1 Limnoglobus sp. | reverse complement strand
GATTTAGTGGCGGCGTGTTTGTGGGGTAACAGTAGTGGATAGTGATTAGTGGTGAGTTGTGAGTAAGAAAGAGAAGTAGTGATTCTTCTTCTCTGTGTTCTCTGTGACTCTGTGGTGAAATCGAAATGGGCATAATTCGACTTCGATTCACTCACTGGATTTAGTGGCGGCGTGTTTGTGGGATAGTAGTGGATAGTTGCGAGTGGTGAGCTGTGAGTAAGAATGAGAAGTAGTGATTTCAATCACTGCTTCTCATTTCCTATTCCTCTCTGTGTGCTCTGTGACTCTGTGGTGAAAACTAGATGGGCACAGTTCGACTTCGATGTGTCTATTCGCTTACAAGCGAACGACATTCCTTTTCCCGTTCGATTGCGGATACTGACCGCCAGTCACCCGTGGCATTATTCCGTTGCCCCATCCAGGGCAAACCCGAAAAGACGGAAAAGAAAGAGGCAACTTCATGAGACGGAAGGGTTACGAGTAGTCGACTCTTCCGAGGTGGGTCGTGCTACTTCGGGTGGACCCAATCGACGAGCGTTTGCGTTTCGGGGCCGGTCGGGTAACTCAGGTCGTCGATCTGCGAAACGGGGATGATGCCGACGTTACTGTTAGTGACGAACACCTCGGTTGCGTTCGCGAGTTCCGTCCGTGCAATCGTGCGTTCTTTTATCGGTAACGGCGAGTTTTTCAGCAGATATTGCCGGACTGTACCGGGCAAAAGCAGTTCGTTCTCGGCGGCCGGCGTCGCCCAGCCGTCGGGAAACCGGAAGAAGATATTGGCGTGCGCCGCCTCCAAAACCGCCCCATTCGGGTCGAGCATCAAGGCCGAATCGAACGCTCCCCCTTTCGCGGCGAGTTGCCCGGTTCGCAGTCGGCTGGCATACTGAAACGTCTTCCAGGCCAGGTACGGCTGCCCTTTTAAGTCCGGGCTGAGCGTGCTTTTCAAACGAAACGATGGCTTCGGAAACGGTAGCACCCAGGCGTTCAACCAGACCATCCCGGCTTTGCCGGGTCGCCCCGCAGTCACGTTCAACCGAATCACAATATCGGTCGCGCATAGCGTCCGCACGAAGTCGCTCACGGTCTTGGCGTCGGGCAGCCGTTGCGGGGCCACATCGATTTCGAGCAGTGCCGCCGTATGCTTGAGGCGATCGATATGCTCGGCCCACAGCCACGGAAAACTGTTGAAAGTTCGCGTCGATTCCCACACGCCTTTGCCGAACAATAACCCTTCATCGCACGGGTCGATATGGAATTGCTCGCGCGGCACGATTTTGCCATCGACCCACAAAAGCGAGACAATTCGCACGACATCGTGCAGAATCTCCGGGTTCAAATTGTCGGGCACATTGAGGCCATACTCCTTCACGACGCTTGCCGGATCGCGCAACAGACGCTGTTTCATCGTCGGCTCGGCCCACCACCACTCGTCGAAACCACCTGGCGATTGCTGCGACATGGACAACTCCCTTTCCCCAATGCGCACGCGAATCGGTGCGTACGGGTGATTGTATTCCGCAACGGCCTCACTCTGCGTCGCCGAGCGCCGGTCGAACGAGATTCTCGGGTCGTCCGTGGTGCCGCAACACGGCCTCGGCGGCGCGATAACCGCTGATTACCGCTCCTTCCATCGTTGCGGGCCAGCCCGTTTGCGTCCAATCGCCCGCCAAGAATAGGTTCGCCACGGGGGTCGTTTGATCGGGACGAAAGCCATCGACTCCCGGCACCGCGCTGAACGTGGCCGTCAGTTCGGTGACGACCTTCGCACGCAACAACTTCGCCGGTCCGGGGAATAATCGCTGCAATTCCAGCACGATCTGCCGCTGAATTTCCTCGCGCCCTTGCCCGCGTAACGGGCGTGCCGCACTGACGACGACTTGCACGTAATGTTCGCCGGGGTTCATTTCGCCGCGGTTGAAGATCCATTGGCCGAGGCAATCGACGAGTACGACGTGCGGACGATCCAGCAGCGGGCGGTCGAACCAGAGGTGAACGCTGGTGATCGGCGACGGTTGCAGTTTGGCGATGTTCGCGAACGGCGGTCGATCGGCCAATTCCGCTGGCAGCAAGTCGCGAACGCGATCGAATGGCACCGCGAGTATCACGTTGTCGGCGGTCTGCGTGCGACCATCGCGGAACGTCATTGCAATCGGCGACACTGCGGTGTCAATCGCTTTTACACTCGTATTTTCGAGAATCGTGACGCCACGCGCACTCAGGTACGCTCGCAGTTCGTCGCCGTATAATCGCGCAAGTGGCACGCTCGGCACTTGCACCGTGAAGCCGTCGCGGTGGCGGGTGAAGCCATCGCGGAAGACTTTGCGGGCATACTTCATGCCGATGCGGTCGACGGTTTCGTTTAAGGCACTCGTCAGTACGACGCCCCAGAAGCGGTCGATGCAACGGGCGTTCTGGTGGTGCCGTTTCAGCCACGGCAACAGCGGCGGGTCGGCATCGGGCGATTCGCAAAGCAGCCGACACAAGCCGTAGCCGATGCGGAGTTTATCGGTTGCGGTCAGGTAATGCGCGGATGCTAACGCCCGCCCGAGATGGAACGGCGCGGGCCACGGATCGGCTTTGAAGACACTGCTGCGGCCATCGGGTGTCATGAACCAGAGCCGCGGTTGATCTTTCAAGAAGCGATCGACGCCGACCGTTTTGCAGAAGTGCATGAGGTTCGTGCAGCAACCCATACTGACGTGCTGGCACGCATCGATGAGTTGCCCAGTGACCGGGTCGGAGAACGACGACGCCCGCCCACCGAGCCGCGGCCGCGACTCGATGACGGTGACCGCAAACCCCCGCTCCGCCAGCGCCACTGCCGCCGACAGCCCCGCCAAACCGCCGCCAACAATCGCAAGAGTAGGCTGAGACAAGTGAAATCCTGAACCGTGTGTGACTGCGAATCGAAAACGTTCACGATACTTTACCGATGCGATCGGGCCGCGTTCTATTTCGTCCGTTCGGCCATTTCATCGAGGATCGTTTTGCCGGCCCAACCGCCGCCGTGACCCTTTCGCATTTCGATTTCGATCGCGCCATCGAACGTGGGGTTCGCGAATTTTGCCGTCGCGGCCTTGAGTCGGTGGACGCCGTTGTTCAGAAAGTAATCGTCCGCGTCGCCGACCCAGACGTGGACTTTGCCGCCCGCCAGTTTCGGCCCGAGCGTCTTCCAATTGGTTTCGAGCACCTTTCGCAAATCGTATTTCTGCCAGTGCGCGAGTACCGATTTGTCGATCTGGCCCGTCGCGCCGTCCCAAAGTGGTTTCGGGAAACCGTCGTCGCCGCGTGGGCCGTACGTCGCATTCCAACTGCCCCAATCGAGGCCGCTGAGTTCCCAGCGCCCGCCGCGCCCGAGAGCGCGTTCGAGTTGGCATTCGTGCCGTACGGAGTAAATCGTGTCGCCGTCGATGGTGCGTTTTGCGGGCCGCTCGAACCCGTAGCGATTCACGTAGGCGTTGGTATCGGCGTAGATGTCGATCAACTCGAAAGCGCGGAAATCGACGCCATCCGGAAACAGCGACCAACAGCCGTTGAAGTATTCGGGATAGAAAACTTGGAGCGCCAACGAGACCCAGCCACCGGTCGAGCCACCCGTTACGAATCGCGTTTTCGGCGTGCCGATGCAGCGATAGGTTTTCTCGATGTGCGGGATCAGTTCTTGCGTCAGCGCATCGCCGTAAGGCCCGTTGTTCGCGGAGTTCACCTGATACGGATCGCCGTACGGCCCGGCCCCATCGAGGAGGATTTGCACGAAGCGATCGTCGGGGCGAATCCCTCGACTGAACGAATACCGCGTACCGAAGCCACCCACGCGCACGATCAGCGGGTACTTCTTTTCGGTTTCTTTGTCGAAGTTCGCGGGCAGCACCACCGCGACGCGATAGACCATCGGTCGCTTGTGAAACTCCGAAAGCAATTTCGACGGGAATTGCAGGAACTTCTGCGTGTCGGTGTCTTTTGGCGCGGGTTCTTCAAACGTCTTGGTCAACTTCAGTTTCGTCGTCGAATCGACTGCGGGATCGAGCGAGATCGTTGTCAATTCGCTGATGCAGTTGCCCGGAGCCGTGGGGATGCTGATGTCGCGATTCGTGGCAAAGAGCGCCTGCACGCTGTACTCGCCTTTTTTCAAAGCCGCCATCGAATTCAGCGGGAACGTCAGCGCGGAGGCGTCGACGATGACCGTCGTTTCCGGTGTGAACTTCGGTACGTCGACGCCAAGAATTGGCAGGGTGAACGGATCGGACGATGTGTACGCAGGCGGTTGTCCTTTCGGCGCGAAGCCGACGATGACGCGACCAAAAGTATCGCCGGCGAGTTTGGGATCGATCGTCACCTCGAAGCGAATCCCCGCCGCCGAGGCCACGGAACCCGTGAGGAACAGCGCGAGTAGCGCAAGGGAACGGAGCATAGAAAACGCCGTAGCAAGTGTAAGAATGTGAGAGATTTATACGGGTACCAACCGTAGAGCCAAATCGTTTCTGCCTACGAGCCGCCGGGTTGATCCCGGCGGGAGACTCCCACCGGGATTTAACCCGGTGGCTCGTAACCCGGTGGCTCGTCGTCGCCAGGCGACGATCAGGCCGAGCGTGATGCTCGTCCAGCAGATCGCGGGGAGCCAGTCGCCGTTTTTGGCGTAGAAACTTTCGCGGGTGTCGAGGCGGATTTTATCGGTGACGGTGCCGCGGATTCGCTTCGATTGGCGTACGGTGTCGCCGGGGATTGCTTGGAGTCGCCCTTCGGAATCGATGATCGCCGAGATGCCCATGTTGACCGCACGCACGACCGTGCGACGCGCTTCGATCGCGCGGAATTTGCAAATTGCCAAGTGTTGCTCGTGCTGTTCGGTCCCGCGGAACCAACCGTCGTTCGAGATATTCACCAGGAAATCGACCGGTTTCTGGTCGCCCTTCGGCAAGTTGAATTGCCGTGCCAAGTACGGGTCGCTGTCTTCGTAACAGATCAGGCAACCGAAGGTGTATTGCTTTTCGCCCACCATCATGTCGAAGCGCGTGGCGGTTTCGCCGGGCTTGCACGAGTAGTCGTGGTCGTACGGCGTGAAGTGCCGCAACCACGGGAACGTCTGGCGGAACGGCACGTATTCGCCGAACGGCACGAGGTGCATTTTGTCGTAGCGACCATCGATGCTACCATCGGGTTTCGCGAGGATTGCCGAGTTGTACTGCCAGCTTTTCTCGCCGTCCCACTCGACGAGGCTCGTCCCGAGCAGGACGTTCGTCTTCCAGCGCGAGGCCGCGAATTTTTCGATGTCGGCGTTATCTTTCAGCCCGTCGACGATGTCCTTTGGCAAGTTCGTTTTCGGCACACCGCGAGTGATGACCGTCCAACCGGGCGGGAAGCACGTCTCCGGCCAAACGACGAGATCGGCCCGCAACGCGACCTGTTCGCACAGCTCGTTGTACTCGCGCAACACCGATTTTCCCTTGCCCATTTTTACGTCTTGCGGGATGTCCGCCTGGATCGCCGAGACGCGCGGCCCGAGCAGGAAATCCGGGTGCTGCATCTGCGTGATGCCATAGGCGTACGAGATCATAATCAGCATGGTCACGCCGGCGGTCGTCCACATTTCGCGGAAGAAGCCGATGCGATATTCGGCAGGCCATTTCAACAACCGTCGCACGTTCTTGTTGCGCATCAGCCACTCGGCGAGCGCGCCGTTCGACGCTGCGATGAGGAACGATATGAGGTACACGCCACCGATGTCGGCTATTTGAATGAGCGTGAGATAATCGTGCTGCGTGTGGCCGAGGAAGTACCAACCGAAGCCGACGTACTGATGTCCGCCGATCGATTTCAGGAACGGGAAGCCAGTCGGGAAGTGCGCACGGACGTATTCCAATCCGACCCAGACGATCGGCAGCGTCAGCGCGAGTGGCGGTATCCCGAGGCGATCCAACCGACGCAACATCGCCAGCGCGAGCGGGAAGATGCCCGAGTAGAAGATCGACAAGCCGAACCACGAAGCATACATCGCCGGGTGCGCGACGCGAACCCACTGCAACGCGGGTAGGAAAAACGCCAGCCCGCCGACATACGCGGCGAAGTACCGGCGACGTGCGGACACGCCGGGGGCGCGAACGAGCGTGAGCCACGGCACCATCGCGAAGTAGGCAATGAAGCCGAGGTTGAGCGGGTAGAACGCCGTCCAGAGTAACAACCCAGAGAGAATCGCAGGTGCGAAAACGCGCGGTGGCAAGGGGAGTCCTCTCCAGGGTCACGAAACCGAGGGTCACGAAACCGAGATTACTTCGACGGGTTGGCCCGCAGGATAGTTTACGGAACCGGGCGGCAACACGATGAACGCATCGGCCGCAATGATGCCTCGCAGGTCCGGCGAGCCGAACCACGGCAACGCCCGTACCGCACCCGCTTCGAGTTTCGCCGGGTGGTACGTCGGGCGGTTGTTGTCCGTCGCGAACGCCGTCGCCAGGGGCAACGTCCGCGTGCGCA
Source organism: Limnoglobus sp. (assembly GCA_043785305.1). Classification (GTDB taxonomy): domain Bacteria; phylum Planctomycetota; class Planctomycetia; order Gemmatales; family Gemmataceae; genus Limnoglobus. The sequence goes on along the minus strand of JAYVXI010000071.1, from coordinate 43,114 downwards.
TTTCGCCATCGGTGTGCCCTGCCAATAACCGAAGTGCGGGCCGCACGAACAACTCGAACCCCACATACGAACTTACCGGATTGCCCGGCAGCCCGAACACCAGCGTATCGCCCTTCGTGCCGAATAACAGCGGCTTCCCCGGCTTCATTTTCACTTGGTGGAACAGGATTTTTACGCCCAAGTCCGCGAGCACTTTCGGCACGAGATCGAGCTTCCCCGCCGACACGCCCCCCGCCAGAATCAGCACGTCGGACGTCAAACCGTCTTCGATCTTCAACCGCAACGACGCTTCGGTATCGCGGGCGATTCCGAGGTAGCGCGGGATCGCGCCGGCTCGCCGGGTTTGCGCGAACAGCATCGGCCCGTTCGAGTTGCGAATCTGGCCCGGTCCGGGGGTTCGCGTCGGTTCGACGAGTTCATCGCCGGTCGCGAGGATGTCGACGTGCGGTGTCGGGATCGTCGAAAATTCCATCATGCCGACGCTGGCGAGCACGCCGAACGCGGCGGGTGTCAGCACGGTACCACGCGGCAACACGACATCACCCGCACGCATCTCGGTGCCGCGCGGCAACACGTGCTGGCCGGGCTTCACGAACGCATCGTCGATCCGCACGCGATCCGGGGACGGCGACTGCGTTTTCTCCACCATCACAACACTATCCGCGCCATCGGGCATCGGCGCGCCGGTGAAAATCCGCACCGCTTCGCCGACACCCACGCACTTCGTCGGCACCGTACCCGCGGGCACTTCCTCGATCACGACCAGTTCCACGGGCGATGCGGCATCGGCGGCGCGAATCGCGTAGCCGTCCATCATCGACTTCGTAAACGGCGGGGAATCGATATCCGAACGCACGTCGGCGGCGAGCACCTGCCCGAGCGCCGCCGCCGTCAGCGTCATCAACTCGGGCTTCCGCGCCGCCGCATGGCGAACGACAATCTCAAGAGCCATCGCAACATCGATCATGGGATTCAAATCACTTCGGTGGTTTCGTCCATTCGCGAACTTCGTTGCGAATCTGCTGGAGTTTTTCGAGGTTGAGATCGCGTTCGACCAAATAAAGCCGTTGGATCGAGTAGACCTGATTTGCGAGGCTTTTGATCATCGAACCGTCGACATCAACAATCGATTGTGGTTCTTGTTGGTCGCGTCGGAAAATCATGATGATTTCTTCGCGCTCTTCGGAAACGAGTTTCTCTGCATCCGCACGCGAAAACAACGATCCACGCTCTTCAAACTTGATCGGTTTCGGTCCGCAAAGAAGGAACTGACCGACGTTCAATTTGTGCTTCTTCGCCAACGCTTCGAGACCATCGCGACATTTCTGTTTGAATACGGTGCCAGGCGTATAGGGACTGATTTTATCTTCCACGCCACCGATCTCAGCAATCAGTCGTGGAGGCCGTCGTTCGACCAAGCACGATGCAAGAGTTTGGATGACCGGGTCACCATCATCGATTGCCTTGAGGATAATTCGATCGATGTAGTCATCGGTGAATCCGCGCAGTGCAGTGCTTCCAGCGATTTCGCGAATCTTCGCGCCATTTTTTGCGAGGACTTCCTCATAGCGACCCGTATTGCGAACCCGACGTAATAGTTGTCTACATGCTTCTTCAAAGCCGAAGGTGGTTTTGTGGTAGTAAACCACTCGATGCATAAAGACTCGGGCTAACAGGAAGTGTTCGGCAGCCGCGAGAGCCTTTTCATCGATCCCAAGCATTCCCTTGGGACTGATGCGAATGTTGTTCAGCAGGTAGTTGAGATCGATTTCTCCGAAGGGAACACCTGCGGCTCTTGCATCGCGGAGGAGGTAATCCATTCGATCCATATCGAGGCTGCTATGAATGAGTTTGCTCAACTGTGGATCGGCCCCTTCTAAGCGCGAGAACAATGCACCAATTTTCTTTGCTCGCTTCTTCCCGCCTAATGCTTTGCAAATGTCGGCTTGCGATTCGAGAATGTGCCTTCCTAATTCCTCGTGATTGGGATACTCGTCGTTCTGACCCGAGATGATTTTGGTACCCGTCTTCGCTACTTCCTCTTCAGTCAATGTGACGTTCGCTACGCGCTCCATCAAATGCGAATAGGGGTAATGCCCGACATCGTGGAGTAACGCAGCCAAACGAAGGTCGGCTTTTCGGTCGGCGTCCAAGCCATCGTGTTCCAGATTTTCGAGAACTCGGCACATGATCCGAAACACGCCTAAGCTGTGGGCGAACCTCGTGTGCGTCGCGTTGGGGTAAACCAAATGCCCCATTCCCAGTTGCTTCAACGAACGGAGTCGCTGGAATGTGGATGTGTTCACAACCTTCCATTCGTCGTCCGACATGGCAATATCGCCATGGATGTTGTCGTTGACGACACGCGACGATCGTTTAGGCGAGGAGGCCATAAACCTTGAGTTCTTTCATGGCGGTTCGCACTTCACTCGGACTAAAAATCTTGTCGCTCTTTGCGAGGATTTTGGAAGTACCATCGGGGTCGCTTGGCTTGGCCTGCTCGGTCTTGAAAAGAAACAGGATCGACGCCAAAAGCTCCAAGCGACGAGATTGTTCCTCTTTGGCCTCCGCATCGCGATGCAGAAGCGGTTGAAGTTTGCGAGCAAGGACTGCGGACTCTTCGTCCAAATTCCAGCCTTGCAGTTCTTTCCGCGCGTATTCTCCCTCGTTGACAATCCCGAACGCACCGGCGGTCATTTCTGGTGAGTAAGGGCCACGTAGGTACCAACGGAATCGGTAACCCATGTGGATTCCGACCGACTGTAGGAGGTAGACGGACTTCTGTAGGATGAGGCGATCGATGAACGTCTTCACGCCGAGAGGAACACCCGCTGCCTCAAGTGACTTGGCCAGCAGAATTTGTTGCCGATCCATTGCCCGTATTTCCCGGTTTGTTTGAATACTCCGACGCTCTACAGTGACTAATCTTATCCGTAAACGGAAACATCTGGTAGGTAGGTTAGAATCATACCACATGTCAAATCAACGAGTTCGGCAAACGCCGCCTGTTCGCGCTGAAAATGAAACCGCGCCAGAAGGTCCGCATCGGGCAGTTCGACGTACGGATCGTGCGCCACGAGCAATGCTCGTAGTAAGCCCGTCACAGGTTGGCTGGCCATCGCGTCTCCTCGCAGAGTATCTGCCTGCAAGTCGGGTTGCGCGTCGCGCAATTTTCGGGGAGCACATCGCGCATACACTATCGGTATCATTATCGGTCTCCTCTCGCCTCACAGGATGTCTATATGTCGTCGCCATCCGCGAATCCGCGCGCACCGAAACGGCGTGGCCTACTCGTCATTTTGATCGCGTTGGGTCTGATTGCCGTGCCGCTCGCGATCTGGCTCGGTACGCGCAAGCCGAGCAACAACAATTTGATGGCCGCCACCGAAGCGAACAATCGCGGCGTCGGTTTGATGGGTCGCTCGGAAGAAAAACAAGCCAACGGCCGTACCGCATTCCAGAATGCCGCAACCGAATTCGAGGAAGCTGCACGGCTTGCACCCGACTGGATGCCCGCAAAAGTGAACCTCGCCATCGCGCTGTACAACTCGACGGTTGACCCCGCCGACCCCGTTCTTCCGCAAGCGATTTCGCTGTTTGAAGAGGTGCTGAAGCGAGACCCGGACAATCCGCACGCCCATTACAACCTCGGTATCATCTTTCTGTATCGCGATCGCGTGCTGGAAGCCGAGAAGCATTTTGAAGCTGTCACGCGGTTCGATCCGAACGATGCGCATGGGTGGTACCAACTCGGAGTTGCACACCCGGATCGTTACGATTCGCCCGTTGCAAAAGGATACTTTCTAAAAGCACTGGAACTCGATCCGTATCTGAATGCGGCACGATATGCACTATATGGGCACAACCACGATCGCGATCCCGTACGGATTGCGGCGCTGATGAAAGAGTTCAATAATCTCGACACGAACGATTTGACCCACGAAATTAAGACCCGCTACTCGGATATGGGCCGTTACGCGGAAGTTATCGGTGCGTCGCCGGTGGCGGCCACGTACACCTGCCCGATGCCGATCTTCGCACAAGAAAACTCGCTGCAAGTGACGCTCGCCGAGGGAACCCGCTGGGCGAAAGCCGAAGACCTCAACGCGGCACTCGTAGGTATCCGCGAAAAATTCGGCGGCGCGATCGTCCGCTTCGACTACGACAGCGATGGCCTACCGGACCTGATGTTGCTCTCCGCCGTCGTTCGCGGCAACGCGCTCGGCGATGTCGTGTTGCACAACGACGGTAACGGCAAGTTCACCGACACCACGGCAGCAGTCGGCCTGCTCGGTACGGCGAGTTACGGCGCGGCGATTGCCGACTTCGACAACAGCGGCACGCCGGACGTGCTGCTCACGGGGCCGAATGGCATACGGCTGTTCGCGAACATCGACGGCAAACGCTTCGAGGATAAAACTGTGGCAGCCGGGTTCGACAAAATCACCGGCGTCTGCCTCGGTGCCGCGTGGGCCGATCTCGATCAGGATGGCGACCTCGATTTGCTCGTCGCCGGTTACGGAAGTGGTCGATTGCTCGCGTTCGCCAATATCGGCGAAGCCCCGCCCTCGTTGCCGAACACGCCGATGCTTCCGCTGTCGTGTCGCTTCCAGCCAATCGACGAACCGGCGTTGCGCGTCGATGGCCCCGTAACGAGCATTCTCGTCTCCGATCTCGATGGCGACAACGACATCGACATCATCGCGTTCGTCGAAGGCCGTGCGCCGATTGTCATTTTGAACGACCGAATGTTGCGGTTCCATCGTGCCGACGAAACTCTGGCTCCCGCACTTTCCGGTCTCGTACTCGACTCGAACAACGACGAACAACCCGACCTGTTTTTGACTGTCCCGAAAGCGAAACCGCAACTGTTCGTGTCCACGACGGATGCATCGCGCTACGAACTCAAAGGGCGATTCGTGCCGGGAGCGAACGATTCGCCCGCACTCGTTCAGGCGCAGACGATCGACCTCGATCTCGATGGCGCGGCCGATGTCATCGGGTTGTCAGTCGATGGCAAACCGGTATTTCTGCGCGGTGATGCCAAAGGCAAATTGACGAAGGTGCCCGATGCATTCGGCCCGAAACCGGAGGCGATCGCGAACCTGTTGGCGGTGGCCTCATTCGACGACGACGGCGACGGTAACCCCGATCTTTTACTGTGGCCGCGCGGCGAGGCCCCGCAACTGTATCGCAACATGGGCAACGGCAACCGCGGCTTGAAAATTACGCTCACGGGCCGCCGCGACAAGGGCAGCAACTTACGCACGAACAGCGATGGCATCGGCGCACGCGCCATCGCCATGACGGGGCCACTCCGCAGCATGATCGAAAACACGACGCTCTCGGCGGGCCTCGCACAGTCGCGGTTGCCGCTCGGCCTCGGTGTCGGCAAGTCGTCGCTCGCCGAAGTCGTTCGCCTTCGCTGGCCCGATCAGATTCCACAAGCCGAACTCAACGTGCCGGCAACGCAGATTACGAAGATTATCGAGCTGAACCGCAAGGGAACGTCGTGCCCGATATTGTTCACGTGGGACGGCGAGCGCTACCGCTACGTCACCGACTTCCTCGGTGCGGGGGCGATGGGCGAACTCGGTGCCGATGGCAGCGTTCGCCCGCCGCGCCCGCAAGAGAGCGTCAAGATCGAAGCCGATCAGCTCGTGCTGAAAAATGGCAAGTATTCGATCAAAATCGCCGAGCCGATGGACGAAGTGCTGTACATCGACCGCGTCGTTCTCGAAGTCGTCGATCACCCGAAAGACGTGCGCGTTTACCCGAACGAACGCTTCGTCACGGTGGGGCCGCAACCGTCGCAGGAGTTGCTCGCGTTCGCGCAAATGATCGCACCGACACATGCGGTCGATCACCGCAATCGCGACGTGCTGGCCACCTTGAAAGAGCGCGATGGCCGTACCGTGGATCAGTTCGCCACGCGGTCGTGGCTCGGGTATGCCGAGGAGCATTTCGTCGAACTCGACTTCGCGAATTCGCTGTCGAAGCTCGACGCAAAAGCACCGCTGTACCTGGTGATGGCGGGCTGGACCGACTACCCGTATCCCGAATCGATCTACGCGGCGACGCAGGCCGGCGTGCCGATGCAGCCGCCCGTTTTGGAGAAACAGCGCGCCGATGGCACGTGGGAATCGCTCGGCGAAATCGGCTTCCCCGCCGGCTTGCCGCGCGTGATGACGGTACCCGTGACAGGTGTCGCCGGCACGGCCAACGTGAAACTCCGCATCCGCACGAACCTGCAAATTTACTGGGACCAAATCCAGTTCGGCACGGTCGAACCGCAAACGAAAGTTCGCACGCAAACGCTGGCCGCATCGGTGGCGAAGCTGCAACATCGCGGGTTCGCGCAGGAATTCAGCCCGAACGGCAAGCCGCCGATCGCCTACGATTACGACCGCACCGAACCGGTGGCAGCGACGCATTGGCAAGGGCGACTAACGCGGTTGGGCGACGTGACGGAGTTGCTTCAAAACGAGGACGACCGCTTCGTACTGTGCGGGCCGGGCGATGAGATTGCCATCGAATTCGATGCGAGCGCGTTGCCACCGGTGGCCGCCGGAAATGTTCGATCGTTCGTGCTTCGCACCGCCGGTTACTGCAAAGACACCTCGCCATTCACGAAGACCGCAGGCCGCGTCGGGCCGTTGCCGTTCCGAGGAATGGCAAGCTACCCCGACGGCGCAACCGACCGCAAACTCGCCCCGCCCGCACAAGAAGAATACGACCGCACCTGGAACACCCGCCCCGCCGGCGGCCGGTAATTTTTGGGACATTACTCTTTGAATTGCGAGTCTCAATCGAAACTCGCCTTCCCTTTTCGACTCAACTGAAGATGGTTTTTCTGCTGTCTTAACAACGGGTGGAACGAATATTCGCCAATGGCTACCGCCAGCGAGTGCGTATGGTGAAACTCAGCGAATCGTTGGAATCGTGATGACGATCATCGCGCGTGGATTTGACGTCGGGCTACAGTCGGATTACAATTCATCTATAGTAATAAGAAAGCATTGTGGATCGCTGGGAGTTTTGTACGCTACGGGAAGAGGTGTCGCTATCCTCGGGTTACCCACTCTCGCGAATCGTGATTTCGTACATCGACCGATTGTGAACTTCTGTAGTCATCAAACTGGTCAGCGAGAGCAAATGTCTATCGCTTTGATAAGCCACTCTGCATAATCCGTTTGAAGTGAATTCCGTCGCATGATTAATTTTTCGGCCACGTATTTGTCCAACAAAAGGTTGGTTGCAAAAGCTGCGATTGCCCCATCTGTCAATGAAGCGATCCGACCAATCACCGGTGGAAACGAAAGCTTCTCTAACGATAATTTCAGATGGTGTATGACAAACTTGACGAATGATGGCTTTCCGCCTCCGTAACATTTTTTTATAATCATTTCATTATTGTAGACCTCTGGAGTTGGATGGTATCCTCTCAGTTTGTCACCAAGGCCAGGGCCGCACAAGCCATTGTCAATAAGTATAATCTCGTCATTAACAAGCATCATATCCTCAAGCCCACGGTCTTCATCACCAATCCAGTGCATGAACGCAAATATATCTGACGCCAAAACTGATTTGTTAGACAGTAATTCGCCCACTTGGGATCGCGATTTAGCAATCGTATCGCCCGAGAGCATCGGCATCAGTACGATTTTTTCTTGAATAACATGATGTTCTTTTCGATAGTTTTCTTCCAAAATAGGCAACGCAGATTCCGATGAAATCACCCATGCATCTACCACTCGAACCCCAACAGCTTTGCCGAGTAACGAAATAAGGACTTCTCTTTCGCAAATTTCAGGTATGCGACCGAGATTGTTATTGCAGAATTTCATCACCCAAACTTGGTTGTCAGCAGTAGTGGCAAGAATTTTCGGATTTGTCCCTCCCGGAAACCAATTTTCCATGCTCGATTCTGAAATCATACCCAGACTTGGCATCTTGGCATGATGGTTTTCGATAATTTCGCGTGCCTGTTTTTCATGCATTATATTTCTCAGTCAATTCGTAGTCGATGTTGCATCAGGTGGACTTTCGCCCACCACCGCACATCGCCATGATGACGGTCTTGACTTCGGTGTACATTTGCAGTGCGTACGAGCCGAAACGGGGAGTTACTTCTTCTCCGTCACCGGTTGGCCGTCGGCGAGGGAGCCGAGGTTGCCGACGACGATTCTTGCGTCGGTGGTGAGGGGCTTGTACTCCGTGGGGGGGCCGCTGACGGGCTTTGTGCCGAGGATTTCGAGGTTGCCGCCGTCGGTTTTGCCGACTTGCACGCGGCGCTTGATGGCGTTGCCGTTTTCCACGGTGTAACAGTAGGCGGTCTCGTCGGCGAACAGCACGGCGGCGGTGGGGACGACGATCGCGTTCGGCGTTGAGACCGCGATCCGCACGACCGCGTAGACGCCGGGCCGGATTGCGCCATCCTTGTTATCGAGGTCGATTTCGACGCGCAACGTGCGGGTTTCGGGGTTGATGATGCGGCTCGTGCGCGTGATCGTGGCCGGATATTCGCGGTTGCCCATCGCGGGGATTCGTACCGTGGCCTTCGTGCCGAGGCTGGCTTTGTCGGCGGCGGCTTCGGGGACTTCGAGGAACACGCGGACGATGTCTTGGCGTGCGATAACGAACATCGGCTCGACGCGGCTACCGGCGGTCGGTTGCAGGAAGTGCCCCGTGTGAACCATGCGTGCGGTGACGACCCCCGCAAACGGTGCGCGAATTTGCGTGTATTCCACGAGCGCCGCCACCCGTGCGGCCTCGGCGGTGGCGACGCCTTTCTTCGCTTCGGCGGCCTGAATGTCGGCTTCGGCGCGTCCGAGTTTCGCCTGCATTTCCAACACCATTTGATCGGCGGACGCCACTACCGCGACGGCTTGTTCCTTCGCCGCCACGGCCGATTGATACTGCCGTTTCGTTTCGTCCAGCGTCTGCGTATCGAGCACGCGATCCGCCACCAACTTCTCCGCGCGCTTCAGTTCGGATTCCCAACGGGCGAAGTCCGCGTTCGCTTTCGCGGTACCGGCCTTGGCTTGAAGCACCATCGCCTCGGACGATTTCAGTTGCGCCTTCGCGACCTCGACTCCCTTCACCGATTGCACGCGCTCGGCCACCGCGAACTCGACCATCGCCCGCTTCTGTGCGGCTTCCTCGACGAGTTCGGGGATCGACAGTTCCGCAAGCAGTTGGCCCGCGATCACGACATCGCCGAGGTCGACTTTCACGATACGCACGAAGCCGGAAAGTTTCGCCACCACCGGCGTCGACTCGAAGGCTTGCACCGTGCCGGGTTGTTCGATGCTCCAGTTTAACGGCACGGAAATCGGCCGCGTGACCGTCACCACAACGGGCGCGGAAGACGATGCCACGGTCGGCACAACATTCGTGTTCGCCTGCGGTTTCGAGCAACCGATCGGAATCAGCAACAGTAACAAACCGAATGTGCGGAGCGTGGGCATTGCGGTTTACTCTTTGGGTTCGGTCGGCAGTTCGGCCTTCATTCGCAGGAAAACGAGGTAGCCGAAGAGTCCAAGCGACCATTCGATGGTGCGCATCGTCAGCCGTCCGATGACGCCAGTCGCTTCGGGGCGGTCCATGAGAGTATACAGGTAACCGAACACCGCCTCTGCGCCGCCGACGCCGCCGGGCACAGGGATGAACGCCTGCGCGATGAAGCCAATCGGCGCGATCACGAAGTGTTCGGCGAGTTCGCCGGGCGCTTGTGCGGGGTAAACGCGAACGGCACAGTGGAACGCGAGCACCATCAGCGTGTGTGCGAGTGCGGACAGCGGCACGGCGAGGTAGATCACCCGTGGCCGCTTGCGGTACATCGCCATCGCGGACCACATCCCCGATAGCACCGAACCCAACGGCAATTTCGCGAAGAATCGGCCAATCGATTCGATCACCCGTGTGGGCAGGAAGCCGAGTACCACCCAGCCAACCACGCCGCCAACGACGAGACTCCCGGCCACCGTGATGATCTTTTGCAAATAACTATTGGCGAGAATGCGCGCATCGCCGAGCAGCCAACAGGTGCCGCCGACCGCCGATGAGAACAGCAGCAGCCCGAACAGACCGAGCAAGCGATCCACGATCACCGTCGCGAATGCGGCCCCTTTGCGGTCGGGTTGTTCGCGCATGATGAAGTACGATTTCACGCCGTCGCCGCCGATCGAGCCTGGCAAGAACGTGTTGTAGAAATAACCAACCATGCTGAGGCGAAAGGCATTTCGCAACGTGAACGGCAAATCGAGCGCCCGCACCAGCAAGTACCAGCGGTAGAACTGAATGCCAACCGCAACGACGCCACACACCGCCGCGATCAGGAGCATCGTGAAATCGGGTACCTGCATTAGCAGCCCCCTGATGCCGGGGTTGTTCCCGTTCGGTGCCCAGAACTTCCAAATGACGTACGCGAGCAGCCCGAAACCGACGGCGTACTTCAACACGCCGATCACCAGATCCTTGATCTTCACGCCGCTCCCCCGTGCGAAATCGAATCGGGTTATTGTGCGGAGGAAGGCAGATTGCGGCTAGGCGGGGCAACGAGGCCCGCGCCATTGATCGCCGGGTGCGGATAAACGAGCGCAGCGATCATCGGGGAAAGCTCTTGGCAAGCGTGTATACTGGGCCGTACGAGATGTCGATTAATAAGGGAGCGAAGTGATGCCCGTCCACGATTGGAACCGCGTCCATCCGGGAATCTTTCACGACTTCCATCACGAGTGGATTTCGGTAACGCGCCGCGAACTCAATCGCATCTTGCGCGGTTCGGATTACTACGCACTCGCCGAACAAGTCGTTAGCGGTTACGGTCCCGATGTCCTGACTTTGAAGTTGCCGAGCAACGAGCCGGAATCACTTCTCAGCCGTGATAGCTCGATGGCAGTCATGGTCGCGCCGCAGTCGAAAATTGCGATCCAGTCGGCACCCGGCTGGTACACCAGTCGCAAAAAATCCGTCGTCGTCCGGCATGTAAGCGATCATAACATTGTGGCAGTTCTCGAAATCGTTTCGCCGGGAAACAAGACGAGCCAACGGGCCATTTCTGCGATTACCAGCAAAATTCAGTCGTTGCTCACGAACCGGATTCACGTCTCGTTCGTCGATGTCTTTCCGCCGACCGCACTCGCCCCACAGGGGTTACATCCGATTGTGTGGGAAGACGCGGGCGGCGATTGTTTCGCGTTCGACCCCACGCAACCGCTCCTCAGCGCCGCTTACGTTGCCGTCGAATATCGTGCGTATCTGGACCCGTTCGCGATCGGCGAATCGCTGCCGAGTTTGCCGGTGTTCCTGACGCCGTTCGAGCACATCACGGTCGATATGGAGACAACCTACCGAGCGGCGTTTGAAGCCGTCGCCGACGTCTGGCAGCGGGTGCTGACAGTTTAGGCGGCAAATCTCACCTTGCGACTGAACCCTCGCAACGCTTCGCCACTCTCGTAAAATGCGATGACTATTCCTGCTGATTCCCGATAGGACCGTCTCCGATGAAAGCGCGACTCTTCACCCCCGGCCCGACCCCCGTGCCCGAGGAAACCCTGCTCGAACTCGCCAAACCGGTGACGTACCACCGCACGGCCGAAGCGAAAGCGATCCTCGGCGAAGTTACCGAAGACCTCAAATACGTCTTCCAGACGAAGAACACGGTGCTAACGCTGACGAGTTCGGGCACCGGCGGGATGGATGCCGCCGTCGCCTGTGCGAGCGTGCCCGGCGATAAGGCGATCCTGCTGACGGCAGGCCGTTGGGGCGAGCGATGGCGCGGCGTGTTGAAGGCGAACGGGGCGAATATCATTTCGGTCGAAGTACCTTACGGCAAGGCCGTCACACCGCAGATGCTCGACATCGCGCTGCGGGCGAACCCCGATGCGAAGATCGTGCTTTCCACGCTCAGCGAAACTTCCACCGGCGTTGGCCACGACATCGCCGCGTTCGGCGAACTCGTCGCCAAAACCGATGCGCTGCTGTTGGTGGACGCCATCAGCGGCCTCGGCGCGATGGAGTGCCGCACCGACGACTGGAAGATCGACATCTGCGTCACCGGTTCGCAAAAGGCACTGATGTTGCCGCCCGGTTTGGCGTTCGTCAGCGTCAGCGAGAAGGCATGGAAAGTCATCGACGCCACGCCGGTCCGCAACTTTTACCTCGACTTGCGCCGCTACAAGAAGAGCATCGCCGAAAGCGACACGCCGTTCACCCCGGCGAATACGCTGATTAAAGCGCAGCGCGTGAGCTTGAAGAAAATCCGCACGGAAGGCATCGAGAACTTGTGGGCACGTCACGCGAAGATGGCGACCGCCTGCCGCGCCGCCGTCGCCGCGATGGGGCTGGAACTGTTTGCCGAACGCCCGAATAACGGCCTCACCGTGATAACGGTGCCCGCCAACATCGACGGCAGCGCCACGTTGAAAGCGATGGAAAAGAAGTACGGCTACAAGCTCGCTGACGGCCAAGACAACATGAAGGGCAAGATCTGGCGTCTCAGTCACATGGGCTACACCGACGCTTTCGATGTTCTCGGCGCAATCTCCGCGTTAGAACTCGTGCTGATCGAAAGCGGCTACGCGATGACCCCCGGTGCCGGCGTCGCCGCCTTCCAAACGAGCCTCGCGAAGGCGATTTAGAACGCCACCAACCCCAACTTCCCATCCGCCTGTGTTGTTTCCTATCAGAGAGATGAACGATACCTGATAATTCCTGGTACTTAACTGACGATCGAGTCATCGTCAGTCGAGTTTAGGCCAACCGGTGGGCACCTCATGCGAGTGGATCAGCTCGAACTTCGCAATTTCAAGAAGTTCGCCGAAGTATCTGTGTCCCTTCACCCCCGTTTCACACTTCTTGTAGGAGAGAACGGGGCGGGCAAAACCAGCATCTTGGATGCCTTGGCTGTTTCCTTGGGCGTATGGCTGGTCGATGTCCACGATTCACTGCTGGCGAATAGCAAGCGTCCCATCGATCGGAGCGAAAAGCGCCTCGAGTCGATCGTCGGAGGGGATAGAACTCAGCTACAACAGGCCCCTGGGATCGTGTCGGTCTGCTCGAAGGGGCAAATCCTCGATCGGGATGGCATCGAGTGGGGGCAGGAAATCCGACGAGGGAAGAATAGCGTCACGAATTCGAGATCGAAAGAGGCGATGGCTATCATCTCGGACGCCTATGCCCGTGCCGGTCGCGGTGAGAAAGTGCTTTTGCCTGTTATCGCCTATTATGGAGCAGGCCGGGCGTGGCTTCCCCATAACCAACGAAAACGGGTGAAGGCGAAATCGACCAGCCCTTCTAACCGATGGGAAGCATTTTACGATTGCCTCAACGATCGAATTCGGCTCTCGGATCTGAATAGCTGGTTTCGTGCGGAAGCGATCGAGCGAGGAAACCGAGGAGGCCGTTATCGGCCGGGCTTCGAGGTGGTATTGAGAGCCATAATGAACTGCGTTCCGGGTGCGGACGCGATGTTCTACGACAGCGATCGAGATCAAGTGGTCTTGTCGATCGATGGGAATCCTCAGCCATTCGGCAATCTGAGTGCCGGGCAGCGCACACTATTCTCACTCGTGGCCGATATCGCCATCAAAATGGTGACTCAGAACAATTATCTCGTGCCACCAGAATCGCTAGGTCCAGATGACAAACCTTTGCCGCGCGTGTTGACTCAAACGCCTGGGGTCATTCTGAGTTTCGACCTCGGCGAAGATATGGATCATCGCAATATGGTGGCCGCCTTGGAGGTCAAAGGCTCGCGTGCCGAGCAGTTCGGGGCATCAGCGCGGACGAATGATCCGCTTTTGGTTCTGCCGACTCAGCCCGACTGCGAATCGCGGTTTGCATTCTCAGAAAGCGGCCGCGTCAGAGGACTCGACCCAGACGACGTGGACACGATCGTTCGCCTAAGACTGAATCACACAACGCTAGAAGGGTGGCGTAAAGTCGCAATGGAAACCTTCTTGGACCCCATCGTCGTCACCAGTCGGCAGGATCTGGAAATCATCGTTGCTGCGATGGACGAACCTGCCAATGGGCAGTTGGCCGAGTTCAGTTTCTGTATCAAAAGCGTCGCGAACCAGTTGCTCTAAAGTCATCGTCGGTCACTTCGCGAGGAGTCGTTCGATTTCGCGGCAGACGGTTTGCGTTAGCGTTTCCAAACTGCCGGGGCTGACGGCGGCGATGACCTCTTGATAGATGCCGTAGCCGTACGATGCGGCGGGGGGAACGTAGCCGGGTTGCCAGTCGTCGGTGATCGTGGAGACGATCACCGCGAATTGTGGGAACCGCTGCCGTAACGCGATTTGAAACTGCTGATACAATTCGCCGGGCGCGAACACCCACAACGAGTGACCGATCCGCGCCACGGCCACGAGGAAGGGGTACGACTTGCCCGGCGGGAGTGCCGCAAGGCGTGCCAGTTGCCGCGTCATCTGTTCGGCCTTTGCCCGACTATCGCGGATGCCTGACAAGTCGTTCGCGGCACGTGCGGTCGCTTCTGCCTGTTCCCATTGTGCCAATTCCGCGCGCGTCTCGGCTTCGGTTGCCAGTTCGAGACGGTAATGCAACGGGATGGTGAAGTCCTGCAACTGCCAGCGCCGCGATTGTTCTGCGAACGCAGCGGTCGCAGGCCGATGCGTCCACGTACCGAGGATCGCACCGGACGTAATTGGACCGGCATACTCGAAGTGCGTGCCGGGTTGCGGTAACGACTCCAACCCGGAGAGTGCCGCGAACCCGAGTTGACGGCCGTTGCGATCTGCAACCGCCGGGTCGCCGACGAACCCTTCCTTCGGCCCGAGATCGCCCGACGCGCCTTGCAGAAATAGGCACGGCGAACCGGTATGCGCTTCGACCACTTCTCGCATCGCACCGATGTAATCCGGGCTGATGAGCGTATTTTCCCACGCCAGCGTCGTCGGGTGGCACGCATAGTTGACGACCGTGCCGAGCGTGCAGCCATCATCGGAAATGGCTTTGCCCACAAGAACGGTATCGTCGGCGGGACCATCGGGATGGAAGCCGCAGACGATTTGACTGGTGGATGCATCGGGGTAGTCGCGGTGCGTGGCGAGCGAACATCGGGCCGTGCCGTAAACGATCGTCGCGGGGCAAGCGACGTTCATCGCTTCGGCGGCGATGCGGGCGCATGTCATCGTCGTGGCATCGAGATACGGGCCGATCGAATCGCCACCGGGAAGGTGCGAGCGCGAGCGCGACATCCACGCCGAACCGTGCGTGTGCGACATCGACACGTGAATGGATCGGGCCGAAATCCCCACGGCACGGCCGACGGATTCGCGAATCTGCACGAACTCGGCGCGGTCGAGCAGGCAGTGATCGAGTCCGAGAACGACTTGTTTTTCAGTGCCATCGAGCGATTCGAGCCAGAGTGCCGTTGCTAATAGCGGGCGATG
Organism: Limnoglobus sp.; assembly: GCA_043785305.1. Lineage (GTDB taxonomy): Bacteria > Planctomycetota > Planctomycetia > Gemmatales > Gemmataceae > Limnoglobus. The sequence goes on along the minus strand of JAYVXI010000071.1, from coordinate 27,695 downwards.
AACGCCGGTGGCGCGTTCGTGCTTCGCCGCCCCCCACATGCGATGGTAAATGCCCACCGGCGGGGTGATGTCCGCCCGTGCGAAGCCGACGCGACTTCGGCTTTGCGGTGTTTCCACGCGAGTCGTCATGCGTTTTCCTCGAAAAGCGTGCCCTTCGGGTTCAGCGCCATCCAGCACACCGCACTCGCGGCGAACAGCCCGGCGAACACCAATAGTGTGAGATTCCAGTCGCCCGTGGTTGTGACGAGCCAGCCGACGAGGAGCGGGAACAACCCCGCCCCGATGTTTCCGCTCATGTTCATCGTGGCAAACACGGTGGCGACTCGCTTGCCGCCGTAGCCGATGGCGACGGCATAACTACTCACGCCGCTGGCCATGCCAAAAAACGACACGCCGCACAGTAGCCCGATCACGATGCCGATGTCCGCCACATAAAACGCAGCGAGACCCAGCAACGCACAGACGAACAAGCTCGCAGCGGCCAACCCCTGCCGACTGATGCGGGAACTTCCCGTCCACTGCAACAGGCGGTCGGAAAACATGCCACCGAGAAACCCGCCCGCCATACCGACGAGTGGCGGCCAAAACGCCAGTTCGCCCGCACGCTGTTCGGTGACTCCGTGCGTTTCGCGGAGGAAGCGCGGCAGCCACGTGTAAAACAATGCCATCGCCGAGGCGCGGAAAAACTGTTGCGCGCAGAGTATTTGCATCTGCGCGTCGGTGGCTAATTTTTGCCAGCGTATCGGTGATGCAGGAACGTCGTCCGTCGCCGCCACTTTCGCACGGTCATCCCAACGCGGGACGAATTTTGCAAACAACATCGCCCAACAGACGCCCGGAACGGCATACACCGCGAGGATTTGTTGCCACGTCAACGGGCCGAGCAACTGTCCCGAAAGCCAGTGTGAAATGGCGGCCCCCATCGCCATGCCCGCCGCCAACCCACCCGACGCGAATGCCTGATTCTCCTTCGGAAACGTGCTCCCGATCGCTTTCGCCGCACACGGGAACAGCCCCGCTTGGGCACACCCCATCAGACCCCACACGAGCAGCAAGCCGGTGTATCCCGTCACCAATCCCGTGGCCGCCGTAAGAATCGACCACAGTGCGGCGAACAACAACAGCGCCGGGCGGCTACCCATGCGGTCCGCCACCCACCCCGCCGGCAGTTGCATGAGGGCATAGCCCCAATACCAGACGGCCATCGCGATGCCCATACCTCGGGGGCTGAGTTCGAGTTCGCTCTCGATAATCTTGGTCGGGGCCGTGAGGGCGAGTCGCTGAATGTACGCGATCACGGTGGCGGCACACAGGAAAACGAGAACGGTGTGTCGCATGAATAACCCTATATTTGAAGCGATTACGCCAAGGTTTCGACGAGTGCTTTTTGCAAGCGCTCGTAGAGGCGGTCGATCTCGGCGGCAGTCTCCGCGTCGAGTTCCCAGCCGTACGGCTTGCGTCGTTTCATCGAGGGAAACAAGCCGCGTTTGTGCATGAGGTATTTTTCCACCGCGAGGAAGCCATCGAGTCCGGCTTGCAGTTCCAGTGCGACGATCGCGCAAATTGGGAAGTACACGCGATACGCCGTTTCTTCATCGCCCCGTTGAAGTGCTTTCCAGAGAGCCACGATCCCGTCGAGCAAGTCCATACCGGGCATGGTGCCGACGATCCCGCGACGGTAACTGTCGATCAGGAACACGCCACCCGAACCCTCGAACATGCGTGCCTTGCCACCCGTTGCCTCGCGCAACGCAGAGAGCGTCGGTCCGTTCGGGGCGGCCTCGGGTTTGAACAACACCTTGTTTGGGCCGTAGCGTTCCAGCAGTTTCACGCACACGTCGATCGGGATCGATTGGCCGACGTACCCGGACGCATCTTGAACGATCACTGGAATCGAAATCCCATCTGCGATACTGCGAAAATGATCCTCCAGATGGGATGCGGACAACTGGGCCGTGAGAGGTGGCACGACCATGACGGCATCGCACCCGGCCCGTTCGGCAGCGACGGCGAACGCGAGTGTTTGCTTCGTGCTTTCGGCCCCGACGGCCGCGAACGTCGGCCCGCGACCGTCTGCGTATTCGACCAACATCTGCGCCAATGACACCCGTTCGTCCGTCGTGAGTTTCAGCGTCTCGGAGACCATGCCCGTGCCGATACCGTCCGCGCCGACGGCGAACGCCCAGTCGATCGAACGTTGAAGTGCAGCCGCGTCGATTCGGTCGTCGTCGGTGAACGGCGTATGCGCGATGGCGAAAACGCCTGCCAATGGACGTGTCATTGCTACCAGTCTCCTACGCTGCCATCGGCATAAAACACCCGTTGCGGCAACTCTTGCTGGAACGGGTGTTTTTTGACTTCGGCTTCGTCGATCGTGATCCCCAAGCCCGGTTTCGTATTCGGACGGACGATGCGCCCTTTCGGTTCGACCGTGAAGCCTTCGCGCACCACGTCTTGCCTCCACGGCACGTCGTTGTGGACGGTTTCGCAAATGATGTAGCTCGGCTGCGAGAAGCCGAATTCCAGACTGGCGGCCGTGCTGACCGGCCCCTGCGGGTTGTGCGGAGCGAGCGCGATTCGGTGCGCTTCGGCGAGTGCCGCAATCCGTCGCGCTTCCGACAACCCGCCGCAATGCGTGATGTCTACCTGACAGACATCGCAGGCCCGCGCTTGGAAGAGATCCTTGAACGCCGCGAGGCTCGTCACCCGTTCGCCCGTGGCAATCGGGGTGGAGACGGCGCGGTTGATGGCCGCCAACCCGTCGACGCTTTCCGGCCAGCACGGCTCTTCGAGGAAGTACAGCCCGAACGGTTCGAGGATCTTCGCAAATTGCAGGCCCATCGCGGGTGAGGGCCGCGCGTGACAATCGACCATGATGTCGATGCCATCACCCACCGCTTCCCGCATCGCGGCGACGCACGCCTCCGCCGTCTTGAGTGGCTTCAACCCTTCGAGTGGTAGCGTGGGTGGTACGGCCATCGACTTGAATGCCGTGAACCCGTCGGCGACGGCTTGCTGCGCGAGGTCGGCGAACCGCTTCGCGTCATCGGCGGCCGTCTCGTAGAAATCTTCCAGCTTGCCACCGCCGAGGTGGCAGTACGTGCGAACGTGATCGCGCACTGGCCCGCCCCACAACTTCGAGCAAGGCATCCCTGCCACCTTCCCGAGAATGTCCCAGAGTGCGAGGTCGATACCGGCAATGGCAGTCGCACGAATGATGCCGTGACCGTGCCAGAAGTGTTGGCGGTACATCATCTGCCAGAGATGTTCGATCCGCGTGGGATCTTCCCCGACGACCAACTCGGCGATGTCTTGCACCGCGCCGACGACGGCCCGCGTGTGCCATTCGAGCGTGGCCTCGCCCCAGCCGAATAGACCGTCCTGGTCGGTGAGGACTTTGACGAACACCCAGTTCCGCATTCGCGCATGGCAAACGTGCGTCTCGATCTCGACGATTTTCACGACGATTCTCCAGTCGGGTTCTCGCGTTCCAGTGGGCGGTCGCGGTAGCTCCACCACGCCACCGCGCCGAGAACGAGGACGCCGACGTACACATCGAATAGCGGATCCCACTGCTCCCGACCGGTGTAACCCGCTTTTTCTCGACGGTCGGAGAACGCCCCGATGAACCATTGCGACGACATCGCCCCAATCACACCGGCCCCGTTCATCAGGCCGGACAAGGCACCGACGTGGCGACCGCACTGAGGAATCGCGAGCGTCCACCAATTCGGCAGCGTGATGTGCAGGGCGCAGAACGACGCACTCCACAACGCGGCCAAGGCGTACGGATCGTCGCAGCGGATGCCCGAGTACAAACCGATCGCCGATGTCAGGTAGCAACCGACGCCTAAGTATCGCTTGGCCGTTACGGGGTGGGCGGTCCACTTCGGAATCCGATCCGCCAACCAACCGCCGAAGAGCATCCCGACGGCCGACCCAGCTAACACGATCGAAGTAAGCGTTCCGGTTTCGCCGTTGTCGATGCCGCGGGCCGCTGAGAGAGATTTCGGGAACCACGAATAGAAAAAGTACGTGTAAAACGACGCGAGAACCATGATGAGGCTGAGTACGACCACGCCGCGATTGGTCAGTGCGGCCCGCCACGGCACGGGGCCGGGTTCGAGCGATGGCGTGGGCAGGTCGGCACGAATGATGGCGAGTTCGGCGGCATTCACACCGGGATGTTCGGCGGGATCGTCGCGGAACCAGCGCCAGAAGCCGATGGCCCAAACGATGCCGAGCGAACCGAACGCGACGAACGACCAGCGCCAGCCGACTGTTTCGATCAAAGTCGCAGCACCGACGGGCGCGAGCACGGCCCCGAACTGGGCGGCAGCCAACATTGCGCCTTGCGCCCGCCCGCGTTCTTGAACGGGATACCAGCGCGCGATCACGCGGGCTGCATTCGGGAACGCCCCTGCTTCGCCGATGCCGAACAGAAACCGCACAATCAGCAACGTGAAGAACCCCGAACACGCCCCCGTCAGCCCGGTAAACAGCGACCACCAAATCACGATCCGCGTCAGCACATTCCGCGAACCGAACCGATCTCCCATCCGTCCCGTCGGCACTTCAAACAAACCGTACGCCAACGTAAACGCCATCAGCACGTAACTCATTTGAAGGTTCGTCAGCCCGAGTTCGAGCTGGATCGGCACGATGGCCTGCGACATGCAAATGCGGTCGAGGTAAAGGATGGCGGACAGCCCGCACAGCCAGAGGCCGAGTACGAACCGCGAACGTGTGGGGATATCGATGCGATCGTTGGTCATTTATCCGTCCTGCGCGAATCGTTCGCCACAGTGTACCGCAACGGACAATCGCACGTCGAACGAGTTTGTGCAAAGCACACGCAATACCCTACAATCATTCTGACATCGACCCGCACGCCGCGACATTCCCGCCCGTTCCCGCATCTGGCAACGATTCACCCGATCCGTTCGAGGAAGCACTCCGATGCGAGGTTGCCTATGTTTGTTGTTACTCGGTATCGGATCGGCGATGGCGCGCGCCGACGACGACTTTGAAAAGCAAGTGCGACCGCTGCTGGTGCAGCACTGCCTCGCGTGTCACGGTCCGCAGAAACAGAAGGCGAACCTGCGGCTCGACGCCAAAGCCGGTTGGCAAACCGGTGGCGATAGTGGGCCGGCGATCGTACCCGGCGATCCGAGCAAAAGCCTTCTCGTCAAGGCGATACGCGGTGAGGGCGGACTGGCGCAGATGCCACCGAAGGCGAAGCTCTCCGAGCGAGACATTGCCATCCTTACGAAATGGGTCAAGGACGGAGCGACCGACCCGCGAGACGGTGGGCCGGTGCGGCTCGGCGGTACCACGCTCGAAGAAGCGAAGAAATGGTGGGCGTTCCAACCGGTGACGCGACCCGTCGTTCCGACGAATACGCACAAACATCCGGTCGATGCGTTCATCGCTGCGAAGCTCGCCGAGCGCAAGTTGAGCCTTTCACCTGCGACCGACAAACGGACGCTACTTCGCCGTGCGACTTACGACTTGACGGGGCTACCACCATCGCCAGAAGAAGTCGAAGCGTTCCAGAAAGACGACTCAGCAGATGCGTTCGCGAAGGTGCTGGATCGATTGCTCGCTTCGCCGCACTACGGCGAACGTTGGGGTCGCCACTGGCTCGACCTCGTGCGTTATGCCGACACCGCCGGCGAGAATAGCGACCACCCGTTGCCACACGCCTGGCGATACCGCAACTGGGTGATCGACGCCTTCAATCGCGATCAGCCGTACGACGAATTCCTGCGCGAACAACTCGCCGGGGACATTCTCGCCGCACAGGGGCCACCCGAGAAGTATGCATCGCGGACGATTGCCACCGGCTACCTTGCGATGGCCCGGCGCTTCGACCACGACAGCGACAAGTCGATGCACCTCACGCACGAAGACGGCATCGACACGCTCGGCAAGGCGTTACTCGGGTTGACCATCGGCTGTGCCCGTTGCCACGACCACAAGTACGACGCGATCACCGCACGCGATTATTACGCGCTGTACGGCATCTTCGACAGCACGAAGTTTGCCTTCCCCGGCTGCGAAGCGAAACAGCAACCGCGCGACCTCGTTCCCCTGTTGCCACCGGCCGAGTGGGATCGCGTCGTGAAGCCATACCGAGAAAAACTCGCGAAGCTCGATGCCGACATTCGGGCAATTACCGACTCGCAGGCCAAGCGTTCGCAAGCGGTGCAGGTGGCTTTCGAGAAGTCGAGGAAGTTACTTTCGACGGGGGAAATCGGCGATGGCGGGGAGAAGCAATTCGACGGTGGGCCGACGGATATCGAGGTGAAAGCGGGCGAGATGGTATTACTCTCGATTACGCCACTCAAGAACCACGGGGCCGATACCACACTCGTCAAGTGGGAGATTACCGAGGCCGGTGGAGAGCGACGGCGCTGGAACGCAACCGAAGACCTCGTAGACGATTTACTCGCGGGCAACCCTCACACGGATCGGCACGGGAACAAACACGTGTGGTGGTTCTTCGACGCGCGCAATCGCCCGACGCCTTTGCCGGAAGCGATCCGCGATCTGACCGGGAAAGCCGGGCTGAACGTCTGGCGGAACGGAGAGACGCCATCGGTGCTCGTCAACAGCTCGAAAGCCGAGATCGGCGCATGGACGAAGTTAGCACCGCGATCGCTGTTCGTGCATCCGAGCCAAAACGGCAACGTCGCGATTGGCTGGCTCAGTCCGATTACGGGCAAGATTCGCATCAGCGGTCTCGTCAAGGATGTTCACCCCGGTGGGCCGGATGGCATCGGCTGGGTACTCGAACGGTTCGCGGCGGATGTGCGGACCGATCTCCTCGCGATGGTGGCAGACACCGAGCAACGCCAACTCCTCGATCGTCAGAAGGCCGAACTTTTGCGGAATGCTCCGAAGCAAGACGTCGCATTCGCGGTCGTCGAAGGCCCGTCGGCGGATGCCAAGTTGCACCTGCGCGGCGATCCGGAAAAGCTCGGCGAACCCGTGCCGCGGCGCTGGCTCGAACTGTTCGGTAGCACGCCTATCAGTGGCAAGACGGGTAGCGGGCGGCTCGATTTGGCGAACTGGATCGCGTCGAAGTCGAACCCGCTCACGGCGCGCGTGATGGTCAACCGCATCTGGCTACATCACTTCGGCAAGGGTCTGGTGAAGTCGCCCAACGACTTCGGCACGCGAGGCATCGCGCCGACGCACCCCGAATTGCTCGATTGGCTCGCGGCAGAATTCGTCGCATCCGGCTGGAGCATCAAGGCGATGCACCGGACGCTGATGCTCTCGGCGACTTATCGCCAGTCTTCCGGTCCGAACTCCGAGGATCTGTACGGGCGATTCGACCGCCGTCGCCTGAGTGCAGAGGAACTTCGCGACAGTCTGCTGGTGGCGAGTTCGCAACTCGATCGCAAACCCGCCGAGGCTCACCCGTTCCCGCCGGAGTCTGCGTGGGGGTACACCCAGCACGTGCCGTTCAGCACCTTCTTTGAAAGCGACAAACGGAGTGTCTACCTGGTGAGCGTGCGGAACCTTCGGCACCCGTTTCTGGGGCTGTTCGATGGGGCCGATCCGAACGCCACCACGCCCCAACGCCAAACGACGACGGTGCCGACGCAGGCACTGTACTTCCTCAACGATCCGTTCTTTCACGCGCAGGCCGTGAAGTTGGCAGGCCGCGCGATGGCGAAACCGGAAGCCGAACGGATCGACGAACTGTTCCGCATCGCGTTCCAACGGCCCCCGACGGAGAAGGATCGCGACTTCGCGGTCGGCTTCCTGGCCCGTTACGTCAATAGCCTCAACGACGCGCCGACGACGGAGCGAACGAAGATCGCGTGGGCCGCACTGGCCCGGATTCTCCTCGCCAGTAACGAGTTCCTTTATGTGGAGTAACGCGATGCCTGTCCCTCGTCGGCGATTCGTGCAATCGGCGGTGGCCGGTTCGCTGCTGATGCCCGGCTTGCTCGGCGAACTCCTCGCCGCCGAGAGTAGCGATCCACTCGCGCCGAAGAAGCCGCACCTTCCGGCGAAGGCAAAAGCGGTGATTTTCCTGTTTATGAGCGGCGGCGTGTCGCACGTCGATTCGTTCGACCCAAAGCCGAAGCTGATCGCCGACCACGGCAAACAGGTCACCTTCGACCACCCCGAAACTCGCAACCGCCCCGGCTACGAGAAGCTGTTTCTGAAGAAGCCGAACTGGAAATTCGCGCCGCGCGGCAAGAGCGGCATCGAGGTCAGCGACCTCTTCCCGCACCTCGGTAAACAGATCGACGACATCGCGATGATCCGCTCGATGCATACCAGCCACTCGAACCACTACAACGCCACACTCGGAATGCACACCGGTTCCTTCGCCTTCGCGCGGCCGAGCATCGGCGCGTGGACGAGCTATGGCCTCGGCACCATAAACCGCAACCTGCCGTCGTTCCTCGTGCTCGCACCGCAGATGCCGTATGCCGGTACGCAAGTCTGGGCGTCGGACTTTTTGCCCGGCGCGCACCAGGGAACGCGAGTCGTGCCCGGCGCGGAACCCGTTGCAAATTTACGGCCGCGAGTGACCGCTCCTACACGACAAAAAATGGAACTCGATGCCTTGCAGGCGTTCAACGAATCGCATCAATCGACGCGGCAAGACGACCCGTATCTGGCGACGCGCATCAAGTCGTTCGAGACCGCGTTCGGGATGCAATCCGAAATGCCCGAGGCGCTCGACCTGTCGAAGGAAACCGACGAAACGCTCGCACTGTACGGGCTGAAGCGCGGGCAGACCGACGGCTTCGGCTGGCAGTGTCTCGTCGCGCGGCGACTGGTCGAACGCGGCGTTCGCTTCGTCGAACTCATTCACACCGGATCGTCGGGCAACTGGGATTCGCACGGCAACATGGCCGATCACGGCCGACTCGCGCAACAGGTCGATCAACCGATGGCCGGGTTGATTCAAGATCTGAAGCGGCAAGGATTATTCGACGATGTGCTCGTCGTGTGGACCACCGAATTCGGCCGAACGCCATTCAACAATACCGTCGATAACCCTGGGCGGGAGCACCACAATTGGGCGTTCAGTTCGTGGCTCGCAGGGGCCGGGGTGAAGCGCGGCGTCGTCCACGGTGCCACCGACGAACACGGCATGAAAGCCGTGGAGAAGCCCGTTCACGTTCACGATTTCCACGCCACGATCTTGCAATTGATGGGCTTGAATCACGAGAAGTTGACCTACCGCCACGCCGGCCGCGACTACCGCCTTACCGACGTACACGGCCACGTCGTGAAAGAAGTTCTCGCATAGCGTGGCGTTCTGTGTTCTGATGCGACTTGTGGGGCACGTAATCACTTGCCAACTTCACGGGTGAACGATGGCAGACAACACGGACCCCGAATCGGTAGCCTTCGGAACGGCCGTTCTACGCAAGGTGACGCTTCGACTGATTCCGTTTCTGTTTCTGTTGTACGTCGTCAACCTCATCGATCGCATCAACATCGGCATCGCTAGATTGCAGATGGTCGATGGCGAACATGCCTTCCTCAGCGAGAAGGCGTATGCGCTCGGTGCGGGGTTGTTTTACATCGGTTACCTGTTGTTTGAAGTGCCGAGTAACCTCATCCTGCTCCGCGTCGGCGCGCGCGTTTGGATTGCTCGCATCGGCGTGACGTGGGGACTGATCTCGGCCTCGATGATGTTCGCGAAAGACGCGGAGACGTTCCAATTCTTACGCATCTTGCTCGGTTTCGCCGAGGCCGGGTTCTTCCCAGGAATCATCTACTATCTCAGCCAGTGGTTTCCGGCACGGGCACGCGCGAAAGCCGTGGCGACCTTTATGACCGGTGGCGTGATGGCTACGATGATCGGCAATCCGCTCTCCGGAATGATACTTCAACACATGGATCAAGTCGGCGGGCTGTGGGGTTGGCAATGGGTGTTTCTCCTCGAAGGCATCCCCGCGGTCCTGATGGGTTTCGCGACACTCGCTTACTTGACCGACCGACCGGATCAAGCGCACTGGTTGACCGAAGCCGAGCGAACGTGGCTGATCGACGAACTCGCACGCGAGAAGCAGGCCGACGCGGGCCACCATCGCCACACGCTGCATGCCGCGTTTACCGAGCCGCGAATTTGGTTGCTCATTGCGATCTATTTCACCGTTGCCGTCGGCGATAACGTCTACGGCTTCTACACGCCGTCGTTCCTGAAAAGCCAGTTTGCCGATTGGTCGCCGGGGCAGATCGGCTTCCTCGCAGGCGTTCCCAGTGTGTTCGCGCTCGTGGCGATGTACCTCGTCGGGCGGCATTCGGACCAAACCGGCGAACGACGCTGGCACGTGGCGGGATGCGCGTTCACGGCCAGTGTCGGCTGGCTGGTGATCGCGATAGCTCCCTCCCCGTGGATTTTCGTGGTCGGTTTAACGGTCGCGCTCGTCGGAATGAAAAGCATGTTGCCGACGTTCTGGACGCTCCCGACCACGTTCCTCAGCGGCACCGCGGCCGCCGGCGGCGTGGCACTCATCAACTCCGTCGCGAATCTCGGCGGGTTCTTCGGTCCGCGTATTATCGGGCATGTGAAAACGAACGACGGCAATTTCGACGCCGGGTTCTTCATCATGTGTGGCATCATGATGCTGGGCGGCCTGATGACGCTGTTCGTTCGTACCGGCCCAAAAACGGAGTGACGCGACGTGCCTGTAACTCGATTCGAATTGACGGGGCGAGTCGCTCTGATATCCGGGGCTGCCAGTGGGTTGGGCCGCGCTTCGGCACTGGCCTTGGCCGAACATGGCGCGGATCTCGTACTCGCGGATATCGATGCCATCGGGATGCAAAAGACGGCGGACGACATTAAAGTAATGGGCCGACGAGCCGTACCCGTCGTTTGCAATGTCTCCGAGCCGAGTGCGATCCGCGATCTGTTCGCTCGCCTCGATCGCGAGTTCGGGCGAATCGACTTTCTCGGCAACATCGCCGGTGAAGGCTTCCTCGCAAAACCCGAAGACATTACGCTCGATCAAGTGCAACGGGTGTTTCAAAATCTCGTCTTCGGTCGCTTCTGCATGTGTCAGGAAGCCGGGCGACGAATGCTCGCGGTGGGGCGGGGCAGCATCCTGAATATCGGTTCGCTGGCGAGCATGACGGCACTCGGGCGCGGCCATATCGCCTACAGCATGGCGATGGGGGCCGTGGTGCAAATGACGCGCGAACTCAGTACCGAGTGGGCCGGTCGCGGCGTGCGAGTCAACGCGATTCTTCCCGCGCAGGTGGTCAACCCGAACCTCGAAAAGCGAATGGTTGCGGACCCGACGATTCAACAGAAATGGCTCAGCGGCATCCCGAGTGGTCGCCTCGGCCAACCGACGGATATTCAAGGTCTCGTCGTGCTGTTGGCCTCGGATGCATCGTCGTGGATCACGGGAACACTCATTCCGATGGATGGTGGAAACATGGCGATGAACGCCGGAGGAACGATCGGCCAATGACGACTTTAGAACCTCAAGAATCGCTGGCATTGTTTCGACAAATGCTAATCATCCGCCACACCGAAGAGGCGTTGGCGCGTTGTCACCAACGCGGTCTGATCCACGGGGCGTGTCACACCTACGTCGGCCAGGAAGCGATCGCGGTCGGTGTGTGTTCGCATCTAGAAAATGAAGATGTCGTATTCAGTACCCATCGCGGCCACGGTCACGCGCTCGCCAAGGGGGTCTCACCCGAGCAAGTGATGGCCGAACTCTTCGGTCGCATCACGGGTTGTTCGCGCGGCCGGGGCGGCAGTATGCACCTGTTCGCGCCCGAACACGGGATGATGGGGACGAGCGGGATCGTCGGGCCGTGTATCTTGCAAGCCGCCGGTGCGGGCTACAGTTTCAAGCTGTTAAAGAACAATCACGTGGCGGTCGCGTTCTTCGGCGATGGGGCCGTCAACAACGGGGCCTTTCACGAAGGGCTAAACCTCGCGAGCATCTGGAAGCTACCCGTCTTGTTCGTCTGCGAGAACAATCAGTTCGCGACGGAAGTGCCGTTCTCCTACTCCGCCGGCAATCCCGAAGTCGCGAGCCGTGGGGCCTCGTACGGTATGCCCGGCGTCCTGGTCGATGGCAACGACGCAATCGCGGTGTCACATGCGGCCAACCAGGCTTTCCAGCAAGCCCGTGCCGGTGGTGGTCCGACGCTGTTGGAATGCCGCACCTATCGCACCCGCCCCCACGCCGAGGGGATGGGAGACTTTGGCTACCGCACCCGCGAGGAAGTCGACGCCTGGAAAAAGCAGTGCCCGATTCAACGGTTGCGGACGAAGTTACTCGCGGAGGGGACGGCGAATGAAGCCGAGTTGAGCGAAATCGAAGCGAGTGTGAAACAACAGGTGGCGCACGCGCAGTCCGCCGCCGAAGCCGCACCGTGGCCGGAACCCGCATCGGCAACGACTCACATCTATGCCGAACCCCGCGCAATTCTGACTCCGGCCCCATCGCCGGGAAATCGCGAAGTCACTTACATGCAAGCGACTCTCGAAGCACTGACCGAGGCGATGGCCCGCGATGCGAGCATTTTCGTGATGGGCGAAGGCATCGGGATACGCGGCGGGAACTTCAAGTCGACGATGGGGCTGTACGAAAAATACGGCGCGGTGCGGCTCTGCGATACGCCGATCTGCGAGCGCGGGTTCGTCGGGTTGGCCTGCGGTGCGGCGATGTCGGGAACGCGGCCCGTCGTCGATTTCATGTTCGCGGACTTCGTGCTCGATGCGATGGGCGAGATCATCAACCAGATCGCCAAGATGCAGTTCATGTCGAGCGGCCGTTTGAAGATGCCGATTTTATTGCGCGGCTGTATCGGCATCGGTCACTCGGCGGCCACGCACCACTCGGGCAGTTACTATTCGATGTTCTCGCACATCCCAGGGCTGCGGGTCGTCGTGCCGTCCAATCCTTACGATGCCAAGGGGCTGCTCGCTCACGCGCTGCGGTGTCACGATCCCGTTCTCTTTCTGGAACATCGCGAGTTATTGAACAATAAAGGATTCGTCCCCGCCGACGATTACGAAATTCCATTCGGACGAGCCGCCATCGTTCGCACGGGTACGCATGTGACCGTGGTCGCACTCGCGGCGATGGTGCCGCTCGCATTGAAGGCGTGCGAGATTTTTGAACGCGAGCAAATTTCCGTCGAATTGATCGACCCGCGTACCGTAGCGCCGCTCGACATCGCGACCATCCTCACTTCGGTACGCAAGACGGGCCGCCTGCTGATCGTCGATGAGACGTTCGGCCCGTTTGGAGTGGGAGCCGAGATCGCTGCCCGCGTGAGCGATGAAGGATTCAACGACCTCGACGCGCCGATTCGGCGGCTCAACGGCGCACACACGCCGACCTCGTACAGCCCGCCGCTCGAGAAAGCCATCGTGCCGTCCATCGAAGCGGTCGTCGCCGCGATTCGCGAGTTGCTCGCCGAGTAAAGGAACTTTGTCAATGAGCGAAATCGTACTGCCCCGCCTCGGCTGGACCATGGAGCACGGCGTGTTCATGGGCTGGCTGAAACAACCGGGGGAAAGCGTCAAAGCGGGCGAGCCGCTGTTCACGATCGAAGGCGATAAATCGGTGCAGGAAGTCGAAGCCATCGAAAGCGGATTCGTGCGGATCGCGGCAAATGCCCCGAAAGTCGGCGACACCGTTGCCGTCGGTACCGTTATCGGCCACATCGAGCAGTTGGCGGAATTTCTACCGCCTTCGCCCATCGCAAGTCCATCGGTTCGGCGACTGGCACGCGAACTCGAAATCGATTTGACGACCGTTACCGGCAGCGGTCCGCGCGGGCGAATTCGCGAGGAAGATGTTCGACCGCAAGAACGGACCTCGACACCGCGAGCGAGAAAGACGGCGCGAGAAAAACAGATCGACATCGCACACGTGAATGGCACCGGTCGCAACGGGCGAATTCGCGAGCGCGATGTACTGAGTGCTTCCGCATCAAAATCGCCCGTTGCGGTCGAAGGATCGCAAATCTCTTCGCTGCGGAAAACGATCGCGCAACGCCTCGTCCACAGTCTGCGGACGACTGCGCCCGTCACGCTACACGCGACCGTCGATGCGACGAATCTGGTGAACCTGCGCGAGCAATTCCAGACGATTGCCGCGGGCACGGAACTGCCTGTGCCGGGTTTCACCGACTTCATCATCAAGCTGACGGCAATCGCATTACAGAAACACCCGTCGCTCAATTCGCGTTGGCACGACGACCGGATTGCAATGATGACCGACATTCACATCGGCCTCGCAGTCGATACGGACGCGGGGCTGATCGTTCCCGTCGTTCGAGATGTACCGACGCGGACGATGCGACAGTTGGCGACACTCACAAAAACGATCATCGAGAAAGCGCGGCAACGGAAATTGACGCCCGACGAAATGCAAGGGGGCACGTTCACCGTGACAAACCTGGGTGCGTTCGGGATCGACGCCTTCACGCCGATCATCAATTGGCCGGAGTGCGCGATCCTCGGCATCGGTGCAATTCGCAAACAACCGATGGTGGTGAACGATACGATCGTCGCACGCCATACCGCGACGCTCAGCCTCACGTTCGATCACCGGATCGTCGACGGCGCACCCGCCGCACGGTTCCTGCAAACACTCTGCCAAAGCATCGAAAATCCATCGGCATGGCTGGTCGAGTAGAATGTTCGCATACTTCACGCGATCGGAAATGACACGTCGATGATCGGCGATTCGAGCATGGGTTGAGTTCCTCCAAAGAGATTCGGAAATCGCTGGTTCAACTCACGCGTCCAATTCCTCAATGAAGGCTTCCAGAGTCGAGCACTTCCCTGCGAGATCGACAAGATTTTCGAGCCGTTCCCCATCGCGAATAGTGGTCAGTGCAGCAAGCCTGTCCGGGGCAATGACCCCAAATCGGGCTTTGAGAAATCTTCGAATGGCTTCGCGGATCGTTCGCAGACGCATGAATTCGAGGGCTTCGTCGATGATCGGTGATTCGAGCATGGGTTGAGTTCCTCCAAAGAGATTCGGAAATCGCGGGTTCAACTCGCGTCTAACTCTTCGAGGAACGCTTCCAGAGTTAGGCACTTCGCTGCGATTTCGACCAGATTTTCGAGTCGTTCCCCGTCGCGAATTGTCGTTAACGCTGCAAGTCTATCTGGGGCAACGACCCCAAATCGAGCTTTGAGAATCCGTCGTATACTCTCCCGGATCGTGCGCAGACGCATGAATTCGAGGGCTTCGTCGATGATCGGTGATTCGAGCATGGGTTGAGTTCCTCCAAAGAGATTCGGAAATCGCTGGGTTGGGTACGCCAAACCAGCCATAATTTGAGTGATGGCCAACAGTGCGGCACGCTTCGTTTCGTTGGGCACTTCGCGAATCCGGTCGACGCATCGCGCGACCACCACCTCTGCCGGTTGATCCGAACGCGCGAGTGTTGCCCAAGGTATTAGGCCGATGTCGCCATCGGCGAAAAGCTCTTCGGCTTCCCACAGCCAGAGTTCGATTACGGGCCACGATCCACTCAATCGCGTGTGCCCAAGGTGGCTCGTTCGCTCGTACTGGCCCGATACGCGCTGATGGCCTTTTTGCTTCAACACCAGCGAAATCACTTCGGGCACTCGATGGTGCTCGAGGTAAATCAGCGCCACATCTTCGAACACTTGTCGGTCCGCGTCGGCATTCGGGTACGACTCGATTTCCACCAAAACCAGCGTGAGTTCCGACTGTCCGGCAAAGCGAACTTGCATCAGGCCGTCGGGGAATCGCCTCGGCGCGACGACCTCCGATGGCTTGTGCTTCCATTCCTGGAAATCCCTGTAGCCCGCGAGTTTGAGAATCGCATCGCCGAAGTTTTCAATCAGCCACTTGCTGCCGCGATCTTTGTCCTGGTTCATTGTACATCCTTGGCGAGTAGTCCGGATGATACCAGAACAGACGACTAAACGCCCACTGCACGGGCCAGCTTTGCGGCGAGGAATGGGCCTTCGTAAACGAGGCCGGTGTAGATCTGGATGAGGTCCGCGCCGGCGGTGATCATGGCACGTGCGGAGGTGATGTCGTCGATGCCGCCGCAGCCGATCAGTGCCGCGTTCGTGCCGATGCGTGCGCGAATTTCGGCTACGCGCTGGAGTGCGAGTTCGCGGAGTGGGCGGCCGCTTTCGCCGCACGGTTTGCCGTTGGGGTCGGTGGTGGCGCGCGTGTTCGTGGCGATGATGCCGGCCGCGCCGTTCGCCAAGCAGGCATCGAGCACCGCATTCAAATCGTGCCCCGTCAACTCCGGGGCGACCTTCACGAACAGCGGTTTTGCACCGATCACCGCACGCACCGCGAGCACCAGCCGTGCCATCGCTTCTTGCGTTTGCAATTCGCGCAAACCCACCGTGTTCGGCGAACTGACGTTGATGCTGATGAAGTCCGCGTACGGTGCCAGCTTCTCGGCGGCGATGGCGTAATCGGTCTCGGCACGGTCGTTCGGCGTGTCCTTGTTTTTGCCGACGCTGATGCCGATGGGGAACGGCGGGCGCGTGAATTGACTCAAGCGCAAGGCGACCGCGTCGGCCCCGTGGTTGTTGAAGCCCATGCGGTTGAGGATCGCACGATCTGCGGGACGGCGGAACATGCGGGGCGGGGCGTTGCCTTCTTGCGGAAGTGGCGTGACGGTGCCGAGTTCGATGAAGCCGAAGCCGAACGCCCACCACGCGAGCGGGGCGACCGCGTTTTTGTCCATGCCTGCCGCCAGGCCGACGCGGTTTGGGAACGCAAGCCCAGCGACTGTCACCGGGCTGACAGTCGGCGAAACGAACCGGTGCAACCATCGTGCGAGTGTTGGCCGCGAAGCGAGTTGGGTGGCGGCACGCAGCGCGAGATTGTGCGCGTCTTCGGCATCGAGTTGGAACAACAGCGGCCGGGCGAGGCGATACATCATGGGTCGTGCAACCGAATTTTAACCGCGATCAATTCAGCGTTGATGCTACGACTCGCTTCGGTTCTGCCCACTCGAAATTACCCGGCTTTCTTCAGCGGGATCGTTGTGGGTTGTTGGCCGTAGCGGTTTTGGTAGCGGTCGTACCACTTGCGCGCTTCGGCTTCGGGGATCGCTTGCGGTTGCCCGAGTTGGTTCGCCAGAAAGACGGTTTTCGCGACATCCTCGACCATCACGGCGGCTTTCAGCGCCGCTTTCCCGGAAGTGCCCCACGCGAATACGCCATGATTCCCCAGGAGGATTGCGGGGGCGTTCGTTCGGTAACGCAAGATCGTGCGGCCAATTTCATCGTCTTCGTTGCCCACGTACGGCGCACACGGAACCTCGCCGCCGAACTCATCCGCGATCGCCGTGAGGCAGAGTGGAATCGGCCGCAGGCACGCCGCAAACGCGGTGGCGTAGTTGCTGTGCGTGTGGATGATACTCCGCGTTTCGGGGATGTGCTTGTACAAGTACAGGTGGTGCGACAAGTCGACGCTCGGCATGTTCGAACCGAAGATTTTGCCCGTATGGAGATCGACTTTCACGATCTCCGACGGCGTGATTCGTTCGTAGTCCATGCCGGATGGCTTGATGTAAACGCTGCCGGAATCGGGATCGTAGACCGAGGCATTTCCAGAATGCATCGTCACCAATCCCGCCAACGGCAGGGCACGGTTCAAGAAGCAGGCTTGTTCCCGCAGATCGTTTTCGAGTGCCATCACTTACCCCTTTTTCACTTTCGGAGACAAGCCTCGCCGCAGCGAGAAAATATACCGGAACGTCCGCCGTATCAGCTTGAACTTGCCCCGCAGCGTACCGCCGCCCTTGGCATCGCCGGCGTTGCGTTTCGCGAAGGTCACGGGCAGTTCGAGCACCTTCAAGCCCGCCTTCTTCGCCGCGTACAACACGTAAAGATCGAGCGAGAAATCATCTGGCGCGGCGGTCAGGCTTTCGAAAAACGAGCGGTGCATCAGCTTCGGTTGCGCATTGATATCGTGCAACCACGTGCCGAGTGCCGCGGACGCCACGACCGACATCCCCGCCGTAAATGCGGAGTCGAACAACCCGCGCCGAATCCGACGCCCTCGCAGGAAACAGCGAGTCGGTTCCGACTCGGCGAGCAGTTTCGAGAAGCCGACAATCAGATCTTTCGGATCGGTTTGCAGGTCGGCGTGAGTCCAACCGAGAAACTCGCCACGGGCCGCACGCAAACCCGAAATAATGCCGAAGCCGTACCCGAGGTTGACGGGCACGGTCACCACCCGCGCAAACTGATTCTCCGGACGGCTGAGTTCTTCGCGGAAAACGTCCGCCGAGCCATCGGTCGAGCCGTTATCGACGAGGATCAATTCCACATCGGGTTGCGTCCCGATCGCCTTGCGGAAATGCTCGATGAGGAGCCGCAAGTTCGGCTTCTCGTTGTAGCACGGTACGATCAACGACAGTTTCACGAATCGCATCTCCCGAATGCACCGCTACCAGAACCGGCGTTTCTCGCCTTCGTACAATGTGGACTGCACCTATTATCGGTGATGGGTGCAGTCCACGCGCTCCGCTTCGCAAAGCCTGCGCGTCGCGGCTAATTATGAGTCCCTTGAGAAATACCGATGACCGCCGCATTCTTCGCCGCACTCATGCCCGACGAACGAACGTCGGCGAGGATCCAGCGATTCAAGGATCGCACGCGCGAACTCGTCGGGCCGCAACTTTACCTCGACGATCCGCCGCACACGACGGTCTATCTCGCGTCGTTTCCCATCGGCTTCGATGCCATCGCACACCTTCGCGCTGCGGTCATCCCGGCTCCGTCGCCGGTGCGGTTGCACGGCTGGCACAGTTGGGTCGGCGACCCGTTGACCGGGCGGAACACACTCGTCTGTTCGCTGCATCCGGACGACAAGCCGATGCTGCGACTTTGCCAACGGCACGTCGTGGCTGCGCTCGCGCCGCATCGCGATCTGGCGACGACCGAAGCGCGGTTCGCCGGTCGCGCCGACAGCCTGAGCGCAGAACAAACACACAACGTTCGCACCGTCGGTTTCCCGTTCCTCGGCGACGGTTGGGAACCGCACATCACGGTGGCATCGATCGCGCCCGAGCATTGGGACAGCGTCCTCGGCGAGCTGCAATCGCAACCGCCGTTCGGCCCGTTTTCGTATACGCACCTCGAAGTTTTCGAACTCAGCGGCAACGAGCCGACGTCGCGCGGTCGTTACGAATTTCCCGCCGTTTGAAGCCACAAATCGGGCCGTTTCGTGCAAACCGCGTCCATCGGGTACGGGGCTAACTCCCGTACGTAATCCGCAATCGATTCGACGGGTCGCCCCTGCAACTCCGGCGACACCGCACACAGTTTGAACGACGATTTCAGTTGCGCGTAGGTGGCTGCATTCAGGGGCATGCGCGTGAAACAATCGACCCACACCCAGTCGACTTGCCCGGCGAGCGCCATGGCCGATTCGATCGGCTCGCACTCGGAGAACCGCACCGCAATCTTCGATTCCCCCGCACGGTTCAACAAGCGAATCATCGGGAACGAACAATCCAGGAAGAAGTAATCGGTCACGTCGTGCTGTTTCAGCAACGCGAGAATGCGGTGTTCGATCCGCTCGCTTTTCACGTTCAAAATCAGCGTGCCGTGGTGGAACTCGGTTAGCCAGGTTTCAAAATCTTCGCCATCGGAGAACGGGTCGTGCTGAAGGATCAGCCGTTCGCCGCGATCGCGCAGGTCGATCTCGACGCCAAATTCCGTGGGCACCAGCCGGAGTTGGGCCGCCGTGTTCACCCGATGCGAGATATATTTCACGCGATCCTCCGTGCGGCGGCGCGGAATGCGAGGAAGCGCAGACCGAGGTAATTCAGTACCGTCGTGATGCCGGTGGCAGTTAAAAACGCGAACGCTTCGGAACCCGTTTCCGCCCGAACGATGGCGTTCACCGCGACGTTAATTGCGAGCGTGGCGGCGTACACCAGCAGGTACAGTGCCGGTTCGGCCCACGATTTCTGCCGCGATTCGAACGTCCAAAACTTATTGCCAACGAACCCGACCCCGACACCCGCGAGGTACGAAATTCCCTTTGCCACGTGCGGCGAGAGCATCCCGCCGAGCCACTGATACACCGCGAAATCGACGGCCACGCAGGCGCACCCCGTCACCGCGAACCGTAGCACCCGCCGACGTTCGCGCCGATCAGGCCGCGTCGCCACGTTGGGCAAAGTGGCGTTCCCAGCGAAGGTAATCTTCGTAGTCATCCGGTGTTCCCCAGCCGATATATTTGTCGACGTCGAACGCCCGCACGGTTCGCCCCATCGGGAGTAAAACGTTCGGCACGCTGTCCATGTAAAATTCGTTGTTCACTCGCCGATTACTCGCCACGAGCGCATCGATTCCCTCGGCCATTAGCCTTGCCGACCGGAACCAGAACGTGCCCGTTACGGCGCGATCGGAAAGCGGTGCCGACGAGATCGTCTGCTTCACGGACACTTCGCGAACGACATCGCCATCGCTTCGAACCCAGCCCCACGCTTCGGGGCGAATCAGCACGCGCGGGTCGTTTCGGAACGTCCAGACCACCGCATCGGTGGTCGCGTTGGCGGTCAGTTCGTGCCACCGATTTGCGTCATAAATTTGCGTACTATCGCACGCCGCCACCAGAACCGGTCGATCGAGATCGAGCGAATCGACCGCGAGCCTCGTGCTGCACGCCTGCCCTGCGGTCAGGCCCGGCGCAACGACCAACACCGCGCCGGGGATGTGCGTTTCCAACTCCTGGCGCAGCGGAAAGCTGCGGAGGTGGTCGGGGTGGCAGATGAACACGGTGCGTTCGGCGAGAGGCAAGTTCTTCACCACGCGGACGACCATAGGCAGGCCGCCGACGGGAATCAGCGGCTTCGGCAGGCGGTACCCCGCATCCGCGAAACGCTGCCCCAACCCCGCCATCGGCACGACAATTTGCATCACGCCGCCTTCCGGAGCGACGCAGGCTCCCATAACGCGAACATCTCCGCCTGCACCGTTTCGGGGATGTCCACGAACAGGCCATCGTTCGCAGTTTGCACGAACGTGACGGGGGCCAAATGCGGAATTTGCAGCCGGTGCCAGTCGCGTTCCGGCACGCCGAGTGTCGCGCCGATCAGGCAGCGCAGCACGACATTGTGCGTGCAAGTCAGCGACGGGCCATCGGCCTTCGCCCACACATCTCGCGCGAACGACGCACTGCGCGCCGCCACATCTGCGACCGATTCGCCACCGGGCAAGCGCGGATCGCGCTCTTCGGCCCAGGCTTGGAAGACGTCCGGAAACTGCACGCGGGCTTCGCCAACCGACAAACCTTCGAGCCGCCCGTAATTCATTTCCAGTAGGCGAGCATCCAAAATCGGCTGCGGGATCGCACATTCCCGAGCGATCTGTGCGAGCGATTGCGTGGCACGCAGCGCGGGCGAGCTAAAGACGTACGACGGCTTTTGCGCGGCGACGATCTCCACGATTTGCGCGAGTTGGCCCGCAGCTACCGGAAGTATCGGCTCGTTCGATTGGCCTTGGAAGCGGAGCGCCTGGCCTCTTCCACCGTTGAGTTTCGTCGGCGCGTGACGGAACACCGTGTGTCGTGTCGCATTCTCGAAAAACGTCCGGCGAAACTGCGTTTCCATCGCTGCGGCAAAGCCTTCGAGCGTCGGTTCCAGATCCCGCACCGGTTCGCGAAAGTCGGACAGTTTTTTCTTGGCTGCCAGCGCGCGAAAGAACGGTACGAATGTCGCGGCCCCGTCCGGGAAACGATCGAAGTAGCGGGTGAGCAACGTCTCGTTGTCTTGCGTGCTGTTCGTGCGCGTGATGAGCTTGAGGAAGTTGCTCATCAAGAATCGCATCACGTGGTACGCGAACTCGTGCCGATCGCGGACCGTCATCGGCTTACTGAGTTTGCGTTCGGAATAGCCGTCGTCCGTGCAGGCGAGTTCGCGATACGAAACGACGCCATTTCGGAGGTCGTCGAGGTAATCGCGCAGGCCGCGCCGCGCACCGAGAAAGTGCCGCGGTTGCAGGCCGAATACGGGGTAAACTTTGGCAAGCGAAGTATTGCGCCACACGGCGGATCGCTGCCAATCGAGGCACGTAAACGGACTTTGCTGGGCATGGCGAACGCGGGCTTCGTACGAGTACAGCATCAGGTGCAACACCGCCAATCGCGGCGCATTGTACTTCAACGGCCCGAGCGTCGAATTGATGCGAAACTCGTAGCCGTGCGTCGCGAGAACCCCGCGCAGTGCGTCGTCGAATACGGCCAACAGGAAATCGTAACGCCCCGCATTCAGCTGATCGACGACAACAACGCAGTCGATGTCGCTAATGCCGTCGAGCGTGGGAGAATCGACGAAACTTCCCGTGACCGTGACCGATTGCACGAAATCGTGACGGTCGGCGACGGACAACAATGCTTCTAGTATCTGCGATTTAAGCTGCGCGTCGCTCATATTGCGCTCCCGTGCGGAGGGTGTTGGAAATCCGCACGGGATCTTCCGCCTTCAAGACGGCACTCGCGGCGACGATATACTTGGCCCGAATCTGCGTGATCGTTTCCGCACTGACGCCGCCATCGAACATCATTTCGTAGTCGTACCGGGAGCGCATCGCATCGAACGTGGCCGCCACTTCGACCGCTTGCGGCAACAGCTTCTGCCCCGATTGCCCAGGGTGTTGGATGCCGAGCACCATCACGAAATCGACGTGCGGCAAATAGGGGAGTAAGTCGCCAGGTGCGACGCCAACACTCCAGACGATGCCAACCTTCTTGCCACGCTGACGGCACTCCACGATGAGCGGAAACAAGTTTTCTTCGGCATTGGCGTGGAACAAAATCCAATCGGCAAGATCCCACGATTCTGGCAACCATTTGCTCGGCTCAAACGACATGATGTGCAAGCACACCGGGATGCCGGGCCATAGGCGTCGGGCGGTGCGAATCTTGTCGAAATCGACCGTCGCCGCATTTGGCTTCATTGTTTCATCGACGAGATCCGCGTGGATGTGATCGCAGTTTCGCCCGATCTTCAACCAGATCCGGTATACGCGCTCCGTCGAGGAGGCATACACGGCAATGCCAAAGTTGCGTGCTTCCTTAAATGTATAACGCCGGTGTAAAGAGTATGCGATCACGAACAACAGCCCCGCCGACCCGAAACGCACGATCGGATAGCCAACATCGAGCAGCGATTGCAGTCGCATGACCGATAGCATATTCAAACCGAACGAAAGCCCCGAAATCAGCGCGAACTGGCCGAACGCCTTCATAATGAGCGGTTTTGACACGCGAAAGTTGAACCGTGCATTACAAACGAAGCTGAAGATCAGCCCCGCAATGAATGCCAATCCGGAGCGTAAGAGTATCGGCCATTCGACCGGTATCAATTGAATCAAAAGCACTTCAAGTAGGATCGAGAAAAAGCCGACGACCGCGAATGTAAGCAGATAGCGATAGCGGTACATCAAGTACGAAAGCCGCGTGTGCGTCAGCAACCGCTTCAATTGCCGCTGTTTGCGGTGAGTCAGGAAGAACACGGGCAAGCACTCCTGTCGCACGCGGAATCCGAAACAAAATTCCTGTAACAGTTATCGACGGTTCATTCCGCCAAATTGAACATTTATGCAAGCTTTACAACGGTCGCAGCACAGAATCAATCTTGTGAGTTTGACTGAGCCAGCGGATGGCGAAATACCGAAAAAGGTTACAGCGGATGCTTCGTATCGTGAATAGCACTTGAGAATTCTATGACCGTTTCATCGAGATTAGATTCCAAGTTAGAAATCGTTACCAGTAACAGTTTCTTCGATCGGAATCGCGCAGCGATCTTCATCTCGATTTTTACCACGATCGCGAGTTTTGTGTTTTTGTGCGCGTATCGTCCACACGCGAATGAATTGAACTTGCTGGTGAAATGGCCGGTACCGATTGCGAATGGGAATGTCGTATGTCATTGGGACACGGGGGATGGTTTCAATCAACGAGAATGGCGACATGACCCACTGATTCCGTATGGGACAGGACATGCATTTGCAATGACATTGCCCAGTCAAACGATTCGCCAACTTCGGCTTAGAACATCGTACGCCGGTGAGACTATTCCCATTCCCGAGATGCGGACAGTCAATCGATCCGGAGATGAAAAAAGTCGTGCGTTCTCGATGACACCGCCCAGAAATCTTAAGGAAGCCCGTCGATTTCACGCTGCGACATTCAACGGAACAAGTAGTTACATTCAATACGCGGAGCAACTACGTACAGATCCTTCCCAACCATTTTCCGTTTCATTGTGGTTTCGTCGAAGCTCTCGACATTGTGGAATGCAAGAATTGCTGGGCAATTGGACTCCCCAAACGCAGGCGAATGCATTCTTTCTCGGTTGGACACCCGATGGCAGTTGGCGGATTTCTCCTCATGCCAATAAAATTCAAGTCGGCACAATTGAGACGAACCATTGGTATCACGTTACTGTTACGCACACGACGCAGAGAACCCGGATCTACTTGAATGCCGCATTCGTTGCGGAAATTAACAATTTGCAGTTTGACACTTCCGGGCCATTCGTTACCGGGCGACAAGGCGCACTCGATGGCGAATATTTTTCGGGATCGATGGGGCCGATCCACATACATCACATTGAGTTAAACGAAAGCGATGTGGAAGAACAATTTTTTGCATCCTCGAATGCTAACGGTGCACAATGTATAGAGACGGCACCAGACGCAACAAGCCGTGTCGGTGATGGCAACAAACACGATATTATTATGGATAAAACGACCGCTATTCCGGAACTGCCACGGGTTGTCGATTTCATCTGCGAGTTCGACAAAAGCGTTCAAGCGACCCGACTCGACCTGTTCCAACTCATCGCGCAAAGTACACTCGCGTTACTTATCGGATTATTGATAGGCCTAATCGTTTCCTCGAATCTCGCAGGACACTGGCAGGCGCGGCAACTCGTACGGCCACTCAGTTGGTCGAAGCCCGTTCGCTCGTTCGCCATCTATTTTCTCATTGTTTCGTTGCCATCCTTCTTGTTCTTCGCGATATACTTTCCTGGTATTTTTAATAACGATGCGATCGAGTGTTGGAGTATCGCGACCACCGGTATCATGGACGACGTCCACCCGGCGATTTACCACCTCCACACGAAGATATTGAAACTCATCTGGAACTCTCACGAAGTGATGACGGTCTTTCAAATCGTCGTGATGAGTAGCGTCTTGGCCGGAATGTTGGCGTACGCACGCACGTGTGGCGTGAACAAATATATCACCGCCTGCGTGGCACTTGGCCTCGGTTTTGCACCGGGAATTTTCGTGTATAATTGCTATCCGCAGAAAGATGTTTTATCGACGGCGCTCTGTCTGATCTGGGCGTTCGCGATCTTTCACTTGCACCGGCGTAAAATGATCGTCGGCATTGTCAAGTACTCTGTATTGAAGATTGTGGTGGCGGGTGTACTCCTCGCGCTACTCGTAACGATACGCTATAATAACATCATCAACATCGTCGCAATCCCTGCGATCCTGTTCGTCTTCCGTTTGTTGCCTGGGCGTACGCTTCTCTCGTTCACGATTGTGTCCGCTGTCGCATTCGTTGCGTTTCAATTGCTGCTGCCGCGCGTATTGGGTGTCTCGCGCACCAGTCCCAACTATTTCCAAGGCATGGCGATGACGAATCCACTTGCGGCTCTCGTAAAGTATCCCGGCGACGACTGCCAGTTAACACCGGAAGAAATTACCAAATTGCAAGAAATCTTCGGATTGTCGATCGCGGAAATTCAATCGCTATACCAGCCTCTCGATGCAAACCATTTGTTTTTCCACGACCGAAACCGAATTGGTAAGCTCGAATCGCCTGAAGAGAAACGCTGGCTGATGAACTTCTACATTCGAAGATTAGGCATCCGCTATCCCCACGTGTTTATGGGCGACCGTACGACGATGTTCACAAACGCAGTCTGGGCACCATTTTATACATTTTTCGACATCGATACTCAGCAGCATACGATTCGTTCGGCAGTCGGCGTAACGGGTTACTCATTCCATTCCCGATCGTTACTCCCCGAACAGAAGCACCGGTTGGTTCGACTTGTCGAGTCATCGGAAAAACGCAAACACGTATGGTGGAACAGTTCCTTCGGCTTGTTCTGCCTCGTCGGCGCATTGCTGCTGAACCGTTGGCTCCCGTCGTCGGCTATTTTTGCCATCGTCGTTCTCGTGCAAGTTCCACTGCTCTTTGCCGCCATGCCGATGGCGTACTTCAAGTACGTGCATTTTCTGTATCCCATGGCCGTGATCATCCCGTTGATGATTGCCATCGAAATCAAAACTCGCCACAAACCCGCTGTAAATTAACGGCGGGGCCACTCGCGTTTCTCCGGCAGCATCTCGCGGTACGTGCAACGGCCACGCACGAGCCGCCACTCATCTCTCGCCACTCACCACTCCATCCCGGCCTCACAGAGGCCAGCTACATAAGAACGGGAGTGCGTTTGCACTCGCCACTCATCTCTCGCCACTTAGTTGCAAGCCATTTTCGGAATTCGCACGATTTCTATTTGACGAAGCAGTTAGTGTAATGTATTACACTACTGTTCAGATAAACAGTATTAAACAACTCGCCGTCGGGAGTGCTGCTGTGAAGAGCGATTCCCCGCACGGCCTGCTCGCCGAGAACTTCCCCGGTAGCGATGTCGCGCCCGACGAGTGGGAGTTTCTGAAAGCGATGGAGCGGTATCAGCGGGTGCATCAGCGGCGGTTTCCGTCGTTGCGGGAAGTGCTGATGGTCTTGAAATCCTTGGGATATCGGAAGGCCGAAAGTCAGGAGTGAACCGTGCGATTCCTCGAACGAATGCAAATTGTGCTGAAGGCCTTGCGACCGGCGGTGGCGAAGCCGAACTCGCCGCGGGCCGCGTCGCTGTTCGCGCCGCCGCCGTTCGCCATGCCGGCGGGTTGGTGGCGCGACGATGCCACCGAGCAACTTCGCAATTACCAGTCGTGGGTGTACGTGTCGGTGAATGCGATCGCGCAAGAGGTGGCGAAGCAGAAGCCGTTCCTGTTTTCCAACACGGGCCAAGCCGAGCACGAGCAAGTGGCGTTGCCGCACACGCACCCGCTTTGCCGCCTCCTCGAAAACCCAAACCCGTGGCTGACCGCGTGGGAACTCTGGTACCTCACGGTGGTGTATCTGGAGCTGACGGGGAACTGTTTCTGGTACGTGGCCCCGCAACAGGGCAACGGTTCGCCGGGGGAAATCTGGGTGGTGCCGACGCCGTGGGTGAAGGTCGTCCCCGATGCGCAAACCTACGTGAAAGAGTATCGCATCACGCCGCCCGGCTCACCCCCCGAAACTTTCTCGCCCGATGAAATCATCCACCTGAAGTACCCGAACCCGCTCGACCCGCATTACGGCCTGTCGCCGATGCAAGCCAACGTGATGACGATCGATGCGAACTCGGAGTTGCTGAAGTCGCGGCACCAGACGTTCCTCGCCGGCGTACGACCCGGCGTGGTACTTCAGACCGATCAAGCGCTGACCGACGCAACGGTTTATAGTGGACCCCGGAAACCGGACCGCGGGTAGAACTCCTTTGTTGGGGGTTTGGATCGCGGTCGTTTCAGGGGTGTGTGAATGAGCAAAAGTCCTCGGGTGCATACGGCGGAGTTCAAGGCGAGGGTGGCGTTGGCGGCGTGCAAAGGGGATCGCACTCTGAGCGAGATTGCG
>JAYVXI010000070.1:0-21336 GCA_043785305.1 Limnoglobus sp. | reverse complement strand
GAACATGCCGTGCTCCTGAAGAAGGTTTGGTTACCCTTCAAGAAACGGCATGTTCCTCCTTTTGGCCAGCAGGAAGTACGCACTTCCCGGATGAGCCTAAAATCATTTGATGGTTCACTCGGAATCGCAGTTTTCCGCCTCGATTCGGAATCGTGCGGAAATCACGAATTTTAACTCCGCGTTCTCCGCGTACTCTGCGGTTAAAAAATTCTGCATGAGCTTTCGCAACCCATGTGCCATCCCGGTCTTAAAGAGCATTCGCCGCGTGGCAGATCGCCGCGAACAGGTCGTCGAGTTGGCGGTCGAACACGGTGCGGAGGTCGAAGAGCATCGTGCCGTCTTGCACGCGGCCGACGACGGCGGGGGTCGATGTGCGTAGCCGGGTGGCCATCGCGCTTTCCGAGTGATGGTGGGCTGTCACTGCCACCACGACTGTCGGCAGGGATTCATCGGGTAGCGAACCGCCACCGACGTAGGCGATGTCATCGCGCACTTCCACCGCTGACAACGCACGGACACTCCGCAACCGTTCGGCGAACGCTTCGGCGCGGGTTCGCAGTTCACGAAGTGGCATCGTCAGCATTCGCAAGGTGGGAATCTCTCGCAGTGCCGCAACGGGGTCGCGATAGAGCCGCAGCGTCGCTTCGAGTGCAGCCAACGTCATTTTGTCGAGTCGAAGTGCGCGCATCATCGGGTCGCGTTCGATGCGCTCGATCCACGTCTTTTTACCCGCGATGACGCCGACCTGCGGGCCGCCGAGGAGCTTGTCGCCGCTGAACAATGCCACGTCGGCCCCGGCACGAATCCCTTCCGTAATCGGCGGTTCGCCATCCAGCCCGTACTTCGCAAAATCGACGACGGCCCCGCTACCCACATCGTCGATCACGGCGATATTCTGCTTGCGGCCCAGTTCGACGAGCGCTTCGATGCCGACGGTTTTCGTGAAGCCGCGCACGCGAAAGTTGCTCGTGTGAATCCGCATGATCGCGCCGGTGTTCGGGCCAATTGCGGCGGCATAGTCGCCGATGCGGGTGATGTTCGTCGTGCCGACTTCGCGGAGTGACGCCCCACTGACAGTCATAATATCCGGGATGCGGTAACTCCCGCCAATCTCGATCAGTTGCCCGCGCGAGACGATGACTTCTTTGCCCATCGCCAGCGTTCGGAGCACGATCACCGTTGCGGCCGCGCAGTTGTTGACGCACGTCGCGGACTCCGCACCGGTGATTTGGCACAGGCCCGCACGTACGTTATCTTGCCGCGACGATCGCTTCCCCGTGCCGAGGTCGAGTTCGAGATTGAGGTAACCCCGCGCGGCTTCGTATGCCGCGAGCGCCGCCGATTCCGCCATCGGCGAGCGACCGAGATTCGTGTGCAGCACGATGCCCGTCGCGTTGATGACGGTGCGAATCGTCGAGCGATTGTCTTCGCTCAATCGTGCAATCACCCGCGACGCGAGAGCATCGGCATCGTTCGCGATGGTTTCACCGGCAACGATTTTTTGGCGAAGTGCATCTATTTCCGCTCGTACGGCAGTCGCAATCGCGTCGTGCGCGTATTGCTCACGCGCTGCGACGAGCTGCGGATGTTCGAGCACGATGGCGACGGCGGGGAGTAGCCGGTAGGGATTTTCGTTCATGTCACGATGCCGCCACAGTGCCGACGAAGCGACGTAGGTACCTCATGCTGGCATCGACATCGGCGCGGCGATTGTCGCCGGTTTCGCGTTCGATGCACAGGTAACCGCGATAGTCGATCGACTCGAGCGTCGCCAGATACGCGATCCATTCGATGTCCCCATCGCCGACGGGCACTTCCACCGGCACGCCGCTCGTACTCGCTTTGCGCGCATCCCGCGCGTGGCTGTGAATGATCTTCCCACGGAGTGCCAACAGGCTATCGAGCGGGTCGAAGCCGTTCATGAGGAAGTTCGCCGGATCGAAGTTGATGCACAAACTCGCGGTGTCGTAACCGTTCAGATATTCGAGCAACGTGTTACCCGAATCGAGTCCGCCATCGAGTGCGACGAGCGTTCCCGAACGGTCGCCGAACCGCGCGAGTGCGGAGAGCGCATCGCGCATGTGCAAGGCCCGCGCGGCGAGTGGATCGGTCGGCACCTTGGGGCACGGCACAACCACTTTCTTCGCGCCGAGGTCGTAGGCGAGTTGCATCACGGCTTGAATCGATTCGATTCGCGGTTGCAAATCTTCGGGGCTATCGAGGCCACGGCGGAGCGGGCAACCGAGCGCGGTGAGTTCGAGGTTGAACGACCGCAGCAAGTTGCGAAACTCGCGGCGACCGGTTTCGCCCAAGCGATCCGGCGCGATGTCGCCGACGCCGTTGAGTTGCACGCCCTCGGCACCGATTTCCGATGCGTGCGCGATCGCCTGCCGCAGCGGCAGCCCCAACGATTCCAGCACGATTCCGAGTTTCAGTCGCTTCATGGCACTTTCGCGTTATTCGAGAATCGGTACGGCCACTCGCGCACCCAACAACTCGCTGAACGGCCGCACGAGTTTGCGGAAGTCGGCCGTCGGCAGATGCACCGTATCCCAGCGTTCGCTTCGCCGCCGCATTCGCTCTTGGTACGCACGCACCTCGATGCCGCGCATGAGATAATACGCATCGCGAAAGACGAACAAATCCAGCGTGTCGTCGGGCAACGCATACGGCGGCATGATCTGATAGACGAACGCCAGTACGCCGCGATAGCCGGTGCCCAACACTTCCGCCCAACGAATCAGGCCGTCGATGTCTTCGCGTTCGGCCCAGTTCTGCCAGACCTTTCGCGGCTTCGCGATCGCACCGCCGGGGAAGCGTCGCCCCTTGACATCGACGACGAGCCGGGCATCGTGCGGGCCGACGATGATGAAGTCGAGGCTCTTGACGTCGGTATCGCCGAGCATCGTTCGCCGCGCTTCGTCGACGGCAATGAAGCCGATCCCGCGATCGCGGAGATAGGCCTCGAACGCCGCTTCGTAGTGGTTGTCGCGTTTCATATCGGTCAACCTAGAATCGCCCGGACTCGCGGGACTAAGTCGCTGATAGTTACCGTGGTTTGTTCGGTTTTCAAGAGGTCTTTGACGTTCGCGGTGCCGTCGGCGAACTCTTTCGAGCCGGCGATGATTGCGACGCGATAGCCGCGCTTCTCCGCATATTGGAACTGCGCACCGATCTTTTTGACGTCGGGATACACTTCGACGCCGATGCCCGCTTTCCGCAGTTGCGCCGCGAATTGCAGGTAGCCCGGCAGGCGGCCCGCTTCGAGTTGGAACACGATCACCGGTGCCGGTGTCGCCTGCCCGCTCAGCCACGGGTGCTTCAATTCTTCCATCGCCGCCAGCAATCGATCGACCCCGAGCGACGCCCCAACGCCCGGCAAAACTTGCTTCGTGTAAAGGCTCGCGAGGTTGTCGTATCGGCCACCCGAACAGACGCTACCGATGCTCGGGAGATCGCTGAGGAACGTTTCGTATATGGTGCCGGTGTAGTAATCGAGACCGCGCGCGATGCTGAGGTCGATGGCGATGCGCTCGTCGGAAATGCCAACCGACTGGGCCGCGTTCAGCAGTTCGCGCAATCGGCTGATGCCTTCCATCGCCTTCGGGTTCGGCGAAGTCTCGAACGTACTCGCGACGGTATCGAGGATCTCCGCGTTCGTGCCTTTCGTCTCGGCGAGTGCCAACACGCGCGCCGCTTGCTCCTCGGTCACGCTCGCTTCGCGGACCATTTCCGCAATGACCGCGTCGCGGCCGATCTTCGGCAACTTGTCCAGCGTCCGCAACAGCGGCCCCGACTTGTCCGCAACGCCGATCGATTCGAGCAGGCCATTTAATAGCAGTCGATTGTTGATCCGGATGCAGAACCGCTCGAAGCCGAGTGCGACGAACAGGTCGTGAATGACGAGTGCCACCTCGATGTCGGCGGCATTCGACGTGGTGCCGATCGTGTCGAAATCGCTCTGCCAAAACTCGCGATACCGCCCCTGCCCCGGTCGTTCGCCGCGCCACACCGGCCCCATCGCGTAGCGTTTGAACGGCGTGCCGAGTTCGGGAATCTGCTTCGCGGCAAAGCGGGCGAACGGCACCGTCAGGTCGAACCGCAGCCCCATCTCTTCGCGTTCTTGCTTCGCACCCCGTACGCGGTAGACGAGCTTATCGGATTCGTCGCCACCCTTGCCCAGAAGCACATCGAGGCTCTCGGCGGCCGGCGTGTCGATCGGGGCGAAGCCATAGGAACGGTACACGTCGCGCGCGGTTTGTAGAACCTTTTCGCGAGGGATCATCAGGTTCGGCGGGTAATCGCGGAAACCGCTCATCGTGCGCGGTTCGATCAACTTGGACACGCATTCGCTCCCGTTTACTGATCCCTCGCTTGCGCGTCGGGCTAACAACAACACCCTCGCTTGCGCGTCGGGCTAACAACAACACCCTCGCTTGCGCGTCGGGCTAACAACAACACCCTCGCTTGCGCGTCGGGCTAACAACATGCGTCGATTTACGATTTGTTGCGGTAACGGGCGCTCACTCGTTCCATGAATCGTCGGTCGTCGTCGGTCAACGAGGCTTTCCCTTGCCTCGCGATTTTCTCGAGGAGTTCGTCCATTCGTTGGTCGTCGCGCTGGCGTTCCTCGGCATCGCGTTGCGTCTTCTCGGCCTTGCGCGCGTCGCGCCAACGCTGGATGATTCCTGGCTTTCGCGCTTCGGGTGCTGGCGGGTCGTCCTTCTCCAGACTCGTGTAACCTTGCGAGAAGTCGTAACCGAACACCCGATTATCGGTGTCCATTTCGGTCGTCAATGTCCGGTAGCAATGGAAGCCGATGAACAGCGCGAGGCCGACGAGGATCGATTCGTTCGTGGCAAACGAAATGACGAGCATGACCGCCGCACTTGCGTAACCGATGTAGCAACAGGTGATCGTGGCCGTGCGGAAATCGCGACGCGACCAGATGATCGCATGGATCAGCCGCCCGCAGTCCATCGGGTAAGCGGGGATCAACATGTTGAACAGGAACAACCACCAACTCAGCCAGTTGATTCGCCAGACCCAGATCGCCCACGTCGGCAATGCGGCACGTTCGACCGCTTCAAATGGGGCATCGGCAGAGACGAGTTCGCCCGTCGTTTTCTTCATCAGCGACTTCACCGGTTCGGATGAACCGGCGACGTAATATTTGTCCGCGTACGTGCTGGTGTAGTTGCGGCCATCCTGGTAGTTGTAAGTGTTCGCGGTGATCGCATTTCCGAATGGATTGAGCGACGCGAGCGGCGAGAACCCGGCCGACAGCATCGCGAGACAACACGCGATGCAGATGGCGAAGTTCACGGCGGGGCCGGCGAGCGTCGTGATGAAATTCGCCCGCGGCGTGTGTGGCACATCGACGTAGGCCAACCCGCCGAGTGGCCAGATCATGATCTCTTCCGCTTGGCCTTCGACCCAGCGTGCCGCGAAACAGTGGCCGTATTCGTGGAGCAAAATGAGTCCGAAGACGAGGCCGACCGTAAGCATGAACAGGTCGAACCAGTGGACATGCCCCTCGGTGATGTACACCAACCGCAAGAAGATCGGTAGCGTGATCAGGAAGAAGAACAGGTGGATTTTGACGTGGATGCCGAACGCTCGGTAGAGCGGCAACGCCCACTTCATCGGATCGTGCATCAGTCCCGCCCTACCGCAAGAACTCGGAGTTCACATACCGCAATAGCTATCTTAGCATCGCAGCACGGCCATCGCAACGCGGCCGGGAAAACACGCACGCCGTTTGATGCCACCGACAACGATCAACTAACGACTAACCACTATTGGTTTGTTACCGAGTTTAGTCGTCAGCTAGCAGTTGATCGTTGTTCGTTAAAACTGGCCCTTGATGAACACGGCGGCCATCGGCGGGAGTCGCAGGAACACCGAGTAGGGCTGGCCGTGCATCGGCAGCATTTCGGCGTGTACGCCGCCGCTGTTGCCGGTATTCGAGCCGCCGTAGATGCCGGCATCGGTGTTCAAAATTTCTTTCCAATAGCCGGGGCACGGCACGCCGATGCGGTAGTGGTCGCGCACGATCGGCGTGAAGTTGAGGATGCCGACCACGCGCTCCTTGGTCGTTTTGCCCTTGCGCACGAAGCTCAACACGCTCGCGCCGACATCGGTGCAGTCGATCCACTCGAACCCACCGGGTTGATTGTCGAGTTCGTGCATCACCGGTTCGTCGCGATAAATTCGGTTCAAGTCGCTGACGAGTTTCATGATCCCGCGGTGCGATTCGTGTTCGAGCAAGTGCCAGTCGAGGCTCGAATCGTGCTTCCATTCTTGGCGCTGTGCGATCTCGCAACCCATGAACAACAGCTTCTTGCCCGTCATCCCCCACATGTACGCATAGAGCAGCCGCAAACCCGCGAATTTCTGCCATTCGTCGCCCGCCATTTTGTCGAACAGTGGGCCTTTCCCGTGGACGACTTCATCGTGCGACAACGGCAATATGAAGCTTTCGTGGTAGGCGTAAAGCATCCGGAACGTCAGGTCGTTCTGGTGAAATTTGCGATGGATTGGATCTTTGGAACAGTAGCTGAGCGTGTCGTGCATCCAGCCCATGTCCCACTTGTAACCGAAGCCCAGGCCGCCGATATACGTCGGCCGCGACACCATCGCCCACGAGGTCGATTCTTCGGCGTAGGTCTGCACGTCCGGGTATTGCGTGTAGATTTCCTTGTTGAACGTGCGCAGGAAGTCGATCGCTTCGATGTTCTCTTTGCCGCCGTGCGCGTTCGGAATCCACTCGCCGTTCTTGCGCGAATAATCGAGGTAAAGCATCGACGCGACCGCATCGACGCGGATGCCATCGATGTGGTATTTGTCGAGCCAGAACATCGCCGACGACAGCAAGAAACTGCGGACTTCATGGCGACCGTAGTTGAAGACGTAACTGCCCCAGTCGGGGTGGTAGCCCTGCTTCGGGTCGCCGTGTTCGTAGAGGTGCGTGCCGTCGAAGTAACAGAGGCCGTGGCCGTCGGTCGCGAAGTGGCTCGGCACCCAGTCGATGATTACGCCGATGTCGTGTTGGTGCAAATAATCGATCAGGTACATCAGGTCTTGCGGCGTGCCGTAGCGGCACGTGGCGGCGAAGTAGCCGGTGGTTTGGTACCCCCAAGAACCGAAGAACGGGTGTTCCGTGAGCGGCAAGAACTCGACGTGCGTGAACCCGAGGCGGTTGACGTGGTCGGCGAGCTTCGGGGCGATTTCGCGGTAGCCGAGCGAGTGAAACGGCGGCGTGTCGGAGCGCATCCACGAGCCGAGGTGGACTTCGTAAATCGACACGGGCGCATCGTGGGCTTGCTTTGCTTTCCGCGTGGCGAGGTACTCTTGGTCCTTCCACTCGTAGCTCATGTCCCAAACGACCGATGCCGATTTCGGCGGCACTTCCGTCAGGTAACCGTACGGGTCGGCTTTGTCGATCGTGTAACCGGCCACGTGCGATTCGACGTGATACTTGTAGCATTCGCCGTGCTTGGCACCCGGAATGAACCCCGCCCAGATGCCCGACGAGCCGACCGCAGCCAGCGGATGCTTCGCCTTGTCCCAACCGTTGAAGTCGCCGACGACGGCAATGTATTTCCCCGCCGGTGCCCAGACGGCGAAGTGCGTGCCCGCCACGCCGTTCTGCGTCGTCGGGTGCGCCCCGAGCTTTTCGTAAGCCCGCGAGTAGTTCCCTTCGTTGAACAGGAACAAATCCTGGTCGCCGAACCACGGCGCGATCGCCGTAGAGGGTACGGCGGCCTTCGGGGTGGGGACAACCGCGGGTGTGCGTGCCATAGTGTGATCGACAACTTGAGGAATAACCGAGAGTAGTGTCAAAATTACCCATTTCGCGCCATCGGACTAGGTGCGAAAGGGGGAACCGTACGAACCGGATGCGTTTCGACCTCCGATTCGCGGGGTCGTGCAAATCATTCGGCAGCGATCGCCGCCTCGATCGGCATTTCGATCGTTCGCCAAAACTCGATCAGCGCCGCGAGCGATTCGGCGGGCAGCGCTTCGCCGGAGTACAACACGCGAACGTACAGGTTCGCGAGCTTGCGACCGACTTCGTCGAGGTCCGGATATTCTTCGCCGATTCGAGCCGCAAACTCGTTCTGCGTTTCATCGGGCGTGCGGCCCGTCTCGCGATCCCACGCCCACGAATCCATTGCGGCGAAGCTGTACTCGACGAGCGAGATCAGCGATTTCTTCTTGGCGGAACCGTCGGCAAACGGGTTCGGGAACTCCGAGAACGGCGGTGGCCGCTCGATCGCTTTCTCGGCGGCGATCTCTTCGCCATCCTCCGATTTCGCCTTCCGTTTCTTCTTGGCGAACAGCGACTTCAGCCAGTCGAGTAAGTTCTTCGCCCACGCCGTGAACGGCGCGAGAAACTTCAGAAAGAAGTACACCAACCCGACGATGACCGCGATGACGATGACGATCCAGACGACCCACTTGATGAACGCCGCAATCTGCGAAAAGATCTGGCTCGGCGGCGGTGGCGGGCTTTCGGAGGATTTGCCGTCGTCCTTCTTCTCGCTGTCCTTTTTGTCGCTGTCTTTCTTCTCGCTGTCTTTCTTCTGGTCGTCCTTTTTGTCGCTGTCCTTCTTCTCACCATCCTTCTTCTCGCCGTCCTTCTTGTTGTTCTGCTGCTTATCGCCTTTGTCTTTCGAGTCGTCTTTCGAGTCGCCTTTCGCCTCACCTTTCTTCTCGCCGTCTTTACCCATGCCGCCGTCGTCTTTGCCCTTGCCGCCACCGTCGCCTTTTTTGCCGTCGGCACCGCCCTTTTCTTTGCTCTCGCCCGATTGTTTCGCGATCTTGTCGCCCTCGGTTTTCTGGCCCGCCGTGCCTTCGCCTTTCCCCGTCGAACCCCCTTTCGCCAACGCGTTCTTCGACGCTTGCATTTCCTCCTTGCTCGCGCGCGAAATGTTGATGAGCGGCGTCTCCGAATGCGGCCGCGGCAAGACCGCACCGACGACGAGGAACATCACGATCAACCCCGCACCGAGGCCGAGCCAACCGAAGGTCATCGCGTTCGGGATGCGTGCGCCGCGCTCGCGCAGATACTTGCGCAAGCCGAGTAAACTCGTCGTCACGAGCAACCCGAGGCCACTGCCGACGTACACCGTCATCTGCATAAATGTCGCACGCCGGCGCTCGGCATCGTCGGGGCTAATCAGCGATTGCCCCAACCCGAACAACGGCAGCGCCGCCAGCGAAAAGTACACCACCCACGTGCCCGGCGTGTGCGGCTTCTTCTTCTGGGCTTCCTTGTAGCGCTTCCACCTATCCATCCAACCGAGCGTGCCGACCGTGTCTTTCTGTCGCTTCTTCGCTTCCAGTTTGTCTTCCTTCTCGTCCGCCGCAATCGCCTCGGCGTCTTCCTTTTGTTGTTGCGGATTCTCCTTCGCAGCCTCGGCATCCAGGCCCGCCGCCGCCAGTACGCCCCGCCCCGACGACTTGCGATCTTCGTCGATGTGCGTGCAGTCCCACGTCAGTTTGTTCGTCGCCCAATAGATGAGCACGATCAGGCCAATCGAGATCAAGCTCGAAAAGGTCCGCATGAGCGCGTTCGGATATTCGACGAACATCTGAATCGCGAAGTACGTCACCGCACCGAGCGCGATCGCGTACAGCGCCGCACGCGCGTAACCTTCTTCGATCGAGAGCCGCGCGAGCAACACCGATGCGAACACGAAGAAGAACATCGTGTACAACAGGCGGTCGCTGTACTGCCCTTCGTAAAGCACTTCGATGAGGAAAAAGACGAGGCTGCCGACCATCAGCATAATCAGCGCCGGGCCGATGGCGATCATCAACCAGTCGGTCAGTGACGGCGGTTCGCGTTCGACGGGCATCGGCATCTCCGCAGGAATGGTTGCCACTATCGTATCATTCGACGCGCGGCCTTCGCTACAATTGCCGCATGAGCACACTCCACCTGCGCAACGGTCGCTTCATCGACCCGTCGCAAAACCTCGACGCGATCACCGACCTCTGGCTGAAGGATGGCCGCGTCGCCGCCATTGGCGGTTCTGCACTCGTGGCGGATCGCGTACTCGATTGCACGGGGATGATCGTTTGCCCCGGCCTGATCGACATGCACGTTCACCTGCGCGAACCGGGCCGCGAGGAAGACGAAACCATCGAAACCGGCACGCGCGCCGCCATCGCGGGTGGCGTCACTTCGGTTGCGTGCATGCCGAACACCGAACCCGCCATCGATACGCGCAACGCCGCCGAATACGTGATTTTGCAAGCGAAAAGGGCGGGAAACTGCAACGTCTTCCCCATCGGTGCCGTCACCAAAGGCCGCGAGGGAAAAGAACTCGCCGAGATCGGCAAACTCGTCGATGGCGGGGCCGTCGCCTTCACCGACGATGGCGCGCCGGTCTACAGTGCGGAGATCATGCGGCGCGCACTCGAGTATTGCAAAAAGTTCGACCGCACCGTGCTCGTTCACGCGGAGATTCTCGAACTGACCGTTGGCGGGGTGATGAACGAGGGCGAAGTGTCGTTCCGCCTCGGCCTCGGTGGGATGCCCGGAATCGCCGAAGACATCATGATTTATCGCGACATCGTGCTCGCGGAACTCACCGGCGGGAAGGTTCACATTCTGCACGTTTCCACAGCGGGTGGCGTCGATCTCATCCGCGATGGCATCCGCAAAGGCATCCGATGTAGCGGCGAAGCCTGCCCGCATCACTTCATCCTCACCGACAAGGAACTGACGAAGTTCGACAGCAACTACAAGATGTCGCCCCCGCTTCGCACGCAGCGCGACGTCGATGGCATCCTCGCCGGTTTGAAGGACGGCACACTCTCGGTGTTGGCCACCGATCACGCGCCGCACGCACCGGAAAAGAAAGCCCGCGAGTTCGACCAAACGCCGAACGGCATCATCGGCCTCGAGACATTTTTGCCACTTTGCACGACGTATCTCGTCGAACCGGGCCACCTGACCTGGAACCAGATGATCGAGAAGATGACGATTAACCCTGCGAAAATCCTCGGCATCGACCGCGGCAGCTTAGCCATCGGGAAAATCGCCGACGTAACCGTGATCGATCCGAACGTGGAGTGGACGATCGACGTGAATGCGTTTCAAACGAAGAGCCGCAACAGCCCGTTCCACGGCTGGAAGGTCAAGAGCCGCGCAATGGCCACGATCGTACGCGGCGAAGTGAAAATGAACGAGCTTGGGAAGCGTTGAATTCCCACATCGACGAACGTAACCCTTCAGCCTCATGAAGCTTCACATCGAAACCGAGACGGATTGGCATCGGAACGCCCCGGATGGGGCGTTGCACCCTTCATCGGCGAAAAAAAATGATTCGAGACGGATTGGAGAAACAAAATGATTAGCCGCGACGCGCAGTCTTCGGAGCGGAGCGCGTCACCCATTCGCAACGTCACACACGTTTCCGCCCCGCGTTCCGCTACGCAAAGCCTTCGCGTCGCGGCTAATTCCGGAACGGAATTCGATGGCCACGACGAATAACGCATACGGAACGACGCCGGCGGTGATTGCCATCGCGATTGCGGACCACGTCGGTTCGACCGGCCCCCAGAGTAGCCAAATCGCGAGCGGAATTAGCGTAATTAACACTGGCTTTAGCCAACTCTGAAGGTATTCGCGAATGCTGACATCGACTGTGCGGCAAGCGGTAACGATGACCGCAACGCAGAAGATCGCGTTGGAAATCGCGGTCGCGATGGCCACGCCTTCGACGCCGTACGGGCCGATCAGCGACACCAGAAACAGCAAGAACAACGCGGATTCCGCGAGTGCGAACCGTGCGAAAATCTTGAGCTTTCCGAGGCCGTAAAGGATGCGCGACGCCACCGATTGCGCGATGCCAATCGTGAGTGTTGCGGACAGGATCGCGAGTGCGGGATAGCTGCCCACGATGAAATCGGCACCGACCCAGCGTGCGAGAAACGGCTTGCCGAAGAACCACAATCCGAGGTTGATCGGCAGTACGATGTACAACACGCCGCGGGTGGCACCGAGTAGAATTCGCCGGATGTCAGCCCAGTCGCCGCGTGCTTCCAACGCACTCACGCCAGGCGTCAGCGTCGCGGTGATCGTTCGCAAAAGTGTCTTCGCATACTCGACGAGCCGCGCCGCTGTGGCGAAATACGTCACCTGCCCGACTGGCAAAAAGAAGCCAACCGCAATCGCGCCCGTCTGCACGGTAATCCGCCCCGCCAGCATCGCCAGAAACGCATCGGTACTGTACCCACTAATCGCTTTCAACGTGGCGCGGTCGATCAAATCGATCCGCAAACGCAGCCCGGGCAAGTACAGTCGGCACAACATCGCCATCGCCAGATGCTCGAGCAGATTCGTAACGGTGAAGATGACACCGAGTGCGAGCAGGCCATATTCCGCACGGATCGCCACAACGATACCGACGGTGCGAATCGCCAAAAACAACACGCGAACCGCACTCTTCGCGGCGAACTTTTCGAGGCCGTCGAGGATCGACGGAAACACGCTGAGCGGCAACGTGAGCGCGAGGTTTGCGAGCATGAGCACGGCAAAACCCAGGACTGCGCCCACACCATCGCGGGCTTCGAGGATCGGCACGAACGCGAACGCCAACGGCACGCCGACGAGCATCGCAAACGCACCCGCTGCCGTGTAGATTGCGAGACACGCCGAAGTGATGCGGTTCGTAGAATCGACATCGCGGGTGGCTTGTTTCCGAGCGATTTCGCGCACCAGACAGGCCGCGATGCCCATATCGAGAAGGGTAAAATAGGCGAGAATCGATTCGACGACGCACCAGATATCGTAGCGCGGCTTACCGAGCGAACCGATCAGATACGGCGTGAGAAAGAAGCTGACCCCGAGCGCCGCCGCGAACGCAAACCAGTTCGTACCGGCGGCCAATACCATCGAAGATCGCGAGCGAGCATCCGCATCAGACACAGCGAAAATCCTCATCCATGAGGGGGAACGAAACATCTGCGATGACTCCCTCGCTAGCGCGTCGGGCTAACAATACGGATCTAACAATACCGTCTTGTTAGCCCGACGCGCTAGCGAGGGACGTTCACCTTCTGCGATTGCGGGTCGTGGTGAGTCTTTGAAACACGACGATTCGTACGCCCGGAATGTAGGTTTCGCGTCGCGTCTCGAAGACTCGCCATGACTGGTTTTCGAGGGTGATTGTCCCGGCCTCATGGTTCCACCATGGGCTGAGAGAGCGACCCCTTCAGGGTCGGGGTTCTGTTCTTCGGTCCTGAAAGGATCGCTCACGTAGCCCATGGTGATACCATGGAGGGGGTCGCACCCATTGGCTTCGTGGCTTATCGCGTCTCGCAGACTCGCTACCCCTCGCTAGCGCGTCGGGCTAACAATTCGGAGCTAACAATTCCATCGGACTTACTCCGCAGGTGCTGCTTTGCCGCGCTTCTTCGGTGCGGGGGCTTCGACTGCTTCGGCGTCCTCGGCCCCTTCGGCAATTGCGGGCACTGCTCCGACGACACTCGGTGCGTGTTTCACCAAAATCAGTTGCACGATGCTATCGCGAATGGCGGTGTTCTCGCGGAGAAACTTCCTCGCATTGTCTTTGCCTTGGCCGAGTCGCGTGTCGCCGAAACTGAGGAACGCCCCGCTCTTGGTGATGATGTCGTCCTCGACGCCGATGCGGATCACGTCGTTTTCGTAATCGATGCCGCGATCGTAATAGAGTTCCATCTCGGCGGTGCGGAACGGCGCGGCGATCTTGTTTTTGACGACTTTCACCTTCATTTCGGTGCCAATCGCTTCGTCGCCGTCTTTGATCTGTGCGGCCTTCCGCACTTCGAGCCGCACCGTGGCGTAAAACTTCAGTGCCAGCCCGCCGCTCGTCGTTTCGGGGTTGCCGTACATCACACCAATTTTCAGGCGGATCTGGTTGATGAAGATCATACAGGTTCGCGTTTTGTTAATCACGGGGTTCAGCACGCGAAGTGCCTGGCTCATTAAGCGGGCTTGCACGCCGACCGAGGCATCGCCGATGTCGTTGTTCAATTCGCTCTTGGGCACGAGTGCGGCCACCGAGTCGATGACGATAATATCCACTGCGT
This sequence comes from Limnoglobus sp., assembly GCA_043785305.1. GTDB lineage: Bacteria > Planctomycetota > Planctomycetia > Gemmatales > Gemmataceae > Limnoglobus. Next base: position 7,248 of record JAYVXI010000070.1, on the reverse strand, counting down.
TGGACTTGATGAGCATTTCGGCAATCCGAAGCGCTTCTTCGCCGTAACTCGGCTGGCTGACGAGCAGCGATTCGAGGTCGACGCCGATGCGTTTGGCCCACGTCGGGTCCAGTGCGTGTTCGGCATCGATGAACGCCGCCACGCCGCCTTGTTTCTGCACGTTGGCAATCGTGTGGAGCGCGATCGTCGTCTTTCCGCTCGATTCCGCACCGTAGATTTCGATCACGCGGCCCCGCGGCAAACCCTTGCCGCCAAGGGCGAGATCGAGTGCGAGCGACCCGGTCGGAATGCCTTCGATACCCTTCGCAGCCAGTTCGACATCGCCCAGCGACATCAGCGATCCTTCGCCGAACTCCTTGTTGATCTCCGATTGCACCTTTTGAATTTCCTTGCTCATCTTCTTGTCGGCCATCGCTCATCACCTCGTATTACGTTTGGTTCCCTTGGAGAAAGTGTATCCGCACACGGCGTGCCGTGAGAAGGTCAGCAGGAAAACGGTCCTTTTTACGCAATTTTATTTTTCGAGTGAATTTCGCTTGACCCCTGAGATTTGATGCGTCACAATCGGGATATTACATTTCCGAGGGTCATCTTGTGTCCGAAAGTCGCACGTGTGCCCGTTGTGCACACCCAATTCCCGAACCCGTGATCGATGGCATTTGTCCATCGTGCGGCTCGGTCGTCGGTATCGGTTCCACGCCGAAACTGGCCGACACGCAGGCGGATCGCGACGACAACTTCGAGTTCTCTCCGAACACCGAGACGGGTACCTATCGAACGTTCGTCGCACTTCCAACGACAATTCTCGCCGAGAAAATTCGGACGTTACCGCCAAAACGTTGGGCGGTACCCGTCATCGAAAACTACACGGACCTCGATTTGATCGGTCACGGCGGTATGGGTTACGTCTACCGGGCCACGCAGGTTGGTACGTCGCGAACGGTGGCGATCAAGGTCATGATGAACGGGCGGTTGCCGAATAACCAGAACCGCGAACGGTTCATGAACGAAGTGAAAGCGCTCGGGCGGATCGGCCACGCTGGAATCGTCGAAGTCTACGAAGTGAACGAGTGCGATTCCGGCCCGTTTTACACGATGGAGTACGTGGCCGGGGAAACGCTCGCGCAGCGAGTTCGGAAGAACGGCCCGCTTCCACCCGAGGAAGCGACGCAGATCATGGCGCAAGTCTCGGATGCGGTTCATGCCGCCCACGTCGCGGGGGTGCTGCATCGGGATATCAAACCGAGCAACATTCTGATTTCGCACGACAGCAAGGTCAAAGTTGCAGATTTCGGACTCGCCAAGCACGCGGACGATCACGATGACTTGACCGCAACCGGGATGGTCGTCGGCACGCCCAGTTATATGGCACGCGAACAAGCGATGGGCGATAAGACACGCATCGGCCTCGGAACGGACGTTTACGGGCTGGGGGCCACGCTGCATTTTCTGCTGACCGGCCAACCGCCGTATCGCGCGGCAACGCCGATGGAAGTGCTCCAGAAAATGGACGTCGAGCCGAGTCCCGCGCCGCGAAATCACGCCCCGAATCTCTGCCCGGTCTTGGATGCGATCGTTCAGAAGTGCCTGCGGCTCGAACCGTCCGCTCGCTATGAAACGGCCGCACAACTCGCGGGAGATTTGCGAAATTGGACGGAACGCAAACCGACGATAGCGAAGCCGTTGACTCTCATCGGAAGGCTTTTGTCATCCACCCGACGCTACCGCGTCGCGATCGGGCTGGTCGCACTCGTATTCCTCATCGTCGCCGCAGCGATCGTCGCCAAACGCGAGATGGATCCGAAGCGTCGGATCGATCGGGCATTGGCGCGCGGGGAGGCGGTTACGCTCATCGGCGAAACGGGAATGCCGAAGTGGTACGATTGGAAGCTCGGCGAGTCGATCTTGAAAGACTCGCAAATCTTCGATGGAACGATCGGCTTTCAATCGCAACGCCTGAGCCTGTTGTGTTTGGTCGACGATCCGCAAACGGAGCATTACCGATTCACGGCGGAAGTCCGACAAATGACGATGGACTCGGGTACGCCGCAAGCCAAACTGCCAGTAGATAGCAATCCTCGCATCGGGATATTCTGGGGGTTGGACCAAGTGGCCACGCAAAAAGGCACCAAGCAGCACACCGCATTCACGATCGAAATCAACGAGTTTCAGCGGAAAGTCAACTCCGCCAAAATCTATAAACACCTGCGGACGGAAGGCCATCGCGTCGGCGAAGTGCCGATTGCCGTGACGTTGTCGCACACCGCACCCACGTACATTCCACGAACTATCGAAGTACCACCCGGACCGTGGCGAACCGTGATCTTGGAAGTGCAGCCCACCGGCTTCTCGGTTTCCATCGTTTCCCCTGGCGAGACTCCATTGCAACTGGTGAATCTCAACCGCGATGAAATCGAAGTGATGATCGATATTCAGCGCAAAACACTCAATAAATCTTACTCGCCCGATGTGTTTCCACTGAGTACTTGGTCGCCGCGGCGACCGCTCGGAATTTTCGGACTCAGTGGAATCCTCGCGGTACGAAACGTCCGAATCGAACCGTTACCATAACTCGTTTAGAAGGAGATCACCTTGGCGTTTCAAATTGACATTACGTGGCCCGTAACCGGCGAGCGCGTGGCCAGTAGCTTCACGATTTCGGGGAGTTACTGGGACGACGGCGTCCTGCTAATGGCGGCACCGGGGGATCACAGAATCGTTTGTACACTCGAAAATACTCTCGGAACGATCACTAGCGAGATCACATTCACGCCGGGGACTATGCCGGCGGATTGGTCCGTCCGCATGCCGAGTACGGGTACGCTCGCGACGGGAGTTTACACGCTCACCGCTAAGTTGTTCGTACCCTTCGATGGAGCCGTCTCCGCAATCGACACGGAAGTCGACATCACTGTCGCAGTGGGCGGCTATTCTCATGCACCCATAGAAGCAACCTTTACAGAGGTATAATCTCCATGCCGAATCCTACCAAAGTCCAAATCAATCTGAAAGCCAAAGACCCGAACGTGATTGCAGTGATCTGCACGACGTATCGGCGCGTCGAGAGCGGAATGGCAGCGAATAAAAAAATTAAATATCGAAAGTTCGATTCGGTCACCCAAGCGATGGTGCCGCAAATCTTCAGCCTCAATCATCCCGGCAAGGGGGGATTGTTGTCGATCATCGCGATCAATTCATCTACGGAAGTCGCGTATAGTTCGCTTCGTCGACTGAGGAAATAGCGATTATATTTTCTGGTCTTCATGCTGCGGCCTTCCTCGCTTGTTAGCAAGCGAGGGAGTGGCTTCGTTTCAGCGATTGATCGTCAGGTTCTCGGCGGCGGTCGTAGGGCGTCGGCCACGTAGCCAGTTGACGAGCGTACTGACATATCCCTTTGCGCTTTCGACGCGACGGTGCGGGTAGGCAAGGGCGCGCCAAAAACAAGCGAGTGCAGTACGGAGTTCGGCCCCACGCATCACCCAACCGAGCGTGCGCCACGTCGATGCGTAACCGTGAGCCACGGCTGCGGGGGAGACACCATCGCAGGCGTTTTGCATGATCGAAAACGCCGTGGCCACGCGATCCGCGAGCTTGCTAGAAAGGTTCCCGTGCCCCGTGCGGTAAAGCACGAGCGGCTCCGGCACGTACTCGAATGCGTACTGTTTCGCGACGCGCAACCAAAGGTCGTAGTCGATCGAGAGATCGCAACGCGGGTCGAATCGGCCGACTTGCTCGAAGGCGCAACGTCGCACGATCGCCGACGAAAAGCAGACGAAGTTTTGCACGAACATTGCATCGAGCACGCGACCACGCGGCGGCAACGGTCGCGGCGGATTCGGCAGCCGGTTGCCATTTTCGTCGATCAATTCGCGCAGCGAAAACACGACGCCGACATCCGGTCGCGTGAACATCGCGAGTTGGCGTTCGAGCTTCGTTGGCAGCCACGCATCGTCGGCATCGAGGAACGCAATGAACTCGCCGCGCGCCATCGCGATGCCGAGGTTTTTCGCCCGCGACTGCCCGAGCTTATCCGAACGCAGATAGCGAATCCGCGAGTCGTGCAAGTACGGTTTCACGGCCAGCGGGGTGTCATCGCTGGAGCCATCGTCGACGATGAGGAGTTCCCAATTCGCGTACGTCTGCGCAATCGCCGACTCGACCGCCACCGGCAGAAAGCGAGCGTAGTTTTTCGCAGCCATCACGATGGAAACCTGCGTCATCATACCGTCAGTGCCCGTGCGTGATCGGGGGCGACTTTCGAGATACAGAAGCGATATTTGCCCGATTTCTCTTGCGGAATCGCGTCGACCAGTTCGAGATCGTAGCCGACGGTGGGGCCGAATGTTTCGCGAACGAGTGCGGTAATTTGCATCCGGCTCTTCGTGCTGAAGTCCTCATCGGGGACGATGCGAATCGTGAGCCGCGTGTGCGTTTCCTGGATGATTTGCACCTGTGCCGTACCCGAAATCAACAACGCGAAATTCTCTGTCAGCGAGATTCCCGAGATCAAATGACCGGCCGGTGTCACCACGTAATCGGCATCGCGACCTTGGATCGATTCGATCAGCGGCAACCCGCGGCCACACACACATTGTCGGTCGGATAATGTCGCGTGATCGCCGATCCGGTAGCGGACGAGTGGCATCGCGAGGTTCGTTAAATCAGTCACTAACAGCGGCCCGCTCTGCCCGCGTTCGGCTTCGACGAAAACCGAGTCCGCGTTCACGTGCAAACCGTTGTGGGCTTCGCATTCGCAGGCGATCAAACTCACTTCTTCGCAGCCGTAACGGTCGGTCACTTTCACGCCGAAAACGCTCTCGATGACGGTGCGTTGCCAGTCGTGCAATGGCATCGCGGTGGACAAAATCCCGTTCGGCCGAATGTCGGTAACCCCCTGCTTTTTCAGGCGATCCGCGACGAGATACAGCGAATGCGCGTGTCCGAAGATCAGGCCCGGACGATGTCGGCGCAGGCTCGCGGTGAACTCGGCAATGCGTGCATCGGTGAGTTGAAGCGTGTCGAGGTACACCGCACGATCGAGCAGCCAGTTGCGGGCGCGGCCACGCCAGCCGAAATGGCGATATTCGGGGTTGCCCCAGACCTTCGCCACGCGCTGCCCCAGCCGCCAGCCGGACCATTCATCGGAGCGCAACGTGCAGGCGTACTTCCACTGTTTCGCGGCTTCGTCGATGCGGATCGTCAGCGGCACGCCCGTCGAACCCGAGGTACGCTTCACCAACAGTTTCGTCGGGTCGAATTGCGACGACAGAAACTCGCGTTCGCGGGTCCGCAAGTCAGCCTTCGACACGATCGGGAAGTGCCGCAAATCGTCGAGCGTTTTCACGTCGTGCGGGTGAACATCGGCCGCATCCCACGCCTGCCGGTAGAACGGCACATGGTCGTACGCATGATGTAGTACGCGCTGGAGTGCATCGAGTTGCCGCGCGCGAATCGTCTCGGAGGAATCGAACTGCGTTTGGCGGAGTTCGCGCAGGTAACGCAAGTGCTGGCTGCCCGATTTCCAGGCCGCCAACGGCTGCAAAATGTGCCGATTCGCGAAGCTGAGCATCCATGCCCCTTTTATGTTTTGTGCGATATCCACAAGTCGTCAACTACTACGAGCCACCGGGCTAGTCCCGGTGGGGAGCAATTACCCTTGAACCAGCCGCGGCGAGTCCGCGAGACGCGACGACAATGGGTGATGTCCCCTCCCATGGTATCACCATGGGCTACGCGAGCGGTCCCTTCAGGACCGAAGATCCCGAACCCCGACCCTGAAGGGGTCGCTCTGCCAGCCCAGGGTGGAACCGGTGAAACCGATGGAACCCTGGGGCGGGCTATATTGGCAACCCCGTTGGGGTACAGAATCCCATACCCGTGTGTGACGTTACAACTGGCTGCGTTGCCATTCGACTTGTCGCGTTAGCCCTTCGTCGACGCTCGTCGTTGGCTTCCACCCGACGTGTTTGAACAGCTTGCTCACGTCGGCACCGGTTGCGTATTGGTCGCCCTTGCGCGGCGGGTGTCGTTCGACGATCGCCTTCTTGCCGATGATCGTTTCGAGTTTGCGAATCACGTCGAGAACCGTTACGAGTTCGCCGCCGCCGAGGTTGAACGTCTCCCCCGCCATCGCGGCGGTCGCCTTCACGGTGGCATCGACGCAGTCCGCCACATACGTGTTGCCGCGAATGTGCATCCCGTCGCCGGTGAGAGTAATTGGCGTGTCGGTGAGCATCGCGCGAATGAACAAGTTGTAGCCCATGTCGGGCCGTTGGCGCGGGCCGTAGACGCTAAAGAATCGCAGCACGATCGCGGGGACATCGAACTCGTCGCCGTAGACGCGGCACAGTTGTTCGCCCGCAAACTTCGTGATGCCGTACGGCGAACTCGGCTTCGTGGGCAATGTTTCGTCGCCGCTCGCGTATTTGCCGTAGACGCTCGACGTACTCGCGTAAATCAGCTTCTTCAGCGTCGGTGAGCCTTTCAAAGACTCGAGTAAGCGGTGCGTCGCCACGAGGTTGCAGCGATTATATTCGTCGAAGTTCGTCCAGCTTTTGTTCAGCCCCGGCATCGCCGCAAGGTGGAACACCCACTCCGCACCCGCCACGGCATTCGGGGCGACGCCGTTCGCAAGGTCGAGTTCGTGGAACGCGAATTGCGGCGACTCGCGGAACGCACGCAGGTTCTGTTCCTTGAGGTTCCGCGCATAATAGCTCGTGAAGCAATCGATCCCCGCCACGGTGTGGCCGTCCGCCAGCAACCGCTCGCAAAGGTGCGAGCCGATTAACCCCGCCGCACCGGTGACAACACAACGCATAATCCGCATCCTCAAAGTATCGCAAAACTAACAAAAACCGCGAGTGCCCAGCAAGGCCGAAGTCGACGGTATTGAGATATAGAACACCAACGCGAACGGTACCAGCCGGGTGATCTCCTCGTTTAGCCGCGCCGCGTAGGCTCTGAGTAGCGAAGCGCGGGGCGCGAACACTCGCGACAATCGTGTAGTCATCCGATACATCGAATCAGACGGAATGGGTTCGGCAATTGAGGTGCGTATGACGATTCGATCTGCTATTGCCACGATTGCCGCTTGTACCGCGATGCTCGCTGGTATCGGCGGCATCATGGGCTGGGCACTCGGCACTTACGCCCCATTAGCATCAAGTTAAGGAGTTGGGCTTGTAATAAAGCGGAAGTCCTTCCACCATAGGGAGTTATCACACAACCCTCTGGAAGAAGGAACTTCCA
>JAYVXI010000069.1:0-7249 GCA_043785305.1 Limnoglobus sp. | reverse complement strand
TTCGCCTGGCTGGGCCAGTGCCGTCGGCTGACCAAGGATCGGGAGAAAAGCGTGATGTCGTCGGAGGCGTTTGTGAAGTTGGCCATGATCCACCTGATGCTCAACCGACTCGAACCGAAAAACGAAACGGCCGAGTTTCAATACCGAACCGCGGCATAAACCTACATATGGGACAGTCGCTAAGATCAAGACGTTTTTCCCAGACGATCTCGATGTAGCAGGATACGCGGATTTAAAAGCCGCGTTAATCTCCGCTTTCAAAGACGCCGTGACAAAAAATACGGCAAAAGAAGATAGTACCTTTGAAGGTACAACTACAGCAACAGCAACCATTCCTGCATTTGTAGTTACTGGAAACTGGAAACTCAAAAAAGGTGACAACTCAACTGTAATAATTACTCGTGGATACCCGAAGCTATGAGGGTTCACAACAATTTTCGGTTAGGTACTGCAATTTTTGCGATTGCACTACACATGCAATCTCAACCGGCAATTCGTGACGCTTACGAAATGAACGATATGCACTGGTACAAAATCGCAGCTGACGAACGAAGTATTACGATGAACTTTCCGAATGATAACGATGAATTTAGAGGCCTCGGCTTATTTTTCAGTAAAGCAGATGACGAAGACGTCATTCGAGAAATCGATGAATGCCTCGCGGATATTTTGTCTGGTAAAAAACTGATTGCGAAAACCGGTATTCAATGTGAGCATCCCATCTACATTTATCCGGATCGCGTCGATGTGGAATACTTTCCCGGTTTTGATGATGGCAAGCGCTATCGAAGTATCCTTCCGCTCGAGCAATTCGTCGAATTTTACGCTGCTTGGAAATCCGCTTTGGTGGAATTGAAGCGAAATCGTGCCACCCCAGTGGATTAGTGCAATGATTCGTTACCACATACTGATGCGTGTTGTCGCAGTATTCCTTGTGGCCGGCTGCGATGCAACCAAAAAACCAGAAGCCCCACCTGTGCCAATCGCAGCATTGGAAATAGCTGTCAACGAATATATGCCGACTCGACTCGGTACGAAGTGGCGGTTTCTATCTCCGGAAGGTCGGAAATCGATTCACGAGATTGTTGCATCCGTAGAAGTTGCTAACTCGATGCACATTACGATCTTGCGAGCGGACGAAGACCAAGATAAATCTGAAATTCAATACATAGTGAACAAAACCGGTATATTCATTGCCAAATATAACGATGCCAAGTACGACCCCGCTTATCAAGTACTCGTTTTGCCGCATGTGACAGGTGATAAATGGAATCGACCTGTCCAGAAGTCGGATTCATCAGAAAAGTCTTTCACGGCATTAGCATCGGAAGTTTTTAAAATCGGGTCGGATTCCGTAGAAGCAATTGGAGTCGAATATTTGACAACAATCGGCCCACTCACCACTTTTGAACGAAGGTGGTACGCACCCAAAATTGGCCTCGTCAAATTGGAATCCCGGATTGGCCATGACTCGGCTTGGTTCATCTGGGAACTGCAATCGTACGAGTTGGGCAAATAACTTAATCGACACATTGCATAGGATTCCGAGTGATCGAATGCTCGCATTAATGTACGCAATCCACATCGCTCTGTATATTCATACTGACTATCAGTTGATGGCGATTGCGATTGACGAAACGGCATCTTACAACAAGCGAGTCGAAGCGATCGATGAACTGTATTCCTATCAACTCTATGTGAGAATCGCTCATGGTAATCTCGTGACGCTATCGGAGGACAGAGACCTTAGCACGAAAGTCACCGAACTCGTGCTCGGTACGTATTCGTATGCGGAACTCGTCGAGATGTTATGCTCCCCGTCGAAAACGAAGAAGTTCCACCCGATCTTTTCATTAGGCTTAATCGAGTCTTTTAATACGATCGACCATGCCGAAGTCAGGCCGTTCGAGCCGTACGTGCGTTCGCTGATTGCCAACGATCCGCAACATCGCGGCGAGGCCATGCGGTATCTCCAGAGGTTTGGTTGCCTCAAGCCAGACGACGGTATTTGGTTTCACATTTATTTGCTGTTTGGCACGTATGAAGAGCGGTGTGCCGCAGTGATATCGCTCGACGAAGCCGGTTATAAAAATCACTTGCTGATGAGTAGTGCGATTGCCTTGCTGCCACTAACGGAGCATGGTGGCGAAAAAATGGATTTGCTTGGTAGCCTGACTGCCTACGGCCCGTTGGCAATAAATGCTATGCCGTATGCGATGGATATGTTATACAACCAACCGGCAGGGGTTCAAGTCAGTGCAATCTGGTTGCTAAAAGCTCTCGAACACCATTCCATCCGGGCCGTGCCCAAGTTACTCGCGTTGAGTCTGGCGTATCCGAAGCAGAACGCGGGACAGCAGGCTTACTTAGCCTCTGTCTCCATCATTCAGTCGTGGCTATCACACGTGCTGTGTGGGTAACCTTTCACGGGGGCAGATTGCAGCTTCAACCTTTCAGAACCCGTGCCGAAATCGCCTACGGGCGTTCGATTTCGATCGGCTCGGGTTTGGCCATCGGTGCGTTGGCACGCGCGCCGTTCGGCTTCGGTGCGGTCGATTTTGGCGCGGTTTGTTGCCCTTCGAGCCGGGCGAGTTTCACCTGACAATCGAGGATCATCGCCTTCATTTCCTTGACGGTCTTTTCGTGCTCTTTGTGCTGGTCGTCGCGATAGGCTTTTCGCTCGGCGTCGGCCGCCTGATTCTTGTCCACGTCTTGCCGCAGTTTCTGATATTCATCGCGAAACGATTTCGCATCGGTGGCCAGCCCGACGAGCTTTTCCTTCAGCGTTTCGAGCGTGGCAACGTCTTTTTTCAGTGTTTCGAGGACGATGCTCGTATCCTTTTTGCCCGCGTCGATGTCGGTCGTTTGTCGGCTCACGCGGTCCTTCAGGCCATCGAGTTCGCTGCGGTAGCCCGTCAGCATCGCGTTCTGCGAGTGGTTTTGCCCCTGGATCGTCTGAATTCGCTCGTAATTCGTCGTCAATCGCGATTGGAAATCGTCCTTTTTGACGAGGTCCGCACGCGCCTCGTTCAGCTTGCCGATCTCGGCGCGCAACTCGGAGATTCCGGAGTTCAGATTGTTGTAAAGCGTGATCGCGACGAGCGCGACGATGCTGAGCAACGTTCCGCCAAAAACTCGCCAAAACAAGCCGATTTTCTCATCTTCCTTCTTGTCCACGCGGCCGATGTGCTCGCCCGCTTCGACCCCTGCGCGTAGCCCCGTTGCCACCATCGGCGTGTTGTCGTTGCCGTCGAAAACCTCGGTTTCGTCGGACTGTCCCATTCGCTTCGCAATCACGTCTCATCCTCCGGAATACTCTTGAAGAGCCGGGGTATAGCGTGAACCGAAAGCGACCGCAAGAGTAGCGTCGCATGAAGCGCGGGCACGGCGCTTCGCTACGCAAAGCCTACGCGGCGCGGAATCCTCGTAGCGAAGGAAATCATGAATGAGGTTGCCGAGTTCTTCTCTGGCGCGAATTTCGTTTCGCGATGTTTCCATCGGTTGGCGCTTCGACTCCAAGACTTATCGTTGCAATCCTATCGCCCGGCCTCACAGTCGTTGCGGTCGTGATATTTTTACGAGTCGCATCCATTTTAACTCTCGATCTGCTTGTGGCGTAGACTTTGCTGCGTGTGAGGATTTGACCGCGTAGGTAAAGGGTTCTACCTACAGGTATGCGTTGCACGGGTGCGACGCTCCTACCTTGCCCGGTTGGTCTATGCCCGCGCTCAAACCATTTGAAGCTTACACGCAGCCATCGGACACGGGATTTCCGGGTCTGGGCCGTCGTCGCGTTTGGAAAGCCCCCGACGTTCTCTCGCATTCGATGCTCGTCCTCACGTTGCCACGGCTGTTCCTGGCCGCACAATCGGGCGAACCGAAGCCCGAGACCGTCGCTGCCGTCGAAACGGCGATGGATGTCGAAAGCGTGCTCGGGCCGTTCGCCACCGTGGTCGAACTCGCCTCGATTCGCCGCGTCAAGCTCGATCTCCACACGAATACCGTCCACATCGACCACGCCAGCGAACGCAACGGCCAGGGCCGCGCCTCGATTACGCTCGGCACGCCGGAGATTGCCGACGAAGTCTTTACGAAACTCTGGCGTCGGCTCGGCACGGAGTTCTCGCTCCGGCAATATAGTTCGGACCCATGGACGGCGGCGCGTTTACCCGTGGCGTTCATGGCCGCCGCCATCGCCTTTGCCGGGATCTTTGCGATCGCCCTGAACGCCCTAGACGACATGGCCATCACGCACGACTGGCCCGCCGCCCGCGTGTTACCGAACTGGAAACTCGTCTGTGGCGTCGGCGGGGCCGCCGTCGCCATCGCACAGATTACCCTTTACCGACGACTGATGCGGCCACCCGAACGACTCGAATTATTCCGAAGCTAAGCAGGAAGATTATGAAGCGCGAAGATGTGATGGATATATTCAACCGGATTCCCGAGTGCGACCATTCGCGCGTCCACATGATGTTGCGAACGGGGAACTTCTTGAACGTCGATACGATGTTGCGTTACGAGCCGACGTACGTATTGTTTCGCGGTCGCGAAGCCGGTAACCAAGACGAAAGTCGCGGCTTCTTCGTACCGTACGAAGACATTGTCTTTTTGAAGCTCGAGCGCGTCGTGACGTTGGACGAGATGGACAAAATTTACGCGGATCGCCCCGCCGGCGTGAAGCGCGTCACTCGCGATACGCAAACGGATACGCTCGCCGAAACGCCCGCTCCCTCGATTCAGTCGGCATCGGTCAACCCAGCCGACATCGCAAAACAGAACTTGCTCGACCGCATCCGTGCCGCAAAGTCCGTCGCCACCAACGGCACGACGGCAAGGCCGATCGGGAAGTAGTTTACCGCAATTTCTGCTGTCGCAGAACCGCTTCGATCCAGTCGCGGTTTGGGACGCTGATTTTCACATCCATCGGCAATGCGGCGCGATAATCGACTGTCTTCGCGAAACTGCCGAGGTCGTAGGCACGCCGGAACACATCTTGTAAATCCAGTAGCGCATCGCGGTCGTCGTGTGCGAGCGGCACTTTGAACTTCGGCAGGCGTTTCTGCACCGTCGTCGTGTAGATTTCGTACCGCCCCGGCGCGGACGCTCGCGACACCGACACCGCATAGTCGTATTCGGGCAAGCCGTCCCGCGAGTAGTCGAGTAGCGGCAACCCTTGGGTAACGAGGTCGATTTCAATCGCGTTCGCCCGCTGCGTGTCGGTATCTTTGCGCGTCTCCAGATAGCTCGCACGCCCCGCTGTGGTCGTTCGATTCGACGGGCTGGGAAAGTCGATGACCGTAACGAGACGCCCATCGGCCCGGTCGCGGATTTCGATGAACTCTTCCGCGTGCGGTTCGCGCAAAATCGACGTAAACAGCGTCAGTTCGGTGACGTAATTGCGCGTGCCGATCTTCGCCCGATAGCGATCCACCAGGCCCGGTAGCAGTATCTGATACATCCCGGCGACGAACTGATGCTGAAACGACGCCCAAAATGCGGCATCTTCCAGATACGGATCCATCCCAGGGAAAGGGCACGGCATAGCAAACTCCGCGACAACCCGCACAAGGCAGGTGACAAGGTGACACTTCGGCAAACATCGAACCAGTGGAATGACAGATTGTACCGGTCGTAAGGCCACTTTGCCTAGAGCGCGAGCGCGGAAAATCACGTTTTACGGAGTGTACAGTGTATTTCGTTGACCGTGCTAGGAAGTTCGATTACACTTCCAACAGTTGATCTGCCCTTACACTCGAGGTTCGCGATGGCATCTGTCTTGAAGGGAAAACTGGTTGCGTCGAAGAGTTACGACTCGGCCGAGAAGGTGCAGTTGCGCTTCGAGCTGACGAACGGCGGCAAGAAGGATTTGTTCGTTTTGAAGTGGTATACGCCATTGGAAGGGTTGAACAGCGACTGCCTGACGATCACGCGAAACGAGAAAAGCAAAGTCGCCTACGACGGGCCGATGGTCAAGCGCGGCAACCCGAGCGCGGAGGATTACATCCTCGTTCGCGCGGGCGCGATGGTCAGTGCCGAGGTCGACGTCGGCGAATCCTACGCGGTCTCGGTTCCAGCGGATTACAAGGTGGAATTGAACATTCCGGGCCTCGAGCACATCCCCATTCCGGAAGAAACCAAAACGCGAACGGCAACGGTCGCGCTCGCGAAATTCGCACCGGAAAAGTCGAAGGTAGTGGGCGGGAAAGCGTCGTTCACGGTGACGAAAGGCGGCACGCCACTGCCGACTCGCGGCAAGGTTGCGCGGCTCTCGAACAAGCCACCGAAAACCAACGGCACCGCTTCCGCGATGGGGGCAGTGATGGTCGCCGCCGCCATCCTGCCCCCGACACTCATCGGCGGCACGTTGGCTCGGCAGAAGCAAGTCAAAAAAGCGATCGACGACAGTTTCCGACTCGTCGAGAAAGCCGCCGCCACTATCAAGGACGACGCGAAATACAAAGAGTGGTTCGGCAACCACACCGTGGGTCGCTTCAACAAAGCCAAGTCCGTCTACACCAAAATTCACGAACGAATGACCTCGACGAGCTTCACCTACAACCTCACGGGTGTCGGCTGCCAAAGCGGTTGGTTCGCGTACACGTATAAGGACAGCACCACGATCTATCTCTGCGGCGCGTTCTGGACCGCCCCGCAAAACGGCACCGATTCCAAAGCGGGCACGCTCGTCCACGAGCACAGCCACTCCGACGCGAGTACCGACGACATCACCTACGGACAAGCGAGCGCCCGCGCCCTCGCAACCAGCGACCCGGATTCGGCGATTCGCAACGCGGATAACTACGAGTATTTCGTCGGCGGGTGAGAGTTTAGCGGAGGATGTCGTTTGGGTCGGTGACGCGAACCGACTGACGGATGGCCGCCTGCAACTTCGCGGAGTCATCGGTCGCACGAATCCGCGCCTCGACCAACTCGGGAACCGAACCGAATCGCTCGCGAATAATGTCGAGTAACGCTTCCTGCTGTGCCGCAATCAGGCCCATGTGCTGTCCCTCTTCTCGGCCTTCTTGTAGGCCTTCTTGTAGGCCTTCTTCTCGGCCTTCTTCTCGGCCTTCTTGTAGGATCGCTTGATACGTCGTGGATTCTTTCATGCCCATGGTCCTCGCGAACGCGGTGTGAACGTCATCGCCATTGTAACGCATACCCAGCAAGATGTAACACGAAGTCAACAACCGTCGCCGCGCCGCGTCCCCTACCGCTTCGTCGTGCAATCGCTCGTCGACGCGGT
>JAYVXI010000068.1:0-49824 GCA_043785305.1 Limnoglobus sp. | reverse complement strand
CACGGAGTGACATAGAAACGTCGCGAAATGACATAGAAGTGTCGTGAGAATGTCGTGCTCGGTCGATTTTGTGTCGTGCTCGGTCGATTTTATGTCGCCACTTGCGCCGGTTCTCGAATCGAGAGCAATCGACATAACCCGCGATAATGGTTCAAATTGCGGCAAACAGATCGGTGATTTGCGATCAAAAAGGGGCATTTTGGGCCTCAAAAACCGGAAAAACACCCCAAAAACCGGTTTTGGAGCCTCCGCAATTGTGACTTACGTCGATTTTGGACCCCGTACCTTCACTTCTTCTTTCGCAGCACGCCACCTTCTTCGAGGATCGACCAGAGTTGCTCCCAGACTTGCTCCGCACTCGGGTTGCGCGGCCCGTGGTCGGCCCAACTTTGCGCAGCCGCACGCAGGCAATCGACGGCATCGTCGCGCACTTTGTCGTCGCCGACGGTTTTCGCCGGTTCGACGCGATTCGCTTTGGGCGCAGACGTTTCCGCAATCTCTTCACCGGCCACGCGCGGGCGACCGTCGAGCGCTTCGTTGCACAAAAAGTCCGCGCGTTTGTTGAGTTCGCGGCGAACGTGCTGGAGCGTCACCTTCTGAAACTTCCGTCGCAGTTCGCACGCTTCGCGGTAAAGGTCTTGCAGGTCGGCATTCTTCACCTTGTACTCGCCGTTCATCTGCTTCACGAGCAGTTCGCTATCGCTGAATAGCTGAATCTGCCTCACGCCATTCGCGGCGGCCAGTTCGAGTGCGCGCACGAGCGCCGTGTACTCCGCCACGTTGTTCGTCGCCTTGCCGAGCGTGTTCGCCTCTTCGAGCGGCGGCAGCCCCTCGCGCGTCAGCACCACGGCATACGAAGCCGGGCCGGGGTTGCCGCGCGATCCGCCATCGATGTAAATCGTCGCATCCGTACTCATGCCGCTTCACCGTGGGAGAGGAATCGCGTCATTCTATGGCGGAGCGGTCGATGTGAATTCTCGCGACTTCGGCTACAAAGAATCGAATGATGGAACTCCGAACCGACAAGTTGCTGGCGGCGTTGCGGGACGATCCGGCGGCGGTGCTGGCGCGCATCGATGCCGACCCGCTGTTGGTGAAGCGGAGCATCGGCGAACTGGTGCTGGCGAATGCCACGAAGCTGTTGTTTACGCCGCAAGAACCGCATCAGCTTTATGCGAAGGGGATCATCTATCGGCGGTCGCCGTTCGAACTCGTATCGCTGCCGTTGGTGAAGATTTACAACATCGGCGAGCGGAACGTGACGCTGGCCGATGTCGCGAGCCTGATGGAGATCGGGGCCGATTCGCGGCTGCTGTTCCTGCGGAAATTCGACGGCACGCTCGTTCAGCGATTCCAGCATGGCGGGCAGGTTTGGTTCACGACGCGCGGGATGATCGAAGGCGCAATTTGCGCTGGCCCGCAAGACGACGAAGCGCCCTCGAAATTATCGCACTTCGACTATCTCAGTACGTCGCGGCAAATTGCAGCCGCGAAGTATCCGCAACTGTTGCAGTTGCGCCCGGAGTTCGACAACCTCACGCTGTTGTTCGAATTTCTGCACCCCGATTCGCAAGTCATCACCGATTATGCGGGTCGCGAAGACCTGATCCTGATTGCCGCGTTCGACAAAACCGCGTGCCGGTATGTCACGTACCGCGAGTTGCAAGCGATCGCGGCGGATCGCAATTTCACGGTGGTCGATGCGTTTCAGCCGAAATCGGAGACGCTCGCCGCGCAGATCGACGAGTTGCTCGAAGCGTGGAAGGGCACCGATCAGGAAGGCACCGTCATCGTCGTCGAGCACGGCGACGAGGTGATTTACCGCGTGAAGGTGAAGTCGCCCGATTACCTGCGATTGCTCAAGCTCGTCGTCAGTTGCACGTACGCCCGCACCGTGGAAATGATCGATGCGCACCCCGAATGGCAAGGCTGGCCGGACCTCGAACGCCAACTGCAATCGCTCGGCAGCGAGCGCGTGCCGGAAGAAGTCCTCGCGTATTATCGCGAACATTACGAGGCGTTCCAAACGTACCTTATCGATATCGAATCGCTGATGGCGTACGGCATCGCCAGTGCCGCGAAACTGCGAGCGGAGATCGGCGAAACCTCCGATCTGCGACTGATGCGCAAGCAGTTCGCCGAGCGCGCAACGAAACAGCGGCTCGCGGGGTTGCTGTTCGCAGGCTTCGACGGGCGACTGTCGCGCTCGGTCGTCCGGCGGATGTTTTCCACGCCGGAAGACGCCCGAACGGCGCTGGCACCACCCGAAACGGGAATACAATAGCCACGGTTTCGCACCGCTACAAGGAGTCTGCACATGCGGAAGTTTTTTGCACTGATGGCCATCGTCAGCCTGACGGGCACGGCGTCGGCGGCTGTTAAGACGCAAGTGATCGATTACAAATTCGATGGCATCACGCTGAAGGGGTTCCTCGCGTTCGATGAGGCCGTCAAGGAGAAACGCCCCGGCATTTTGCTCGTTCACGAATGGTGGGGGCTGAACGACTACGCGAAGAAGCGGGCGGAAATGCTCGCCGAACTCGGCTACGTGGCGTTCTGTGCGGACATGTACGGCGACGGCAAAACGACCGAACACCCGAAGGAAGCCGGCGCGATGGCGACAACGGTTCGCAAGAACGTCGAAGTCTGGCGTGGTCGCGCCGAAGCCGCGTTGAAGTTGCTCAAAGAGCGCCCCGAAGTCGATGCCAAGAAGACCGCCGCGATCGGCTACTGCTTCGGTGGTTCGACGGCATTGCAACTCGCACTTGCGGGGAACGATCTCAGTGCCGTTGTCAGCTTCCACGGCGCACTTCCGACGCCTTCGGTCGATGACGCAAAGAAGATCACCTGCAAGGTGCTGATCTGTCACGGGGCCGATGATGCGTTCATCCCCGAAGCGAACATCAAGAAGTTTCGCAGCTCGCTCGATGAAGCCAAGGTGAGCTATCAGTTCGAGAGTTATCCCGATGCGGTGCATAGCTTCACGGTGAAGGGGATCGACGACAAAGGCGTGAAGGGCCTCGCGTACAACGAAGCCGCCGACAAGAAATCGTGGGAGCAAATGCAGACGCTATTTAAGGGCGTGTTCGGCCAGAAGTAACGGCAGCACACGGTCGAGGATCGGCGCGATCCACTCGTGGCAATCGTGCAGAAGCAGCGTATCGCCGGGCCGGACTTCACGCAGGACGGCCTCGGCACATTTCTCGGCATCGTCGCTGGTGCGGCAACGCCAATCGTTCGAATCGAGCGACCAATTCATCGTGCGGTACCCGCATCGCGCCGCCGCCGTCAGCGTCGCCACGTTCACCCGACCGAGTGGCGGACGGAACCACTTCGGCGGCACCCCACATGCCCGTTCGATGGCCGCATGACACCGGCGGACATCGTCGGTGACGGCCCGCAACGCCCACACCGATGCGACTTCGTGCGAATACGTGTGGTTGCCGATTTCGTGGCCGGCGGTCGCGATTTCGCGCAGCACATCGGGATGTTTGTCGGCAAATTTTCCGACGACAAAGAAGATCGCTTTGACGTTCCACTTCGCGAGCCGTTCGAGCACGGCGCGGGTGTGAATCGGGTGCGGACCGTCGTCGAAAGTGAGTTGCACGCCGCGTTCCGCACGACGGCGAACGAGCGAATTCGGTATCCACGACCAGGGGAAACCGGGCCGCGTAGTCATACGACTTCGGCACTTCGCCGCGTCCGATGCCATATCGTCGAGCTTTTGGTGAATCCGCCGAGCGTGACGAACAGCAGCCGCACGACGACCCACGGCAACGCCAGAATCATCCGCCCCGCTTTCGGTGGCAACCCGACCTTCCGCCCGGCACGGAAGTACAAGCCGAACGTGAGCAACCCGATTGCACCCGTCCACAGTACGAACCAATCGGGCACGAACTGACATAGCACTGTCGCAATCACGACGAGGCTCGTTAGCATCCACTGCGCGAGCACGAGCGGTTTACTTTCGATCCAACGTGTGAGGATGCCCGAACCGACGAACAGCGAGGCCCGCCAGCGCCGGCGCTGCTGGAAGAGATCGGCGGTGAGAACGGGAGCTTCGCTATGGACGATCGCGGAGGCGAGGAAGCGAATTTTGACGCCGGCGCGGGCCAGGCGATGATCGTACTCCGCATCTTCGGTCAGCCCGAAGGCATTCCACGGGAATCGTTCGAGAATGCTGCGTGCGAAGCCCATTCCCGTGCCGCGGAGCGGTGGACGCAGGCCGAGCGCGTCTTTGCCCGCCGCGATTTCGTTATCCATGATGCTACCGATGGCCGAGGCAAAACCGGCCGAATCGGGGCCAGGGTTGCGCGTCACCACGGCGGCCTGCACCACCGGCGAACCGTTCCGCAGATGGGCATCGAAAATCCGAAACAGATCCGGATAGACTTCGCAATCGGCATCGAGAACGATCACCGCATCGGGGCGACTCGGCAACACATGATCGAACCCGCAAGCGAGCGCGTAGCCTTTGCCGCGCAAGTTCCGGTCGAAGCGTTCGAGGACATCGACACCGTGTTCGCGAACGACATCGGCGGTGTGATCGGAACAATTGTCGGCGACGACGACGATCCGCCGCAGCGCCGCCGGGTAGTCGGCATCGAGCACCGAACGCAGCGTCTCGGGAATCGTAAACGCCTCGTTGTGTGCGGGAATCAGCACGACGAACGCAGTCTGCGGTTCGAGGGGAATCGCGATAGCGCGACGCCGCCCGAGGTACGTGAGTACGATGTAAAAGAAGCACGCGAACGTTGCCGGAGCTAGGAACGCGAGAGCCACGAAGAGGGCGATCATCCGAAATCTCCTGCGTAAGATTCCGAAACGGTAATGGATCGGGGGCGTTCGTGCTAGTGCAGTTCGACGAGCCGGGGAAATCTTCGTGCGGAGGATGCTTCTTGCCAGGCGTGAGCTATATTGCCTGCGCACGAATCGGAAGCGACCAGGAGAGCCATTGCCGTGACGCACGCTGCGGTTTTTGACGATGTCCACAAGACGTACAAGCCGAACCCGCTATCGTCGCGCAGTCACGTCGCGGCGGTTCGCGGCATCACGCTGACGATCCCGACGGGTAGCATCTTCGGGTTGCTCGGGCCGAATCGCGCTGGCAAAACGACGCTGATCAAGCTACTTTTGTCGCTCGCTCGCCCCACGAAAGGGACGATTCAGCGGCTCGGCGCGTCGATCGCCAACCGGCAGACACTCGGCCGCGTGGGGTACATGCACGAAAACCACGCCTTCCCGCGCTACCTGTCCGCATCCGAAGTGCTCGCGTTTTACGGCGGGCTTTCGGGCCTACAATCGGAACTGTTACCGCGGCTCGTCGACGAATCGCTCACCCGCGTCGGCCTGGCGGATCGTCGCGCGGAGCCGATCAGCCGGTTCAGCAAAGGCATGGTCCAACGCCTCGGCCTCGCACAGGCGCTCATCAACGACCCCGACTTGCTCATTCTCGACGAACCGACCGAAGGCCTCGACCTTTACGGGCGCAAGTTGCTCCGCGAAGTCGTTCGCGAACGCCAAGCGAAGGGCAAAACCGTGCTGCTCGTGTCGCACGTTCTGCCCGAAGTCGAAGAGCTTTGCGACCGTGCGGCCGCCATCGTGGCGGGGCAAGTCGCGTGGACGGGGCCGCTCTCCGAATTGCGACAATCGGGCACGCTCGAAGAGTCGTTGTTTGCCATGTACGAAAAGGGTATGCCGCGATGAATCTCCCGTTCGCGATTCGCACGATCCGTTGGATGGTTCGCGATACCTTCCGGCAATCGCTGCACACGAAGCTCTTCTGGGTGATGCTCGCGCTCACGATGGTGTGCGTCGGTTTCTGCTTCAGTATCAGCGTTTCTGGCGACATGCCGCCGACGACGCTCGAGTTTGAAATCCCCGCGTACATCACGCAACAGGAAGCCGAGCGGATCGGTTTGGATCAAGTGAAAGCGGATGGCGTTCGCATCATCAATGGCGAAGCGTCGTTCGGTTTCGGCCTCATCAAAGTGCCCGTCGGCCGGCACCGCGGCGATGCGGTGCGGTTCGTGCAATTGTGGTTGGCGGCGGCGCTCGCGGACACCGTCGGCGTGCTGTTGTCGCTGCTCTGGACAGCGGGCTTTCTGCCGACGTTCCTCGAACCGCAAGCGGCGACGATCTTGCTCGCGAAACCGGCCCCACGCTGGTCGGTGTTGGTCGGCAAGTACATCGGCGTCGTGCTGTTCGTCAGCTTGCACGCGGTGCTGTTCGTCGGCGGAACGTGGCTCGCGATTGGCCTGCGAACGGGCGTCTGGAACGGCAGCTATTGGCTCGCGGTACCGCTATTGGTCATGAACTTCGGCATCTTCTTTTCGGTCTCGACATTCCTCGCCGTCGCCACCCGTAGCACTGTGGCGTGCATCTTCGGGACGCTGTTGTTCTGGCTACTCTGCTGGGCGCTGAACTTCACGCACCTGCGGTTGATCGCGTACCCCGTCGATGGGCTGTCGGGCGTGTCGCAAATGATGCTCGAAATCGGCTATTGGATCTTCCCGAAGCCACTCGACCTCGGCGGCATCTTCTTCGACGCGATGCGTGCGGATGGCTTTTCGATGAAATTGCCCGAACTGATTGCCACGCAGGAAAAGGGCCTGTTCCACCCCGAACTCTCGATCGCCACCTCCGCCGCTTTCGCGGCCGGCACACTGGCGCTCGCCGCCAACGAGTTCCGCACGATGGATTATTGAGAGCGTGTGGAAATCTCGCTCGACAGCAACTTCCGATACTCGCGTAGTACCTCTTCGCGCACATTCTGTGCGCGATTCGCTATCGCTTTCTGCAAACAGACGTACTCTTCGCAACCTTCGCGTTCTTCGATCCGGATTGGCTCGTAGCCGAATTCGCGTAGGTCGTACGGGCTGGCACGCATGTCGATCTCGCGTGCCTCTTTGGCCAACTCGAACGCCGCCGCAACGACATCGCTCGCGCAGAACGGCGCGATCTTGAAGCTGAATTTGTAAAGGTCCATGTTCGCGTGAATGCAACCCGGCTGGTCGTGGTCGGTCGTCGTTTGGCGAGTGAGTGCGATGCGGTTGAGTGGCACGGCCGCCGGTGTGAAGAAGCGAAAGGCGTCGTAGTGCGTGCATTTCAGCGGCTTGGCTTCGACGATCGCCGCCAGTTCGCGTTCCGTTACTCGCAGCGGAACGCGCGTGTGTCGGACTTCGTCCGCCCGGTAGACCATCGCCCATTCGTGCATACCGAAACAGTGGAAGTTCGGTTCGCGGTCCCGCACCGCTCGCAGATAGTTCACCGCCCACTGCACGAACTCGAAGCGGTGTTGCGGAAATCGTTCCGGCGAAAGTGCCAAACCCTCTTCGCTCGCGTTCCAGAGTTCCGGCCAAGCCAGTTCCTCGCGATGGGCATCTCGTAGCCGAACGCCGATCCCCGGCGTCCAGCGCATTAAGTGGGCCGGGCGGTGCGAGTAGTATTCGAACAGGAAATCGGTAACGGGATGTTTCTGACCCTTGGCCATTCGCCGAACGCGATCGTCGCACAGCGGTTGCACTCGCTGACGATACGCCGCCATTTCGGTTAGCCATTCCGCACGCGACAACGTTCGCGGCGGTTCGGGAAATTGTGACATCGTTTCAACGTAGCGACCCGCGCTGCCTTAGGCGTTACCATTTTGTCGGGCCGAGTCGCAGTTCGCGACATCCCAGATCTGCACGATGCCGAACAAGATCGCACCCAATGGGGCCAGTGTCCGACAGGGATAGATTTCGTTTGCGGGGAACGATCCACGGATGATCGCGCCGAATACGAGCAGGTAGGCGATCCAGTACAGCGTGCCGACGTTCGGGCGGTTGCGGAACGATGCCGTTGCGACGGCGATGGCCATCGACGGCGCGAGCAGGGCATACGTGGGCAGTTCCGTAGCCGGGCCGAACGCGGTCATCCAGACGGCACCCATGCCGAGCGCCAGTACGACTGCGTCGGTTCGGCTACGCCGGAATTTTGCGAAACCAACACACGCCGCCATGACGAGGCCGACAATGGCTGCAATCACTTTGCCCAGCATCGACGGGATGAAGGTATCGAACCAGACTCGTGGTGCGATCGTCCAATCGATCGGTGCGCGGTATAGGAACGGTGTTTGCGAGCGATCGTCGAGATCCAAGAATTGCCAGAATTCGCGATATTCGCTTACGACAAAGTGCGGATCGTGCCCGAGGAATGGTAGCGCAGCCATCGCCACGACGCCCAAAAGCAATCGCCAACTGAGTCGGGGATCGACGATTACAAACAAGAACGCGGCGGCAACGGGGTACAGTTTCAGCGAAGCGGCCACCCCGAACCACAGTGCCGCCCGCCACGCACGATCCTTCAATACGTTAGTTGCACCGAGGAGAATCGCACCGATCAGGTGGATGTTAATTTGCCCGTTGTTGACGCTCGGAATGATCAGTTCGGCCGCGATGGTATAGAGCACGCCCATCCGCAACGACGACAGTTCGCCGATGGCATTTCGAACGAACCCACCGAGGCCACCGAGAAAGAGCGCAATTCCAAACAATCGCCAGATTATCTCGCCGGTTTTCACGGGTATCCGGGTAAATGGCACGAACGCCATCGCGACGATGGGAGGGTTACGATAGACGTCGAGCGGTAGCTGCGGTGCGTAAATATCCTGCCCCTTCAGCCAATTCTCCGCGGCACGCACGTAGATTGGCACGACGGTTCCGGAACCGGGCGGCGCGTACGCCAACCGGATGCAGACGCTGACGATCAACACCAACCAGAAGAGGATCGCCCAAATGGGAATCTTACGGTCACGCCGCATGGGCCGTCGGTCCTGCGTCGGCTGCGCCCGCGTAATGTTTAGCACCGGGGATGCCGCGCTTCGATTTGTGAATGAAATCGACGAGTTCCATCACGGCCGGCGAGTGACCGAGGTCTTGTTCCATCCGCGCGACCGCTAACGAAATCGTCATCCGTTGCAGATACACCATCTTGAACGCTTTCCGCACGGCGACGATCTCTTCGGTCGAATATCCCGCGCGTTTCATGCCGACGACGTTGACGCCGCGAACGTTGTTGAGTTCGCGAAGGATCCAGAACGGCGGCACATCGACGGTGCAACTCGAACAGGCTCCGAGTAGTGCCAGTTTGCCGACGCGACAGTTTTGGTGAACCGTAGAGTTGCCGGACAACATCGCACGATCCGCAATTTCCGCGTGCCCACCGATGAGGCAGCCGTTCACGAACATGCCGCGATTGCCGAGAATGCAATCGTGCGCGACGTGGCTATTCACCATAAAGTAATTGCCGTCGCCGATGCGGGTGACGCCGCGCGAATCGGGCATTCCGCGATGGACGGTGACGTGTTCGCGGAAGGTGTTGCCATCGCCGATCGCGACGCGAGTGTCTTCGCCCTTGTAGGCGAGGTGCTGCGGGCGGTCGCCGAGAATGCAGCCGGTGCCGATGTCGTTATCCGCACCGATCGTCATCGGCCCCATGAGGTGAACGTGTGCCCGGATGTGGGAACCGGGGCCGATCTGAACCGGTCCGTCGATCACCGCAAACGGACCGACGCGCACATCGGGTGCCAGCATCGCCTCCGACGAGATGATCGCCGTCGGGTGAATCAGCCGCACATCGCTACGAGTCATGGGGAACTATCCCGTGGAGTATTGGTAAACGACGTGTTACCCGATTTGCTCGCTCAACTGCAAGGCGAAGTAAAACTGTTCAAAGAATATCGCGAGTTTTTTCAGAATTGCGTTGACGATTGAGTGCGAGTTGGCGTAACTTGTAATCATTGGCGATTGCTGCCTCTACTCCCAAAAACGATGAACCGGGTTCGCTAACAGCCTCTCCCCTCTGTTAACGAAACCCGGTTCTTCGCTTGTTGCTAGAGCATATTCGGTTTGGTCATAGATGCTGCCTCTCCCCTCAGACCCACTTCCTCTCCGATGTCTGTCTAACGAATAACCGACATTGCAGCCGGTGTGCCAAACGCCGTCACGCTGCTAAAGATTTTCGAGGAGATTCTGCAAAAGGCTATTTTGCAAGCACTTGCGACGCGAAAAAGTAACGTGAACGGCTATCGTGGGCATGGCGTATGCCACGGAAATTGCCTCAATTATTCGCACCGAGTGCATACCAGATGGGCGTTGGGAAAGATCTGTTTCCGAGGAGAAGCGTATGTCTGGCTTTCTGTGTCGATGTTGCGGCAAGATTCACAACGAAATGCCGATGCACTACGGCGCGGCGGCACCTGCCCTCTGGTTTACCTTCCCGGAGTCCGAGCGCGATCTGCGGTGCGAATTGTCGTCGGATCAGTGCATCATCGACGGCGAGCACTTCTTCGTGGTCGGAAATCTAGAGATCGCCGTCGCGGGCCTCGAAGAACGATTTTCGTGGGATGTCTGGGTGTCGATTAGCAAGGCAAACTTCGAGCGCACATGCGATTTGTGGGAAGTCGAGGGCCGGGAGTCGGAGCCATCGTACTTCGGGTGGCTGAGCACCGATCTGCCTGGCTATCCCGATACGCTCAGTCTCAAGACGATGGTACATACGCGGGCATTAGGCCATCGGCCACGAGTCGAATTGGAGCCGACAGAACACCCGCTTGCCATCGAGCAATTGCAAGGCATCACACGGGCGAGGGTGCAAGCGATCGCGGAAATGGTATTGCACGGGTGACGCTGCGTTCATCAGAACGACTTCCGAAGCAGGCGGCTCCACGAGTGACGCTGCACTTTACCAGTCGCTATAACCCGCGACCAACCACGAAGGTGCCCCTACATTACGGGAACCAACTCGTACGATAATGCTGTTACGTTCGACCGACTGCACGTGAGACTTCGATGGCTACGGATATTCGCGAGAGAGAATTGGAACTGCAAACCGTCACGGAGCAACTCCTCGACACTTACAGCAGTTGCAGTCGGTTGAACCACCTGGGTCACGAACCGTTGCCAAGCCGCGAGGCAGTGGCGGATATTATTGTCGACCTGCGCGAAGTGATGTACCCCGGCTACGGCAAACGCAAGAACCTGCACATCGGGAACATTGGCTATTACGTCGGCGGGCTGGTCGATGTCCTGCACGACAAACTCACCGAGCAAATCAGCCGCGCGTTGCGTCACGATCTCAACGAGGAGTCGCCGCACACGGACTTCGACATCCTCGGGCAGATGCGAGCCATCGAACTGCTACGCCGACTGGCGGGCGTGCGAATTACGCTCGAAAAAGACGTCGAAGCCGCGTTTCGAGGCGACCCCGCCGCGAAGAGCCACCACGAGATTATTTTCAGTTATCCCGGCCTCGAAGCAATCAGCATCTACCGCGTGGCGCACGAACTGCAATTGCTCGGGGTGCCGTACATTCCGCGAATGATGACCGAATACGCACACGCCAAGACGGGTATCGACATCCACCCAGGGGCGACGATTGGCCCTGGCTTTTTCATCGATCACGGCACCGGCGTCGTCATCGGCGAGACGTGCCACATCGGCGAGAACGTGAAGTTGTACCAAGGCGTAACGCTCGGCGCGCTCAGCTTTGAACGTGCCGATAATGGCGAACTCGTCCACGGCAACTACAAACGACACCCGACGCTTAAAGATTCCGTCGTCGTTTACGCGAATGCCACGATTCTCGGCGGGGCCACCATCGTCGGCGAACGCGCCGTCATCGGGTCGAATACCTGGATCACCGAGAGCGTGCCACCCGATACGACCGTCGTGCTGGAAAAGCCCAAGTTGCGAGTGAAGAACGGCAAAACCACCCCCGCCAAGACCGAAGCCGAAGCGGTGATGTATTTCATTTGACTGGAGTCATCACGAGTTCACGACCCGCTACGCAAAGCCTGCGCGTCGCGGCTAATTCCGGAACTCCGCCAACACTTTCTCGATCTCGGCATCGAGTTCGGCTTTGTCGGGTGCGACGTCCCAGATCTTGCGAATCTTGCCTTTCGCATCGAGTAAATACAGCGTGGGTAGCGCGGAGACGTTCCACTCGTCGGCGATTTCGACTTCGGTATCTTCGGGTCGATTCTGGAACGAACGCCAGTTGACTTTGTTCTTCTCGAGTGCGGTGAAAAGCTCCTCGTCGACTTCATCGGCATCGATACCGACGATTGCGAACGGCTGATCCTTGTGCTTCGCGAGCAGTTCGCGATTGTGTGGAATCCGTGCAACGCAGGCCCCAGACCACGTCGCCCAAAAGTCGACGAGCACGACCTTGCCGCGAAAGTCGCTCAGCTTCATCGGCTTGCCGTCGAGGTCTTTGCCGCGAATCTCCGGCGCGACTTTGCCGACGACGAGGTTCGCGAGATTCTTCACTCCCGCCAGCGCCTTTGCGGCGCGTTTGCCGAGCTTGTCCATATCGTCGTCGGGGTTCGCATCCGCGTACTTGGCCACGACAATCGCGAGGTGCTCCGCCGCTTCGGCGCGGGCGGCTTCATCGCCCGATTTCGCGCGGTTCTTGGCATCCAACCCGAGCGTATAGTGTGCGGCCCCGAGACAATTCGCGTCTTTGTTTTTGGCGATGATCGCCTTCAAGAACGCGGACAAGTTCTTCGGTGGCGTCGCCTCCAGGTTCATGATGCCTTCGGCAAACGCATCGCTCGCCGCATGATACTTGATGATGATTTCGAGTATCGGTTCCAGATCGGTCGCGCTGAATTTCAGCACCTCGTTCAACATCGGGGGCACGATACTCTCGGCCGGTTTCGTTTGCGCAAGTCGCGTGAGTCCCTTGGCATAAAGGTTCATCAACGAACCCCGCTCATCGGTCAGTAACTCGGCGAGCACTTCGGTTTTCGCGTCCTCGATCTTCTTGCTCAGCTTCGTCTCGGTTTTCTCGAACCGCGCCTTCATCTCCGCGTAAATTTCCTCGTTGCTTTGTTCGTCCTCGTCCTTCGTGCCCGTAATCCGGCGAATCGGCGTCACGGGCACGGTGAGTTTCACGACCATTTGAACCTGCGACGCGGTTCCGACGCCTTCGCCTAGGGTGTGCTTTCGCGTTTCCTTCTTCCGTTCGGGTACGGCAATTGGGCCTGGGGTATCGCCTTCGTGGTCGATGTTCGATGTCATGCAGGCCATGCCGACGACCGCACCGAAGCGGTTTACGACCGGCCCGCCGCTCGACCCGCCGCCATAGTCGGCAGTGATGCCCATCCAGCGTTCTCCGATCGCATCGAGGCCGCCAAAGTTCTTCGCGTAGCGCGTGACCGCACCTTGCGTGAACGTGAACGGCTGGTTGCCCGGATGGCTGAGCAACCCCACCCACGCGCCGATTTCCGCCGGTTGTGTGGCCACGGGCAACGGCGTGAACCCGGTGCCCGCCACGCGAACGATGGCGATGTCGGCCTTCTTGTCGCACGCCAAAATGTCGATCATCGGGAAGACGTCGCCCTTCGCATTCGCGACGCCGAAATACGCCCGATCCGCTTTCTCGAAGACGTGCCAATTCGTCATCAGTACGCCATCGTCGGTCAGTGCCCACGCGGTCGCGAACCAGCCATCTTCCAACTCCTCCGCATCGTCGGTTTTCTTCACGCAACCGATGATGTACACGCTGTTCAACAGCTTCTGATACACCTCCTCCGGCGCGAGTGCGGTGGTGCCGGGGGCGGTCGTTTTCATTGCGAACGGATGATCCGTTTCGGTTTTCTTCTTCACATCATCCGGAGCAATGCACTTTCCTTTGGCGATGAGTGCCCTCAGCCGTTCGGTGAAATTTTCGAGCGTCGCATCGTCGTCGATGTACGTGGGTGAAACCTTCGCCGCCTTCGGATTCTCCGCATGGAGCATAGGCAAAAGCACGGCACCGATCGCGACTAACGCCACGACGACCTGGAACGGACTGCGTGTGTGCATCGTTCGACATCCTGTATGGTGAGACGGCCAATGATCTTCCGCAAGATACTGTATCAGTCCGCAAATCCTACGACTTCTTGCTTTTCTTCGTCTTGCGGCGTAGCCGAAACTCGGTGCTGCCGTGGAAGGTGAGGAGTAGTGCGCCGGGTCCGGCGTTGCGCTCGAACAGCTTCGCCGTGACCGCTTCTTCGTCGGGCCAGGGGTAGGCGTAGATCAAGTCGAAGTCGTTCGGCTCCATGCCGAGTTCGTCGTAGGCGTAATCGGAATCGGTCGTCAGCCAAGCGTACTCGCCGGCGGCCACGACGCGATCTTCGTTGCCCGGCGGGACGAAACTACCGTGCGCGAATTCGACCGGCAGTTCGTACTCTTCCGCAAGTTGCCTGGCCGCATAAACGAGTTCGCCCTCGGCTTCGATGCCTGCCGATTCAAACCCGACAATCGACGCCAAACAGGCGACCACGCCGTACCCGCTGCCCCATTCGCAGAAGAGCGTACCGCGCATGAGCGGGCTATCTGCCAGCCCTTGCAGCACGCGATACGCTCCCTCGTAATTGCTCGGCACGAACGCGGGTGCCCGGCAACGAATCTGATATTCGTCGATACGCCGGTCCGCATCGCGGAGAAACCGACTGACGTCATCCGGGATCTCCCCATCGACGGCAGGCAAATGAACGTTCACGAGCGGCATGAGACCGTTTCTGGGTGGTTTCGCGTTTCCAAACGACGCCCACGGATACCCGTCCGTGCGCCGGTTCGCGATTATACTACACAGCCGCGTTTGACATGCGCTCGTTAATCGCGCCGATTCCGTACCTGCTAGAATGAACTTTGCCATTGCCATTCGACATTCGAGACGAGAACCACGCCGATGCCCATTTCGTGGAACGAAATCCGCCACAATGCGATTGCGTTCAGCAAAGAGTGGGCGAGCGAATCGCGTGAAGAAGCCGAGGCGAAATCGTTTTGGGATGCGTTCTTCACGGTGTTTGGCATCAAGCGCCGCACCGTTGCCAGCTTCGAGGAGCCGGTCAAAAAACTGAGCGGCACCTGGGGCTTCATCGATCTGTTCTGGAAAGGCACGCTACTCGCCGAACACAAGAGCCGCGGCAAGCCGTTGGATAAAGCTCACGCGCAAGCGATGGAGTACATTCAGGGCTTGAAGAACGCCAATCGCGACCCGGAGATCCCGCAATACGTCGTCGTATCGGACTTTGCCAAGATTGCACTCCACGACTTGGACGAAGGCACATCGATCGAGTTTGCGCTCGAAGATCTGTACGAGCACGTCCACGAATTCGCTTTCATACCCGGATACAAACAGCACACGTTCGCCGACCAGGATCCCGTCAATATCCGGGCCGTGGAACTACTCGGCGACTTGCACGATGTGCTCGAAGACGGCGGTTACAGTGGCCATCGGTTGGAGCGATTCTTGGTACGCGTGTTGTTCTGTATGTTTGCCGAAGATACCGGTTTGTTCGACCGCGATATTTTTACACTCTACCTCGACAACCATACGGCTGAAGATGGGTCCGACCTCGGTGCAAAGCTCGCACGGCTGTTCCAAGTCCTCAATACACCCGTAGACAAACGCCAATCGAACTTGATTGAAGATCTCACCGCGTTGCCGTACGTGAATGGCGACTTGTTCGCGGAGCACCTCGACTTCGCAGACTTCAACCGCCCGATGCGCGACGAGTTACTCGTCTGCTGCCGGTTCGATTGGTCGAAAATATCGCCGGCCGTGTTCGGGTCGCTGTTTCAGAGCGTCATGCAGCCGAAGGAACGGCGGCAAGTCGGCGCGCATTACACCAGCGAGCGCGATATTTTGAAACTGGTACGGTCGCTATTTCTCGACGATCTGCGGGCGGAATTTGAAAAGATCAAGAAGGATAAAAAGAAGCTCGAAGCGTTCCACAAGAAGCTCGGCACGCTGACGTTTCTCGACCCGGCGTGCGGTTGCGGGAACTTCCTCGTGGTGACGTATCGCGAACTGCGGCTACTCGAAATCGAACTACTGCAATCGCTGCACGGCAAGCAGATGCGATCCGATATTCAGTTCCTGTCCGTCGTCGATGTCGATGCGATGTACGGCATCGAGATCAACGAGTTTCCCGCACAAATTGCACAAGTGGCCATCTGGCTCGTCGATCATCAGATGAACCAAAAATTGAGCGAAGCGTTCGGGCAATACTTCGTTCGGCTGCCGCTGAAAAAATCCGCGACCATCCGCCACGCCAACGCGCTACGGCTCGACTGGAACGAGGTGCTCCCGGCGGCAAAGTGCAGTTATGTGCTCGGTAACCCGCCATTCGTGGGCGGCAAGTATCAGAGCGACGAGCAGCGTGCCGACATGGAGTACGTGGCGGGCAAGGTGAAAAATTACGGCCTGCTCGACTTCGTCACCGCGTGGTATTTCCAAGCCGCCGATTACATTCGCGGCACACCGATTCCCGTCGCGTTCGTCTCCACGAACAGTATCACGCAAGGCGAACAAGTTGGCGTTTTGTGGGGCGAACTGTTTCGCAGGGGCATTCGCATTCGCTTCGGCCATCGCACCTTTTCGTGGATCAGTGAGGCACGCGGTAAGGCGCACGTTCACGTGGTCATCGTCGGATTCGGCATGACTGACTCGCCGATTAAAAACATTTTCGACTACGAACAAGATCCAGAGCATCCGCAATTGGTCGTCGCCAAAAACATCAGCCCTTACCTCGTGGACGGTCCCGATACGGTCGTCACGAATCGCAGTACCCCGTTGTGCGCGGTGCCCGAAATCGGCATCGGTAACAAGCCGATCGATGGCGGCCACTATCTGTTCACGACAGAAGAGCGCGACGCATTTTTGCAGGTCGAGCCGAACGCGGCAAAGTGGTTCCGCCGCTGGCTCGGGTCGGATGAATTCATCAACGGCTGGGAACGCTGGTGTCTCTGGCTCGGAGACTGTCCGCCACATGAATTGCGGGCACTACCCGAATGTATGAAGCGCATCGATGCGGTCCGAAAGTACCGGTTGAACAGTACGAGTGAAGGAACTCGCAAACTGGCAGCGAAGCCGACGCGATTTCACGTCGAGAATATGCCCAGTCGCTCGTTCATCGTCATTCCTGGGGTTTCCTCAATACGACGAAAATATATACCGATGGGGTTCATCGGCCCCGACACCATTATTAGCAATTTGTGTTTGATTAACACCAATGTTACGATCTACCACTTCGGCATCATGACATCGACGATGCATATGGCGTGGTTGCGGCAGATTGGCGGTCGATTAAAGTCGGATTATCGTTACTCGGTGAAGTTGGTTTACAACAACTTCCCCTGGCCCGAATTGCCAACGGACAAACAGCGTGCGACGGTCGAAGTCAAGGCACAGGCGGTGCTCGATGCACGCGCAAAGTTCCCGGAATCGTGCCTCGCGGACTTGTACGATCCGCTGACGATGCCGGCCGAGTTGCAGAAAGCGCACACCGAACTCGATCGTGCCGTCGAAGCCTGCTACCGCAAAACCGCATTCCACAACGACCGCGAGCGGGTCGAGTTTCTGTTTGCCCTTTACGAGAAACTCAGCGCGCCCCTTTTGAAAGACCTGCCAACAGGGAAGCCGCAAAAGCGATAAGCGTGAGGATCTTTAACTGTTCAACCAATCGTCAGCACGCCTGCGGTTGCGTCGGCATCGAATGCAAGAATGTCGTCACGGTACACGCGAAGCTCGGCTTCCATTTCAGCGGTTGTGCAATTGCCAATAAGTAACCAGAGAACTTTTGGAGGCGTTCCGTGCAGTACGCTCAATTGGCTAAAATCTACGTCTTTGCTGACGATAGCGAACGCATACATTTTTGCGTATTCCCAAACGCGGTCATCGGGAACGGCACCCAGGCCGATGTCATCGACATGTTCTGATCCGGGGAAAACATCGGCAAGACGTTTCGGTAAACGAGGTGACAAATTCTGATCGAACAGAATTTTCACGCGACGGTTACCAGTGTTCGGCGTTCGCGTTCGGCCGCGTAGGCCAAACAGGCGCGGATGTCTTCGGCGGTCAGATACGGGAAGTCGTCGAGGATTTCCTGATTCGTCATCCCGGCCGCCAAATACGACAACACGTCGAACACGGTGATCCGCATTCCCCGCACGCAAGGTCGTCCGCCACGCTTTCCAGGTTCAACAGTAATTAGCGATCGCCAGGATTGGTTCATTCGCGTTTCTCCTACTGACAATCTAAGCGATTCCGCATGTCTGTGCAAGCGACCCGGCGTTCGATCCGATCGCGGTGTCACTGCTCCTCGTATTGATACTTGTAACTTCGGAAGACACCACACGAGGCCCTGCCATGAAGCCGACCGATGTTCGCGTTCGCGATTTGACGTTCGCTTACGAAGATTTCCGCTATCGCTCGCCGATCAAGTTTGGCGGCCTGGTGCTGGATCGCGTGACGCTTTTGAATGTGAATCTGACACTCGAAACGCGGCGTGGCCACGTGGCGAGCGGGTTCGGGTCGATGCCGCTCGGGAACGTCTGGTCGTTCCCGTCGCGGGTACTCGGCTACGAGGAAACGCTCGCGGCCATGAAACGCGCCGCCGAACTACTCGCGAAACGCTACAGCGAATGCCGAGACACCGCACACCCGATCGACATCACGCACGCACTCGAAGCCGAGTTTCCCGCCATCAGCGCACAGGTCACGAAGGAACTTGCGTTAGCCGAGCCGATGCCGTTGCTTTCGACGCTCGTCGTCGCGTCGGCGTTCGATGCCGCGCTGCACGATGCTTACGGCAAAGCGCACAACTTGCATGTCTACCACTGTTACGGCCCCGATTTCGTCGAGCACGATCTCGGGCATTACCTCGGTGCGGAGTTCGCCGGCGAACGGATCGACCGCTACGTGACAGCCGAGCCGAAAGCGCGGATGCCGTTGTATCACCTCGTCGGCGCGCTCGATGCCATCACCCCGGCGGACGTGCAGACGCCCCTCGCCGATGGCCTGCCCGAGCACCTCGCCGAGTGGATTGTGCGCGACGGCCTCACGCACATGAAAGTGAAGCTCAACGGCGACGACATCGGCTGGGACGTCGACCGCGTGATGCGGGTGAACGCCGTTGCGGAAGCCGCGCAGCAATCTCGTGGCATCGAGACGTGGTTCTACTCCTTGGACTTCAACGAGCGTTGCCAGAACGTCGAGTATCTGCTCGAATTTTTGCAGCAATTGCAGGCGAAAAGCCCCGTAGCGTACGATCGTGTGCAGTACGTCGAACAGCCGACGGCGCGGGACTTGAAGGCGAACCCGGCGAACAAAATGCACGCGGCGGCGAAATGGAAACCGGTGGTGATCGACGAATCGCTGATCGACCTCGACAGCCTGCGACTGGCCCGCGACATGGGTTATACCGGCGTGGCATTCAAGGCGTGCAAAGGGCAAACGCAGACGCTGTTGCTCGCCGCCGCCGCACAGAAATACGGCCTGTTCCGCTGCGTGCAAGACTTATCGTGCCCCGGCGCGTCGCTGATTCACTCCGCCGGAATTGCCGCACACATCCCCGGCGTCGCCGCAATCGAAGCCAACAGCCGCCAGTATTGCCCCGCCGCCAACGACCCCTGGGATGCACGCTACCCCGGCGTCTTCACCATCCACGATGGCACGATGAACACCGGCATCCTCAACGGCGTCGGACTCGGCGCGGGGTGAACGCAATTGTTGGATGCGGCGCGGCGAAACGGAACCTAATACAACATGCGTATGCGAATGGAGAATCCGGGAGGGCGTGCGATGCTGCGGGTGCGCGAGGTGATTTTGCCGTGTGCTTTGGCGGTGTTGCTGAGCGTGGTTGTGATCGTTCTCGGGTATCGACTGTCGTTCGAGCGGTTGCGATTGCCGTTGCATTACGGCGACGATGGCCTGCTGATTTTACCGTTGGTGAAGGCGACCATCGAACGCGGGAGCCACTGGCGGAACGAGCGACTCGGCGCGCCGGGCATTCAGGAAACGCACGATTTCCCCGTGGTCGATCACTTTCACTTCGCGATGATTTGGCTACTCGGGCAGTGCATTCCCGATGTGGTCGTCGTTTTCAACGTCTACTATTTGCTCGGCTACCCGCTCGCAGCACTCACGGCGACGCTCGTATTGTGGCGGCTCGGCGTGTCGCCGTGGGTCGCGGCGATGTGCGGCCTGCTGTATGCGTTTCAGCCGTACCACACGTTGCGGTTTCAATCGCACTACTTCCTCTCGGCGTATTATCTCGTGCCGTTCGCGCTGTTGTACGCGATTGAAATCGGGATGGGTAAACTGCCGTTCTTTCGCAAGGAACGCGGCTGGGCGGCACCGATCGTGGCGATCGTCGTTGCGGCGATCACGGCATCCGGGGGCGCGTACTATGCGTTCTTCGCCTCGGGGTTACTGTTCGTCGGCGGGCTATCGGGCTGGGTGAACACGGGACGCTTCCGGGCATTTGCGGCGGCGCTCGTGATGGTCGGCACGATCTTCCTCGTCGGGTTGTTGAACCACGCCCCCGCGATTGCGTACTCCTTTTCCAATGGCCACAACACGAGCGTTCACGAACGGCGTGCGGTCGAAGCCGAGAACTATGGGCTACGGCTCATCGAGCTATTTCTACCGCCGTACGAACACAAACTCGCATCGTTCCGGAATGTGCGTGACACGTACTACAGCACGGATCGCGAACGGTCGATCATGCAAAACGAAAGCAACTCGTCGAGCTTCGGTATCGCCGGTGCGGTCGGGTTGTTCCTGCTGTTGGCAACTTGCGTCTGTGGGCTGCATCGCGACCGGATGTTGCGCGTAACAGCGGGGCTGGCGCTCACGGCGTTTCTCATCGGCACGGTCAGCGGCATCGGTGCGGCATTCGCGGTGATGATCTCCGCACAAGTGCGCGCGTATAACCGAATCAGCATCTTCATCGCGTTTCTCGCTTTGCTCGCGGTGGCACGTTGGCTCGACTGGTTATTAGCGGGTCGTTGGCGAATCGTTCGCGTTCTGGCGCTCGTCGCGTTGACGGCAATCGGTATGTACGACCAAACGCCGCGAAGCTGGTTTCCGACTGGTCCCGAAGGTGATTACGAACAAACCGAGTATCGTCGCGATGCTCGCTATTACGCGGAAATGGAATCGCAACTGCCCGAGGGTATGGTGATGACATTGCCGTACGCCGAGTGGCCGGAGACGAATTACGATCACGTGCGCGGGTACTTGCACACGAAGCGGTTGCGGTTCAGCTACGGGGCGATGAAGGGACGCGAGGCCGATTATTGGTTGCGCGAACTCGCCGAAGGTCCGGTCGATGACCTCGTCAAACGCGCGGTATTCCGCGGTTTCGAGGGCATTCACGTCAACGCCAATATCCTCGAAGCGAGGAACATCGGCCCAATGCACGATTCGCTCCGTAAGGCAGTCGGCGCGGATACGCCGGTGCTGGTTCACGCCGATGGCAAACAGCATTTTTTCGATCTGCGACCGTATCGCGAGCGCCTTCGGCAAACGCTCGGCGACGCAGCATTTGCAGCCGCCACGAAGCGCGAACGCGAACGGATTTCGGTACTGTTTCTCGATGGCTTCTGGAACGACTCGCCGAACGAGCGGCCGCGAAAATCGCACTTCGTGAGGCCGACCACACGAATGACAATCGTGAACCCGAGCGACCGCAATCGCGAGATTCGCCTGACATTTCAGGTCGGAAACGCAGGTTCGGACGCGGCAACGCTGACGTGTGCGTATTACAATTCCGATATCGATAAACACGCAGTACCGAAGTCGGGCTGCAAAATCGAGATGACTATCCACGTACCGCCCGGCAAACGTTTGGTGACATTCCGAGCCGAACCGGAGACGGCACGGTTCTCGATATTTGAAGTGCGGATCGTGGAACCCGATGAGTCGTTACCGTGAATCACGATCGCCGTTGGCACTGGGCTTTGTGCGTCGCCGCATTCGTTTTGGGGATGTGGTGGGGGCCGCTGAACGTCGTCGGGTTGGACCTCGCGTATCTGCCGGGCGACCTCGGCGATAACCGCTTCAACAACTACGTGCTCGAACGCGGGCATCGCTGGTTGACGGGGCAGGAACGCAGTTTCTGGCAGGCGACGTTCTGCTACCCGGCTCGTTGGGTGATCGCCTGTTCGGATGCGCACATCGGCAACGTGCCAATCTATTCTGGTTTTCGATTCTGTGGCTGCGGGCCGGAACGGGCGTTCCAACTCTGGTGGCTCGCGACGTACCCCCTGACGTTCCTCGCCACCGTGTGGGCGGCGCGGAAGTGTCAGCTCGGTGTCATCGGCGCGACCGTGGCCGCACTCGTCTTTACGTTCGCGCCTCCGATCGTCGTCAGCACCGGACACGCGCAGATGTTCCCGCGTTACTTCGCCTCGCCGGCGCTCGCGTTCACATGGCGCTACCTCCGCGAACCGACGTGGCAACGCTTGCTCGGCGCGCTCGGCTGCTGGGTGGGCCAAGTCTATTGCACCGTGTATATCGGCTATTTTCTCAGCTTATTCATGATCGCGCTCGCGATTGGTGCGATGCTCGTCTCGCCGCGGAGTACGCCGTGGCGGAGCCTGTTTCTACCGAAGCGCCGCGAGTTTCTGTTGCGAATGTTGGTCGTCGCGCTCGCGGTCGTGGCACTGATTCCGCTGTTGCGGCCGTACCTGGCACCCGACCGGAACCGCGTGCAAACGCCGCCCGAAGTCGTGATGGTGATGTTGCCGAAACCGCTCGACTGGCTGCGGCCGAGCGCAACTTCGGCCACCTGGAGTTGGCTGCGTACCGCCGTCGGCGATGTCGAACCGGCACCCGGCGGGCTGGTGCCATTCCACTTGTTCCCCGGTGGCATGGCCGTGGCGGGGCTGCTCTTTGGCCTCGGTTGCGTAATGGTTTCGCGACGCACGCCGCAGGTTCGTATGGCGGCGACACTGGCGGTTGCGGCGACGTTGCTCGGGCTGTTTATCCTTCGCGTCGAAGATCATTCGGCGTATCGCGCGATGTTGCACGTGCCGTTCGCATCGGGCATCCGCGCGATGTTCCGCATCGGCATTTTGCTATTGTTGCCGCTCGGGTTACTCAGTGGGCTGGCCGCAGATATGCTCGTTTCCAAGTGGAATTGGCGAATCTTGCCGGCAATCTTGCTGTTGTTGTGCGTCTCGATCGATCTGCGCTCGACGCCGGGCGAGGAAGGCACGCCGCTTCGTGCGGCGGTCGAGCGTCGGGAGCGCTACGCGAATTTGTTGCGAGACTATCCGCACGCGAAGGTCGTGTATGTGTTCCCCGGACGGCGCGACTTGCACCACACGATCTTGCTTCACGTCGACGTCATGTGGGCGGCGATGGAAGTGGGCGTACCGACGATCAACGGCTGGACGGGGCAATGGCCCGAAGGCTGGTTCTCGTTCGCGCATTACGGCGACTTGCTGCATTGGTACTGCATCCGCAACGGGCAATCCACCGATGGCCTCGTCACCTTCGGCGAACCCGTCGGCTACGATGACACCCCCGCCAAACGCGAGTTCAATGCCCAGTTTGCCACGCAGCCATGGCCAGAGTAAAACACGATACTTCGTGTGGAGTGACTTGCGTTTCCGCGCTCGCGAGTTTCCAACGGCCTCATAGAGGCCAGCTACATAAAAAAGGAATTGCCATTGGCCGTCAGCCGGTTGGATAGGCTCTACACCGCACTCGTTACTGCGGTAATAACGTGCTCTGCGCGCCACATTGCGAGCCACTCGTCCCATGAATTTGCCGAATGCAGCAACGATAACAAGCGCTCGGCGTGGCGCGGGTCATTCACTGCCGCCAATTCGGCGCGAAACGCTCGGCGAATCGGGCCGAGCCTTTTCTCACCGCGACGAATCGAGCGGTCGATCAATCGTGCGGCTTGAACCTCGGGCGCTCGCGCAGTGGGTCGGCCTTGGGCGCGTTTTGGTCGCTCAGCAAGCACCGAGGCGGCGGGCGCCTTCTTTTCCTGCGGGAACCAAAGCAGATGGCCGCAACTCGGACACGGAGCATCGGGAGTCAAGCACGATGGCTCAATCCGACATCGGCGGCACAAACGGGACACCGATTCGGTTCGCCCTCAGGCGTTCGCGAGGAGCTGATCATCCGGCACTTTCACAAGCCGTGTGAGAACCCAGTCGCCGAACGAGGCGATGCAGCCGGAAGAACAGGTTAGCGGCACCGGTCAGCATGAGTCGTTGGTTAGGCCGTCGCCGCGCCCTTCAGGGAAATCGGCGGGATCGTAGCGAACATATCGCTGTTCGATGAAATCCTGCAACGATAGCAGGCGGTCCTTGACATAATCACCGAACGAATCGTATCGACTGTTCGTTTCCAGCCGAGGAGGATTGCCTACATCTTCCATCCCAACCCAATATAACGGATCTTCATCATTTGGCGTCACTTCGCATGTATTAATGAGGATGACACCGGCATCTTGAAAGTTCTCAAGTACGACAAAGTTGTTTGGCAATGCAACGTAGCGACGAGCATCGAGCGTGTTGTTGACAGTATCATTCAGGTTCGATACCCCAGTTCCGTGCCAATAGCCGTGCTGTTTCAGTAACCACTTGAGCGTACGGGGAAGTTTAACGCTAAGAACTTCCTCAGCGTGCTGCAATGATGAATCCGTTTCAGGCAGGCGACCGTGAAACCAATCGATATTGGCCGCGACAAAGTCCTGAAATTGGTCGATCGTCATAGCAAGTCTCCCCCGCGCTCCGCTACGCAAAGCCTGCGCGTCGCGGCTAAACGTTAAACGTTAATCCCCTTCGGGGCCGACGGGCATGATGCTGTGGATGTCGCCGCGCTGGTAGCGTTCGAGCAGGCGTTTGTAGTAGGCGTTGCGGTGGTCGAGCGTGGCGAGTGGCTGCAACAATCGCACGGCTTCGTCGCGTTCGCCACGGCGAAAATGCACTTCGGCGAGCGTTTCCGCGTAGGTTCGTACGTCGGGTTCGAGTGCGATGGCCTTCTTCGCGTAGGTCAGTGCGGTGTCGAGTTCGCGCTGACAACCGGCGGCGGCGAACGCGGCGGAACTGTAGGCCCAGGCGCTTTCGGGGTAGTCGGCGATCACTTTGCGGTAGGCGGCCCACACGGACCGAAACAGGCTTTCGGCTTCGTCTTTCCTGCCGTCTCGCTCGAATTCCGGCACGATCGTGATGAGGAATTCCACGTGCCCCGGCATCACGGTGAAAACCTCTTTCGTTTCTCGGAAGGCGGCTTCACGCGGCCCTTTGCGAAGTGATTCGCGGGCACGCAATGCCTTCGTGCTCATCGGCACCGAGATGTAACCCGCGCCTTCGACAAACGACATGCCGGGCGTTTTTAACATGAAATGCAAGTTGCGTTCGGTGGCGTTCGCGGCGCGATCGTAGTCGTTCAAAATCGTCGACGACCGCACGACCTGCCCCCAAACATTCCCGCGCATTCGCTCCCAATACCAAACGGACAATAGGGTGACATCGCGTTCGCGTTTGAGGTCGGCGCGTTGGCCGCGCATCGCCAGGAAGTCGAGGAATCGGCCGCGCATCTGCGCGTTCCCGAGCGGCACCGCGTGCGATTGCGCGACGCGGCGATTGCCTTCGATTTTGTCGCCACTCGCCAGCAGCGCGCGTCCGGATTGATAGAGCAAGATCGAGTTATCGGGGAAGCGCAACCAGCCGTCGTAGTACGCCTTGGCCGCGTCTTTGTGGCGACCGCGTTCGGTCAAAAAGTCGCCGAAGTCGAGGTGCGTGCGAAAGCGTTCGTCGGTGTCGTAAACCCACGTGCGAGGGCCGTTGTACGACGTGCGAGCGTCTTTGTCTTCCGAAGTGACCGATGCGCGATAGTGGCCCTCGGCCTCGTCGAATCGGCCATCCAATCGGGCGAGTGCCGCGAGCGTTTGTTCGGCCAGTATCGTATCGCCTACGGAGTCTGCAACGTCGCGCCAAGCCGCAACTTTGGTCGCCATTTCTTTCCGCTGTGCCGGCGTGGCTTTGCCTGCAAGGTTCGTGCGTATCTGTCGCATGACCTTGCCCGGATCGTGGTCCTTGAGTTCTGCGGGGCGGTGCGCTTTCCACATGCCGATCGCGGCGGGAGCGTCGTCTTCAAAGATCATCTCAAACGGATCGGGCTTCGCGTAGAAATCGTTGCCTTCCGCAGCGAATTCGGCGAGAAACTATCCCGCATGTTCGGCGGCGAGGTCGACGCGGCCCGCCCGCACTTCGGCGCGAATCAGTTCGCGAACGGCGTAGGCATCGTACTTGGTGAGTTCCGCGGCGACAGTATTGAACGCCTGAATCGACTCGTCTTTCCGCCCGAGTTGCGAGAGATACCGCGCCCGCCGCATATTGTAAAACAGGCGTTGCCGTACGACCGTCGGGTCGGTGTCGAGCGCCTTTGCTGTGGCACCCCGCCCGACCAAATCGAGTACGCCCGTAAACTCCAATCGCGTGGCGAGGCAGTCCGCCACCAGGTTCGGCATCGCGTTCTTGGACTTCAACACTTCGATGCCATCGAGCGATTGCTCGTTCATCAGCAGTGCCATCCCGGCGAGTGCAGCATCGGCATCGACGTCTTTCGCCTCCGCAAGCAACTCTGCCACCTTCGCTTTGTCGCCCGCTTTGCGATGGCGAAACAAACTCACACCGAGGCGGTTCACGCCATTTTGAGCCGCGTCGTCCACCTTCGCCAACTCGCCCCACAGGCCCGCGTCTTCGCGAATGCACGATTTCATCAACGGAATGTGGACATCGGCGGGCAACGTATCGAGCAAGCGAATCGCCTCGGCGCTGCGACCGCCGATGTGCTGCGCCATCGCCAGTGCCATCGTGGCCGACTGCCCGCGCATCCCTTCGACTTTCCGCAGCGATTCCAGCTTCGCGACTGCCGCTTTGGCTTTGTCGCGCATCTGCATGAACGTCGTGTAATCGAGCCATGCGGGGGCGAGTGGGCCGTGCAACCCGAGTTCGAGGATTTTCTCCGCACGCTCGAATTGCCCCTGAACGATCAGCACCGGAATGCGCTGCCGCGACTCACGGAGCAGGTTGCCAAAAATCGCCAGGCGATTGTCGTTCGGGAAATCGCGAGCGAGGAGTTTGGACAAAGTCTCAATGCCCGGTCCACCGAGCGAGAGCAGTTCGCCGGTCGCAGCCGATTGATGTGCCACATTACCCGAACGGAACTCGCGGATCTGTTCCAGGACATCGGCAGGGGTGTCGGGGTAGATGCCCCAATTGAACTTGGTCAATATCTCGCTGGCGCGCTCGGCGACTTCGAGGTCTTCGCTCTTCGCGGCCTCTTCGAGCGCCGCACGCGCGGTTTCGCCGAGCTTCCAGAGTTCCTTCGTGGCCGTATCGCGAACGGCGAAGATCGGGCTACCGAGGTCTTGCGCATATTGTTCGGGCGAACGCGGCACTTCGGCCAACGAGAAATACGAGCCAAACGCAACGACGACAATTATCGAAAAGGCAATTCGCTTCACAGCCGTCTCCGGGAACGGTGCGCAGGATGGATGAACGTATCTTAGCCGACAATCTCGCTGTGGGAATTCGGCGTCTACAACCATTTAACAGCCAACGCCTCAACTGTCTACTAATGTCTAACTAGCCGCCTCGCCACCTCCTGAAATGCCAGATTTCTGCCAAATAATGTCGAATATCGTCCATTTTGTGTTGCAACATTTAGTGAACGTACGTATAGTTTCTTCAGACAGACGTAATGAGCAGTTGAAGCGAAACCCACCAATGGAGACCAACATGGAAAGCTGGAGAATGGTTTGGCGAGACGGATTTGCCCCGGTGCTTTCGACCACCGGACTCTGTGCCCTTCGCGATGCGCTTCGCGGCGACGATCACCGCCTGACGCAAGGCTCGACCACTACACCGCCCCCGTTACTGTGCGTGCAAGATTGGCCCGTCGAAGGCGCGTGTGCGCTCGGTTTCTGTGGCTGGCACGGCGATGGCCTCGAAAGCGTCGGCGAGGTCGAAGAGTTCTTCGCGAAGTGCTGCTTCGAGGCCGACAATCGCCTCGGCGAACCGGCCGCTTGCCGTTGGTTCCTCAACTGGTTCGACGACACGCCCCGCGACGACATGCGCCGCGACCTCCTGAGCGAAGTCGAACAAGCCCTGGCGGAGCGCGTTCCCGAAGCCGACGACGACGACGAATTTGAAGATGTCCTGCCACTGCGACACGTCGCCGCCGCGTAAACCCTTTTCTCTCTTTTGTAGCTGGTCTCTATGAGGCCGGTGGCGAAAGAACTCTCCTGAATTCCCAGCCATCCGGGGTCACAGACCCCAGCTACATATCGGAGGTCGAGCCATGGTGATGATCTGCGAACCGATGCAATCGACGAGTGTTTCGTGCCGAAACTGTGGCCGGGTGAAAGTGAACCGGCCGCGCGGCCTCTGCTGGACGTGCTATTACGCACCTGGCGTGAAAGAGATGTACCCGAGTACGAGCAAGTTCGCGCGGCGCGGCGTCGGCAACTTCAACGGCAACGCGCCGACGCCGCCGATCCCGACGACGGCCGCACCCGGTACGCCCGAAAAGCTCGCCGTAATGGAGATGCGAGCGAAACTGAAACAGGCACTATGGCACCCGCTCGACGCGCGTTTCGACGGCGATACGAAGCCGTTGCAGTGGGTGCAAGAGCGAACGATGGCGGCATAAGCCGAAGAACCACCGCGGGCGTGGGTGGGATGGTCCGCGAATGGGACGACCGCAGAGGGGCAGGAAGCGTACCCTTTGCGGTCGTTTTTTCGTTTTGGTAATGCGATGATACGCATCGCAAAACGAAGCTGGGGAAGCGTTTAACGCTTCCCCAGCTTCGTTTTGCGACATACTGCACAAGTGCTCAGCGGAGCGGGAGGGATTTGAACCCTCGATACGGGGATACCGTATACAGCATTTCCAGTGCTGCCTCTTCAGCCTCTCGAGCACCGCTCCGTTACCGACACCGACAAACGAACGAACCGTGCGGTTCGCTCGTGGCCCGTCATCTTAGTTTTTTGCCCGATAAATGGCATCCTCTCCGCACGCGAGTTTCTCGATACTCCGATCCTCACTGCGGTTGCACCCGTCCTTAGCTTCGGGTATTGCGGCATCTTGTGCG
Organism: Limnoglobus sp.; assembly: GCA_043785305.1. Lineage (GTDB taxonomy): Bacteria > Planctomycetota > Planctomycetia > Gemmatales > Gemmataceae > Limnoglobus. The sequence goes on along the minus strand of JAYVXI010000068.1, from coordinate 20,888 downwards.
GGCTTCCTACCCGCTCCATCTATCCACGGAGCATCCGTAATGGTGCCCCTGTTTCGCATAATCCTGGCGATCGTTTGCTGCACGGGCATCGGGTGCATGGGCGTCTCGCAGAACCCGTCGTACTTCCCGTATTTGCTGCCGAGTGGCGACGTGATCCGCACGCACGGCAAGCCGGGCGGCATCGGATATTTTCGCAATTACGACCCTAAAGCGATCAAAGTCGAAGTCACACCCACATCGAACACGAACCCGACGCTTTCGCAACAAGTACTGATCGCCACGGTGACGGATCGCGATGGCAACCCGCGCCGCAAACGCCGCATCGAGTGGATTCTCGACGGCCCCGGCAGCATTATCGAAGTGGACGAATCGGGTTACGCGCCGGGGCGTGGGTACAAGGTCGACAACAAATACGCCGTCAGTTACGCCGACTATTTCCGCCACACGATCACGCGCGGCAACGACGATCCACGCGACGATTTCGAGATTAAACCGGGGCAAACGTGGTGCGTCGTCACGTCGCCGGTCGAAGGCCAAACCACGGTGACGGTGTACGCGCCGGAAGTGTTCGATTGGGAGAAAGGCCGCACGTACGTGAAGCTGACGTGGACCGATGGCCAGTTTCGTGCCGATCCTTCGAGCCGAACGCGATCCGACAAAGATGACGGTTTCGGCCCCACGGCCATTGAGAAACGCGGCCTGCCTGCGACGGTGCAGATGAGCATCGATGTGAAAATGCCGCGCACGCTGGCGTTGAACCGCGAGGTGCCGATCGTGCTGTCGTTGGCGAACGGCGGACGCACCGATAGTTCGTCAGCGACGGTGCGGACGGTGATTCCCGAAGGCACCGAATTCGTGTCGTCGGACCCCGTGCCGATCCGTCGAAGCGGCTCGGCAGTGTCGTGGTACTTCGAGAGCGTGCCGGGCGGAAGTGCGCGAAATATCTCGTTGGTGCTGCGACCGATCAAGAAGGGGACGGTCTTACTTTCGGCGACCGCCGAGACGCTCGAAGGCTTGAAGGCTACGAAATCTGCCACGGGTGAAGCCGACACGGCGACGATGAAAATCAAAGTCGAAGCCCCCGCATTCACCGCCGCCGGCGACCGTGCGACAGTGAAAGTGTCCGCCACGAACACGGGTGCAACCGCGATCGATAATGCCATCGCCTGGGTCGATATTCCCGCCGGAATGTCGGCGTCCGCGAAAGGAAATCCCGCTGAATTGAGCATTGGCGAAATCCCACCCGGCGAGACGCGAACGGCGAGTTTGCCACTCGTGGCCGAGCGAACGGGCAAGTTCACGGTCAAAGCGAACGTCACGGCCGACGGTGGCCTCGTCGATCGGGGCGAAGTCATCGTGGCCGTTGCGAAGACGGAAATCGAACTGAATTTAACGGGCACCGATTCGATCCCCGTCGGACAGGATGGCCTGTACGAACTGCGCGTGACGAATCGTGGTGATGTGCCCGTAGCGAACGTGATTGCGCGAATGAGCCTGCCGCGTGGCTTGACCGGAACGACCGCCACCGATGGCGGTCGCGTGGCGGCCGATGGTGCGACCTGGAACCTCGGCACACTGGCGGCGGGCGATAAAAAGATCGTGCGACTCACGGCAACTGGGGATCGGCTCGCGGATCGGCAGACGATCACCGCATCGGCGGGCGCGGAACTCGGCGGCGGTGGCCGCGTGAACGATGTGCGTGCCAGCACGCCCGTTGCCGTCGTCGGTCAGCCGGTGCTGAGCATCGAACACGCCGACCCCGTTGGGCCAATTTCCGTGGGTGGAAAAGCAACGTATCGAATTACGGTGCGGAACCGTGGTACTGGCCCTGCCAAGAACGTGACGGTGGTGGCCGAAGCGAGCGATGAACTGCAACCGGTGCGTGGCATTGGGCCGAACCGCGACACCGCGAAGATCGTCGGCCGCGAGTTCGCATTTTCCACAATCGAAGAATTCTCTGCCGGTTCGACCGCCACTTTCACGGTGGAAGTCGAGGCCACGAAAGCCGGCGACGCCCGGATGACGGCCCGATTGCAAAGCGGCGACATTCGCCTCAAAGACGAGCAAGCTACCCGCATCGTCACCCGCAGCACCATTCGATAACGCGGTGCAAGAATTCTTAGGTCCGGGTACAGATCGACGCGAAAAACACTCTTGGTACGATGATTGCGTTGCGCACGCTGCCGGAAAAGGAATTAGAGTTTGTACGGATACTTGACATGAAGAGTGAACCTACACAAGCTCGATCGCCCATGAACGGCCCCCCAATCGACCGCGAAGCCGACCGACTAGCGGCACTCCGAGCGTACCAGATTTTGGATACGCTCCCCGAGGCGTGTTACGACGACATTACGCGCCTTGCGGCCTACATTTGCGGCACGCCGATCGCCGTCGTCAGCCTCGTCGATGAACATCGACAATGGTTCAAGTCGACGTTCGGCATCGAAGCGACCGAAACTCCGCGCGATGTGGCGTTCTGCACGCACTGCATTCCACAAAACGACCTGCTAATCGTGCCGAATGCGCTCGATGATGCACGATTTGCCGCGAATCCACTCGTGACCGGAGATCCGCACATCCGCTTCTACGCAGGTGCCCCGCTCACCGTACCCGGTGGCCAAAACCTCGGCACGCTCTGCGTGATCGACAACCAGGCCCGACAACTCACGGATGCCCAGGCCGACAGCCTGCGAGCACTGGCACGGCAGGTCGTCGTGCTGATGGTCGCGCATCGGCAAGTGCGGGCGTTCGAGCGGATGCAAGCCGCACTTCGCGCCAGCGAAGATCGCTTCCGTTTATTCATGGATCACAGTCCCGCACTGGCATTTATCAAGGACGAAGCGGGTCGGTACGTCTACATCAACGAGCCATCGACGAAGAAGTTCGACCTGCCGATGGAGCAGTGGCTCGGTAAGACCGATGTCGAACTCTGGGGCGAAGAGAACGGATCCCGGATTCGCGAAACCGATCTCAGCATTCGCGAGAGTGAAAAGCCGAGTACGAACCTGCAAACCGTTCCCACACCCGATGGTCGGTCCGAGTACTGGCGCGACTATAAGTTCACGTTCCGCGATGTCGACGGGCACAAGCTGCTCGCCGGTTTTGCGGTCGATATCACCGACGAACAACGTGCGCTCGCGGCCGTCAAACTCAGCGAGTCGCTATATCAGTTACTCAGCGTTACACTCAGCGACACGGTCCGCGAACTCGAAGCCGCCAACGCGAAACTCAAGGCGATTTCCGTAACCGATGGGCTGACGGGCGTGAAAAATCGTCGGGCATTCCAGGAACGGCTCAACGAAGAGTTCGACCGTGCCATACGCTACCGACGTCCGCTCTCGTTGCTCATGATCGACGTCGATCACTTCAAAAGTTACAACGATACGTTCGGCCACCCCGAGGGCGACACCACACTTCAGTTGGTCGCCCGGACGCTCGAAGATTGCGTGCGCACGGTCGATTTCGTGGCGCGATATGGCGGTGAAGAGTTCGCGATATTGCTTCCAGACACCGATTACGCCGGTGCGTTAACCGTGGCCGAACACTGTCGTAGTGCGATCGCCGATGCGAATTGGCCGCATCGTGCCGTCACCGTGAGCATCGGCGCATCGACGATCACCGAGACGATGGGCGACGGCTTCGACCTCGTTCGCGAAGCCGATCAGGCACTGTACACCTCGAAAGCGATCGGCCGAAACCGCGTCAGCCACGGCAGTGGCACGATCTCCGTGGCCTCGATCACGCGAGTGGCACGAGTCCTCTCACACAACTGACAGGGAGGCAGTCGTGAGACTGTTGATGCAGAAACAGAAACTCAATCTTTCACCTTCCAATTGACAGATCCTTCCGTGCCTGCCATAAGCACGAATACCGAAATACGGAAATTGCGTTTGTAGGGGGCAGGGATGCCGACGTGGGGGCGGTGGTTGTTGGGCATTCTCGTTGCGGGGGTCGCGTTCGGCGTCCCCACGGCCTATTACCGTTCGCAGTACAGCAACCTCAAGCGATACCGCGAAGTCACGCCCGACAAGTTCTACCGTAGCGGGCAGTTCACCGCGTCGGGGTTGCGGACGATCTTCCGCGAGCGCGGCATCCGTACCGTCATTAACTTGCAAGAAGAAAACGAAGATCCGTTCATGCCCGAAGAATGGCTCGCGAAACCGCACGTCCGCGAGAGCGAAATTTGCCGCGAGTTCGGCGTGAACTACCACGCGCTCTTCGGCGGCGAGATCATCCCCGAAGCGGAGGCGAAGGCTGGTAAACGTCCGCCGGTGATCGACCGCTACCTGAAAATCCTCGACGACCCGAAGAACTACCCGGTGCTGCTCCACTGCAAGGCGGGATTGCACCGAACCGGCATTCTCACCGCGATTTACCGCGTCGAATACGAACGCTGGACGCCCGCCGCCGCGATGGACGAACTCCGCGCGAACGGCTTCGGGACGTTCGCTTCGACTACGGGAAACGTCTACATCGTGCAGTACATCGCGAACTACGAACCGGGCAAACGCTATCCGGTGCCACCCGACACGCGGCCGTTGTCATCCGGAGAGCCACGCTGATGCACACACTCGACCGGATGCTGTTTTTCGCGTACATACGCTCGTATTTGATCGTACTAACGAGCCTCGTGAGCCTGTACGTCGTCATCGATTTGTTCACGAATATCGACGACTTCGCGGGGCGTGGCAACATGCGCTCGATGGTTCGCCACATCGTCAGTTATTACGGCCCGCAGATCGCGCTGATCTTCGACCGAATGTGCGAAGCCATCGCGCTACTCGCCGCCGTGTTCACGATGTCGTGGGCGGTACGCAACAACGAACTTCTGCCGCAACTCTCAGCGGGCATCTCGGCGCATCGCGTCATTCGACCGATCCTCATCGGCAGCGTCCTCGCACTGAGCATCGGGCCGATCAGCCAGGAACTGTTGATCCCTCGCATTGCGGACGAATTACAAGTTCCCAAAGACGATCCGAAACTCGAACGGCCGATCGAACTCAAAGGCGCGTTCGATTCGACCGGCGTTCACCTCGAAGGCATCGCGGGTTATCGGAAAGACCAGCGAATCAAGGCGTTCTTCGTGACGTTTCCCGAATCGGCAACGAGCGCGATGAGCCACCTGCAAGCCGAGGAAGCGATCTACTTTCCGAAAACCGACGAGATGGAAGCGGGCTGGATGCTGTTGAACGTGACCACGGAAATCGCAACCGATGCCTTGCCCGAACAGTTGCAGATCGTCGGCCCGCGGCGCTATTTCCTGCGTACCCGCGATACCGATTTCGATGCGATGACGCGCGGCTCGAAGTGGTACATGTTCGCCTCGACGCGAAAGCTGCAAGAGATTCTCTCTCGCCCCGACCCGCGCCGGATGGCACCGGTTGCGGTGATGTTCCACATGCGGTTTACGCGGCCGATCATCGGCATGTTGATGGTGGTACTCGGGTTATCGATGCTGTTGCGAAACCACAACCGGCACGTGCTCGTCAGTGCGGGGGTCTGCTTGGTGATGAGCGCATCGGTGTATGCGCTGGTATTCGCGTGCCGTTACCTCGGCGAAGCCGACATCCTCGCGGCCCCGCTCGCCGCGTGGGTGCCCGTGATCTTGTTCGGCGCATATTCGCTCGCCCAATTCGACGCAATCCAGACGTGATGCAAACTAACTCGTGACGGCTCCTTCGGAGGCGCTGCTGACGAGCCTTGCGAACTTGGCGAGTACGCCGCGTTGGACGCGGAGTGCGGGCTTCGTCCAGTTGGCTTTTCGCTTCGCGATCTCAGCTTCGGGCACGTTCAACGAGAGTAACTTCTTGTCCGCGTCGATCGTGATCGAATCGCCATCGCGAACGAACGCGATGAGGCCGCCCGTCCAGGCTTCCGGTGCGACGTGGCCGACGACGAGGCCGTGCGTGCCACCGCTGAAGCGGCCATCGGTGATGAGGCCGACCAATTCGCCGAGGCCTTGGCCCATCAGCGCGCCCGTAACGCTCAACATCTCGCGCATGCCCGGCCCGCCGACGGGGCCTTCGCCGCGAATGATGACGACGTCGCCAGCGACGATCTTTTGCGCCTGAATCGCTTGGAAACAGGCTTCTTCGCCGTCGAACACCTTCGCCGGTCCGGTGATCGCACGTTGCTTCAGCCCCGCGACTTTCGCCACGCTGCCTTCGGGGGACAGGTTACCCTTCAAGATGACGATGTGCCCGGTGGGGTGCATCGGCTTGTCGATTGGCAGAATCACCTTCTGCTTCTTCGCGTAAACGCTCGGTACATCTTTGAGGTTCTCCGCGAGGGTTTTGCCCGTGACCGTCATACAGTCGCCGTGCAAGAACCCAGCATCCAGGAGTGCCTTCAACACCGGGGGAGTGCCGCCGGCTTGGTGCAGATCGTACATGACGTACTTCCCGCCCGGCTTCAGGTCCGCGAGGTGCGGCACCTTCGCCCCGAGTCGGTCGAAGTCGTCGAGCGTCCACTCCACCTCGGCTTCGCGGGCAATCGCCATGAGGTGCAACACCGCGTTCGTGCTGCCACCGAGCGCCAACACGAAGGTGTAGGCGTTCTCCAGAGACTTCCGCGTGATGATGTCGCGCGGCCGGATGTTCGCATTGACGAGGCCGATGAGTGCCTTGCCCGCCTGATACGCTTCGCGTTCCTTGGAAGCCGAGATCGCCGGGTAACTGGCGTCGTACGGCAACGACATGCCCATCGCCTCGATGGCGCTCGACATCGTGTTGGCGGTGTACATCCCGCCGCACGACCCGGCACTGGGGCACGATTCGCACTCGATCTTGTGGAGTTTCTTTTCGTCGATCGTGCCCGCCTGGAATTTACCGACGGCTTCAAAGATCGAAACGATATCGACATCTTCGCCGTCCGGTCCTTTGCCGGGGAGGATACTGCCGCCGTAGACGAAGATGCCCGGCACGTTCAGGCGTGCGAGTGCCATTAAGCAACCGGGCATGTTCTTGTCGCAGCCGCCGATAGCGAGCAAACCATCGTGGTTCATCGCACCGGAGACGGTTTCGAGGCAGTCGGCGATGACCTCGCGGGAGACGAGCGAGTAGCGCATTCCCATGTGGCCCATGCTGATGCCATCGGAGACGGTGGGCGCGCCGAAGATCTGCGGCACGCCACCCGCCGAGCGGATGCCTTCGATCGCTTTGCGGGCCAAGCGGTCGAGGTGGCTGTTGCACGGCGTGATGTCGCTGTACAAGGACGCCACGCCGACCATCGGCTTGTCGAAGTCCTCGTCTTGGAACCCGACGGCCCGGAGCATCGCCCGGTTGGGTGCCCGTCCGGGGCCTCCGGTCGTTGTCAAACTCTTACGATTCGGCAGATCCGTCATAACTAACACCAGATGGAGAATTTTCCGGTCGGGCAGTTTAGGTAAAGCGCGCCCGGCCCATGGTGCTGTTCTAGGTGTTGAGTGTCCTGATCGACACGGCTCGGTTAAGAAGTCAGAAAAAATCGGTTGCGCGGTTTGCACCGGTTGTAATCGTGCTCTAGGTTCATGTGTCAGCAACGCACGGGGTAGAAGAACGACGGAGACTTGTCTCTGTCACCCACGATGCCTTGCGAACAACACTGACGGAGAGCACCGATGAATCTGATCGCAAAGAAGATGGTCAATTTCCTCAAGAAGGAAGATGGCCCCACTGCAGTCGAGTACGCCGTGATGCTCGCACTGATTATCGTCGTCTGCATCGCAGCCATCACCGCCCTGGGTTCCAGCGCTAGCTCGACGTTCAGCTATGTGAATAGCAACATCAAGGCTCCTGCTGCAAGCTAAGCAGAGTCTGAGCTTAGACCTGAGAAGACGGGGATGTGGTTGCCGTGAAAGCGGAGACCCCATCCCCGTCTTCGATGACGTCGGGGTGGTGACACACCCTAGTCATCGAGTTAACCCCCTCAGGTTGTATGAATCGATTTCTGCGTCCGCTGGTCAAGTTCTTAAAGAAGGAAGATGGGCCAACCGCCGTCGAATACGCGGTGATGTTGGCACTCATCGTCGTGGTCTGCTTGATTGCCATCACCGCGCTGGGTGAGAGCACGCGACAAACCTTCAGCAACGTGGCATCGAAAATCAAGCCGTAAGGCCGATTCGAGATCTGCAAACCATTTCGCGTCGCGACACACCGGTGTCGCGACGCGATTTTTTTGAGGATGGCGACCGTTACCGAACGGCGCGGTAGACGTGAACTTCGGCTTTGCCGATCTCGCCGGTGAGTTTACCATCGACGAATGTTAGCCCTTTTGGACGAGTCGCGAATGCGGGTTTCCAATCGCCTATCGGCAACGACAGCGATACGGGCTTCGACTCGGTTTCGGATAGATTCGCGACGATCACCACGCTTTCCTCACTCTGCCAGATCGCGGCGGTAACATCGCCGCCGTCGGTGAGTTTGGTCCGCTTGGCGTCGAGCAGCAACGGCGCGAGCGCCTTCAATTCCAGAGCCACCGCACCGCATTCGGCCCACAAATCTTTGCTGTCGGGCAGGTACCATTCTTCCCACGCCGGTTTGCCCGCGGCCTTCTTCGTGGCCCGCACCGCTGGCGAATCGACCATGTGGTAGATCGACCACGGCATCACGCCTTTCGCGCCATTGATGAGGCCGACGTAACACAGATTGCGATACTCGGCGGGCGTCGGTACGCGGTTGCCGGGCCAGCGGAATGTCTGCGGTAGAATCCAGTACGGGCAGTTCGCGAGCGTTGCGGCTTTGCTCACCATCACCATCTGCGTTTCGGTCGCTTTCAGGCTCGGGTCGGCAGCCTTCGGGTTGGCCACGGGGTACATTTCCCAGCCGATGAAGTCCGAGCAACCGAAGAACCCCGCTGCGGGCATCAGCACATCGCGGCTCTGCGTGCCGAGCGGGTTGAACGTCAGGCGATGCGGCACGATTTCCTTCACGAGCTTGTTCATTTTGGTGAGATGTTCCACATTCGACAGCGTGTTCGCGTCGTCGAAGATCGTCCATGCGATGATCGCCGGATGATCCTTGAACTTCCGCACGCGATCGAGTTTCGCTTCGGTTTCGGTATGCCCGGCCACGACCCAAATGCCGAGTTCGGTGGCCTTGTCGAGGAACCGCGTATCTTCGTGCCACGGCCCCTGAATGTGGACGACCGTACCGCCAATCGCGTGGGTCTGCTCGACGCACTTCAGCCGCATGTCTCCCGTGTGCCCCGTCGAGATGTAAAAGCCGTACGGCATCACAGCCTGGCCGTTCACGAGCAACGTGCCATACTTGCTGAGCGACGAAGTCATCGGCTTCGGGTCGGCCGCCACCGCACACGCGGTCAGGCTCAAAACGATCGCCAACATCGAGCGAAACATGGTCGCGTCCATTCTGTTAAAAGCCCTACGTCGGGGGCGAATTGATGCCGTGACACCGCTACTTCTTCTGCAAATACGCGATGAGGTCGCGGATCTCGTCGGGCTTCATCGCGTCGAGTAAGCCTTCGGGCATGACCGAGTTCGGCGTCGGTTTGCGGGTTTCGATGTCCGCGATTGGCAGGAACAGTTCCTCGTTCACCGTTCGCACGGTCACGCCGTTGGGCGAGTCTTTGCGAATGATGCCCGTAACGAGGCGGCCATCGAACAAGTAGAACGCGGTCATCTTGTATTCGTTCGCGACGGCGGCACTCGGATCGACGACGTTTTCGAGGAGATAATCGAGGTTCGCACGTTGGCTGCCGGTGAGTTCTGGCCCGACGACTTGCCCTTCGCCGAACAGCTTGTGGCAAGTCGCGCAGTTCTTCGTGAACAACACCCGCCCGCGATTTTCGTCCGCCGTTTTCAGCATGTCCGGCGATAGCATCGCTTTGTACTTCGCGATCTGCACATTGCGATTCGCGCTCGCCGGCTTGATTTCGCCCCAGACGGCCTTGAGCTTCGCGACGACGGTTTGGTCCTTCAGCGTCGCGATTTGGCGTGCCGTGAATGCGGTAATGTCGGCCTTGGCCACGGTGCCTTTCTCGACTGCATTAAGGAGTGCCATCGCGTAGCTGGCCCGCGAAGCGAGCGTCTGCACGGCATCGGCTTTTTCGTCGATCGTGAGACTGGCGTAGACCGCCAGAATCGCGGCCGGCGTGGTGTCATCGCTGTAGTTCGACAGCGCGACGATTGCCGAACGGCGAACCGCAGGGTCCGCTAACAGCGTTCGCAACATCGGCGAAAGCGCGGCGGTCTTGCGTGCGGCCAACAGTGCGATCGTGCGGTTGCGTTCGCCCGCATCGCCCGTTGCGACGATCTTGGCTTTCATGTCCGCGATGGCTCGCGCATCGTCGAATTTCAAGGCAATATCGTTGGTCAGTGCGACAATTGCGGCGTTCGGGTGCTTTGACATCGCCTCGTAGATGGCCTTCCAGCTCTCGGGTGGCACGACGCTCTTGCGTTCCTCGAACGCCTGCACGATGCCTTGCAGAATGTCCTGCCGCGTGTCGTCGTTCGTCGCCGACTTCAGAACCGGGAAGACCATATCGAGTGCTTTCGTCGGCTCCGCGTTCGGCAACGTCAGCACGAGGCGAACGATGTTTGTCCGCACCTTCCGTATCGCAATGATGTTGACGAGCTTCAGCGCTTCGTCAGGCTTCGCCAGCACCGCCGGCTGGATGCCAAGCCAGTAAAGTTGCGTGAGTTTCGCGTCGGCGTTGTCGGCAGTTTTCGCAAACAGGAGTGGGGCTAACCCGAACTGATCCTCGAGGCGCAGGCGCTGCAGTGAGGCCGCAATCGCACCACGCTGAAACGGCGATTTGGATTCGGACATCAGCCCTCGAATAATCGGCAAGAAACTGAAGTCCGTATTTGCCGTTTCCATTCCGAATCGAGTACCCCAAACGGCGATCACTTCGTTCTCGTTGTGAGAGGCGAGAGAACATAAACCAAGTTCTGTGGAACCCGTTGCATAATTCGTCCACATGACGCGAAGATTCATTGCCGCATCATCGGAAACGAAATGCGTCGCATCCCAAGAACTCGGCGCAATCTTCCTCACACTGGCACGTTCCTGTAGGACGCGCCGCGCTTTTCGCACCAGCCATTCGTTCTTCGATGAATGGAGATTCCACAACTCCTCATCCGTCATCTTGCTGACATCGCCCTTCCAACTCTTTCGGTCGCCGTAGATCGTGCGATAGATGCGCCCATTCGTCACGTCGGCGACGTCGTAGTTGTGGCACTCGCCGGTGTCGCACCAATCGCTGACGTACAGTGCCCCCTCTGGCCCCTGCTTCACGCAGATGCCGCGGAACCACGGGTCGTTCGCGAATAGGAAGTCCGGTCGGCGGACGCCCTTCATTCCGGATGGCGTGCGTTCGAGGCCGTCGTTGTTGAGGCGGTTACCGTGGATATTGCAGGTGAACAACGTGTTGCGATACTCCTTGGGGAAGTTGTCGCCGAGGTAGATTGCCGCGCCGCTGTGCGCGTGACCGCCACCCGCGTCGTCGTGTTCCTTCTTCAGGCCGGTTTTCAGATCGGCGCGGCCGTCGGTCCAGTGACCGCCGCCCCAGTGCTTGTAGTCCACCGCACTGCCCATCAACCCGAAGGCGTACGGGTTCGAGTCTTGGCCGTACATGCGTTCGTAACGCCCGCCGGGCACGATGTGAAACAGATGGTCGATCACGCAGTTCGTGACGAACATTTCGCCGTGTTCGTCGAAGTCGAGGCCCCACGGGTTCGTCGTTCCAGTCGCCACGACTTCAAAATTCTTCTTGGTCGGATGGTAACGCCAGACGCCGCAATCCATGTAAGTACGCTTGTCTTTCGGTGTGCCCGGCGCACCGATGAACGCCTTCGCTTGAATGCCGTTGCAGCCGTACAGGTAACCGTCTGGCCCCCAGATCAGGCTGTTAAATACCGTGTGTTTCGTGTCGGTCATGTTCCAACCATCGAGGTGAATCACCGGCGGGCCGCTCGGCTTGTCGTCGGCGATTGGCACGAATATCAGGTTCGGCGACGAACAGAGCCAGACGCCGCCGAAGCCGAACTCGATGCCCGAAAGGTTCACGCCGTTGTCGATCACCACCGTTTTCTTGTCGTACTTGCCGTCGCCGTCGGTGTCTTCGAGGATCACGACGCGATCGTGCCCTTTGCCGTCACGGCTCCACTTCGGGTAGCTCAGGCACTCGACGACCCACATCCGCCCGCGATCGTCGAACGTGAACGCGATCGGCTGGACGATGTCCGGCTCACCCGCGAACAGCGTGACGTGAAACCCCGGCGGGACTTTCATCTTCGCCGCCGCTTCCGAAGTCGGCACCGGCTTGTCGGCCGCCTGCAATTGCGGAGTTTGGAATGCGGAATGCGGAATGAATGCAAGCAACAGGAGGAGCCAGCGCATGAAGGAATTCCGATTGGGGTGGGTGAACCATTTCGCAGGTTGTTATGATAACGAGAACTGAACGAGGAAGCGATATGACAACGCTGACGACGAAACGGATCACCGCGGAAGAGTTCGCCGAACGGCCCGAGCCAGCAGATGGGTCGCGAGAAGAACTCGTACGTGGGGAGATTGTAACGATGTCTCGACCGCAGCAAGAACACGCCCTCGTCCAATTTCAAATTGGCTGGCTCCTCAAGAACTTGGTCACGCCCAACCGTCTCGGCAGGGTCGGTGGCGAATCGGGTGTCTTATTGGAGAGAGATCCCGATACGGTGCGAGGACCGGATGTATATTTTTTCAGCATTTCACGCATGCCACAACGTCCGCGAGGATACCCGGACATTGCTCCCGACATTGTCGTCGAAATTCGTTCGCCGAGCGACCGTAACCGGGCCATTCGCGAGAAGGTCCGCGAGTATCTTGCCGCTGGTGTTCGCCTCGTCTGGATCGTCGATCCCGAAACGCAAACCGCGATGGTTTACTCCGGTAACATGCGTGGCGTCGAACTCGGCGAAGACGACACCATCACCGGCGGCGACGTGCTGCCGGGGTTCGCGTGCAAAGTCGCGGAGTTCTTTGCAGATTGAGAATCGTAAAACGAATCGAAGGAGCCGAGACATGACGACGATAACGCAGTTCATAACCGCTGAAGAGTTCATGAACATGCCAGAGCCAACAGATGGGTCGAAGCAAGAACTCGTACGTGGAGAGATTGTGACGATGCCACCAATTCAAAGCGAACATGGACTGGTTCAAGGTCAAATTTTGTGGCTACTGAAAAACCTCGTCACGCCGAACCGTTTAGGATGGGTCATGCCGGAAGCCGGTGTGTGCGTAGAAACCGATCCCGATACGGTGCGCGGACCTGACGTTTCTTACTACAGCATTTCGCGAGTTCCGAACCGTCCACAAGGTTATAATCGTATCCCGCCCGACATAGTCGTAGAAGTGCTTTCGCCGAACGATCGCCGCCGTGCGATTCAGGAAAAGATCAGCGAGTACATCACGGCGGGGACGACACTCGTCTGGGTCGTCGATCCCGTGGCGCGAACTGTGATGGTCTACAACAGCAATCTCCGTGGCGTCGAACTCGGCGAGAACGACACCATCACTGGCGGCGACGTGCTGCCGGGGTTTGCGTGCCGGGTCGCGGAGTTCTTCGCAGATTGAGAACCGTACAATGAATTGAAGGAGCCGAGACATGATAACGATAACGCAGTTCATAACCGCTGAAGAGTTCGCCGCAATGTCCCCACCCGTCGACGGGTCGAAGCAGGAACTCGTACGCGGGGAGATTGTGACGATGTCTCGGCCAAAACCCCGTCATGGTTTCGTGCAAGCCAACATTGGCGCGTTGCTGATTAATTACACGAAACCGAATCGTTTAGGCTGGGTTTTCCTGGAATCGGGGGTGATTCTCGAACGTGAACCCGACACCGTTCGAGGACCGGATGTCTGTTTCTACAGCATCACACGCCTGCCAGATGTTCCCGATGATTTTTTTGAAATCCCACCCGACATTGTCGTCGAAGTGCTTTCACCGAATGATCGTCGCCGAGCGATTCAGGAAAAGATCAGCGAGTACATCACGGCGGGAACGACAATCGTCTGGGTCGTAGACCCCGTCACGCGAACTGTGATGGTTTACGCCGGTTCGACTCGCGGCGTCGAACACGACTCCGAAGACACCATCACAGGCGGCGATGTGCTGCCGGGGTTTGCGTGCAAAGTCGCGGAGTTCTTCGAGTAAAATAACATCTGCGTTTGACGTGCGATGGTGAACGGGGCTACTCGTCGTCCGGCGAGCGGTGTTTGGTCATCGTGACGACGTTGCCTTTGCCGTGATAGGTAACGTCGGACATGAAGCTGCGGATCATGAGCAGGCCGCGACCGCAAGGGCGTTCGAGGTTCTCGATGGCAGTCGGGTCGGGGACATCTTCGGGGCAGAAACCGTCGCCTTCGTCTTCGATGCGGATGTCGAAACGCTCCGGGATTACGGAATAGCGGACGAACACTTTCTTGTCCGGGTCGAGTTGGTTGCCGTGCTTGATGGCGTTGACGAGGGCTTCTTCGAGGGCTAATTCGATGTGGAATAAGTCCCGGTCGCCGAATTGGTTCGACTGCAGCGCCTCTCGGATTTCACCCTGAATTCGGCGAACTTCGCCCAACTCACTCGGAACCGTGAGGTCGGTCTGAACGGGGGTTGGCATGGCGGCCACCAAAGGACAAGGCGGGGCACTCGCCCCGCCGTGAGAGTTAGAATGCGCTCAGGCCGGTCTGTTCGTCCTTGACGATTTTCAGCATCTTATCTAGCTTCGTGAGGGTGAAGATTTCCAGGATCGTTTTGGAAATCTCGCACAGCACGAGTTTGCCGCCGACTTGCGCGAGTCGCTGGTGGAGGCGGATCAGTTTGCCGAGCGCGGCCGACGACATGAACTCGACGTTCGAGAAGTTCAACAGCAACTTGCGACGCCCGAGTTCATCGACGAGCCGAAACAGGTCGTCGCCGATCATCTGAATGTTTTGTTCGTCGAGAATCTTCTTGTCGACGAAGTTGACTACGGTGACATCGCCGATGTCCTCGACCACGAGCCGCTGACGACGAGCTTGGGATGACATGTTCGTTCCTCGCACACAGGGCTGGTATCACCGCCAATCGGTATCGACCGAAAGGCTTGTGGTGATTGTTGAGTTTCCAAGGCAGACTGTCAAGCGGTACGGGCGGTTTTTGAAGCGTCGTTTCAGGAAGTCATCGGTAGCGATACCGTTCTCTCGTTACGATCCACTGGCTCAACGGCATACTCGAGGGCCAATGCATCGAGTTCGGCGATCATCTCCGGGCCGAAGTAATAGAGCGCATCTTCGCGTGCCGCCGAGTACAGCGTCGGCCCCGGCCCCTGGCAGACGATGTCGTCGACTTCAAACTCATATGCGGGTTTGAGCACGCCATCGGCAAACGACATCGGGAACAGCAAGCAGACGAGCGGCTTGATTTCGTGGACGTCAATATCGCGTTCGAGTGCGAAGCGGTGCAAGCGGCAACCGCGACCCACGGGGTCGAGGAATACGCAGGCTTCCTCGTTGTGTGCCGAGCGACCCTCGGGCAACGGGATGACGCTCGTCCGCGTATACTCGCCGCCGGGGTATTCGACTTCGGGCAGCGTGCCGAAATCCTCTGCGTCTTCGCGGAACCACTCGCTGCGCGGAATGCCAATGTATTTTTCCAACTCGGCCTGATGCTCTTCGATGGCACGGACGCGCGGGATCTCGATGTCAGCACCGAACTGGCAACACGAATCGTTGCAGAACTCGCATTGCATACAGTGCGCGAAGTACGTCAACGAAAAGATGAGCGGGTTGACGCGGTCGAGAATCGGCGCGCCGTAGCGGCTCGGGTAGGCCCGCGAGAGCGGCAATGTCGGCGCGTCCTCGACGATTGCGTCTTCGTCGTCTTCGAGAAACTCCGTCACCGATTCGCCAGTTGTCGTCTCCATGTGCCGCTATTGCATCCTTCTGAATAGGTCGGGTTACCTAATGGCTATGTATGAACTCGCTCAACCGATCAAGGGGGCGGCGACGGTTTTTAATGGTTCGACGATCGCAACGATCGGCGTCAGCGTGGCGGGGAGAACCTTCGCCAGCGTCAAACGCGAGCAGCCATCTCTGAAGAACTCGGCGACTTCGCCGGCGGGTTGGAAGCCAGACGACGCGAGCAATTGTCGCGTACTCGATGCCATCGCACCGGAGGTCAGTTCCGCAAACATCATGTGGACGCCCGATGCGGACAGCCCCGTTTCGATCGCCGTCAAAAGCAACCGCCCGAGGCCGGTGCGACGCAGTGTTGGATCGACGACGACCATCTCGAGTTGTGCGTTGCCGTGGATCGGGAGGGAGCCATCGACCATCGCGAACCCGCCGAGCCGCGTACGGCCGGCCAGCACGAGAATCGTCGCGCCGCCCCAGTCTTTCTTGCGGCTGCGTAGCCGAAGCTGCTTGCCGATGGCGGCGCGTTCGGCAACGGAAATTCCCTCTGCGGCATCGAGGAGTTCGATCAGATCATCGACGTCGGTCTTCAACGCGGCCCGCACGCTCCAGCCGCGTTTCGCTTGTACGGGCAGCGTTTTCACTTCGTTCGCTAACGAAGTCGCGCCGACCATCTCGGCGAGTTCGGGCTTCGGCCCGCGGCGTAGCGCCGACCGCAGCACCGACAAAATGAACTCGGCGTACGGCACCTTCGCCGTTTCGAGTGCCGCTGCTAAACCGGCCAGCGGACTGATGCACGGGTTCGGATTGACTTCGAGAATGTACGGCTCGCCGGCGGGCGACAGTCGCAGATCGACGCGGCCGTAATCGCGGCAACCGAGCAACTCGTACGCCTTCACGCAGATCGCCGAAACCTTTGCGTGCAGTTCCGCCGACACATCTTCAGCAGGGTTCTTCGCGGGTGTCGCTTTGAAGTCGCGGGAAGCCGGCTTCCACTTGGCATCGAAGCTAACGATCGGCCAGAGCGGGTCGTGGCCGTCTTGCTCGAGGAACAAAATCTCGGTGAACGGCAGCGCTTCCGGTGTGCCGGTGCGATCCCAGATCGGCACGTTGAACTCGCGACCCGAAACGAATTGTTCGACGAGCACCGGCGCACCGTACGCGAGCATGATGTGCGCGACGCGATCTTCGAGGTCTTCCTGATTCGTGACGACGCTCCCTTGATCGATGCCGATGCTCGCGTCTTCTTTGCCGGGCTTCACGATCACGGGCCACGGCAGATCGCAAGTCGGCATCGGCAGTTGATCGACGACGAAAAACCGCGCCGTCGGCAGTCCCGCACCCGCGAGCATCTGCTTCGTCAGCGGCTTCGATTTGCCGATGAGGATCGGCTGCGTCGGCGAACCGGTGAACGGAATTTGCAGCAATTCGAGGATGCCGGAGACGAACGCCTCGGTGTTTCCCCACGATGCCATGCCTTCGTACAAGTTGAAAATGACGTCGGGCGATTGTTGCTTTAACCCGAACAAAAGCGCGGCGGGATCGCTGGTGATACCGAGCCGCGATACCGGTAGCCCCGCGTCGATGAGCACCTTCGCCACGATGTCCGCGGTATAGAGAATGTCGTACTCGGACTCCGCATCGGGGTGATCGACGGGCAGGGTCGGTTCGTTGTAGAGGATCGTCACGCGAGGTAGTGTCATCGGGTTGTCAGCTCCCACTCCGCAGGCATTGTTCGAGCCGCGCTTGCGCAAGGCCTACTTGGAATTTAGTCGAGAGATGCGAATGAAGCCACCGCGAAAGCGACGCGATTCACGCGAATGAACCGAAGCAAGCATTACAAGCGGACCCGCACGATGGGAAAGTGGGCACGCGATTTCCGCGGTCGCGTCTTGCTCGGTCGCGCGTCGCGATGGTACGATCGAACCTTTCCGCAAGTGAAACGGACGAGCCATGATCGCTTACCCATACTTCCTCTCTGCGTTCGGTCTGGTCGTGGTAATCGTTGGCTTCCTCCTTGCCGGTCTGAGCCATTTCACTCCGTCACGCGAACGGGGTATATAGTGGACCCCGGAAACCGGACCGCGGGTAGAACTCCCTTGTTGGGGGTTTGGATCGGTCGTCAAAGGGCGTGTGAATGAGCAAAAGTCCTCGGGTGCATACGGCGGAGTTTAAGGCGAGGGTGGCGTTGGCGGCGTGCAAGGGGGATCGCACGCTGAGCGAGATAGCGGCCCAGTACCAGGTGCACGTCAAGTGGGTTCAGGGTTGGAAGAAGCCGATGCTCGAAGGGGCAATAGGGCTGGCGTGCGTGAGGCCAGCGACTTGCACAATCCCGGATTCCGCCCGGCCCGTGTAATAACTGCGGCCTTCGTTCGACTAAGGGGTTGCTGAATGAGGAAGCCTGCGACGAATGTGGTCGCACGGTGTAACGCCGGTCGTCCCGGCCCTCTCGAATGGACTCGAAAGGAGATTCTCATGTTACGGATTCGCTTGTTCGGAATCGTCGCACTACTAATCGTCGTCGGCCTCGCGGGCTGCAAGCAGATGGGCAAATGCTCATCCTGCTCGAAGACGACCTCTTCCTCGAACTCTCCCTCCTGCCCGCACGTCGCGCCCGGCTCCCCGCCCTGTGCGTCCTGCGCGGCCCACGCGGCGGCCCCGATCCCCGGCCCGGTCGAACGATAGGTGACAATCTCCGGCGTGTGAGAGCGGCCTCACAGCCGCCCGACCGGGGGCGGCGTACTATCCTGTCTCAACCCGAAAGGCACCCCTCCATGAAGACTCGATTGTTGGCGACTCTCGCCGTTATCTTGATCCCGCTGGCCGCGAACGCGGTGGAACCGGCCCTCGGCGGCAACTGCCCCGTCAGTCTGGTCGAAATGGTAAAATTTGTACCCGGTTCAGACAAACACACGGTCATGTTCGACCGGCAGGTGTACTACTTCCCGTCGGATCAGGAAAAGGGGGTGTTCGCGGCCAACCCCGCCAAGTACGCCCCGGCCCTCGGCGGTGACTGCGTGGTCTGTCGCGTCAACATGGGCGTGCGGATGCCGGGAAAGGCCGAATTCGCCGTCGTCCACGACAAGCGGGCCTTCCTCTTCCCCTCGGCGAAGGAGCGGGATGTCTTCATGGCCGACCCGAAGAAGTACGAGGCGCTGGACCTCGGCGAGGAGGGGTACTGCTCCGTGTGCGCGGTGATGGCGAAGAAGTGGGTGGCCGGGAAGCCCGAGATCGTGAGCGTGTACGACGGGATGCGGTATTACTTCCCGAGTGTGGAGGAGAAGAAGGCGTTCGACGCCGACCCGGCCAAGTTCACCCCGGCCCTCGACGGCGACTGCGTGGTGTGTCTGAAGGACGCCGGCAAGCGGGTCGCCGGGCTACCGAAGTTCTCGGCCACGCACGCCGGGCGGATCTACCTCTTCCCCGACGAGGGGGCGCAGAAGAAGTTCCTCGCCGACCCGAAGAAGTACGCGACCGTGGACGTGGCGATGGGCGGGAACTGTGCCGTGTGCGCCAAGATGATGAATAAGGAAATGCCGGGCAAGGCCGAGTACACGTCGATATACAAGGGCCAACGGTACTTCTTCCCGTCGGCCAAAGAACGGACGATGTTCGACGCCAACCCCGCCTCGTTCGTCGCCAAGGACATGAAACTCGGGGCCGCACCGGCGGGCATCAGCGTAACGGGCAAGACGGGGTGTGCTGGATGCGCTTACGGAGTTCGACCGATAACCGATTCCGACAGCCTCGGGATCGCCGTGGTCACTGGCGATACGGTGTACGTCGTCGAAGGGGGCGAAAAGAGTTACCCGGAACTGTTCAACGCACGCTTTGAAGGGTTGACCGTACAACTGAAAGGGACCGTGAAGAAAAAGGATGGTAAATTCGTGTGGGTCGTGCCGACCTCTCTCACCCAGACCCGGTAAAGAGGGTTGCGGGGAGTAAGCGGCTCACAGCGGCGTCATCACCTGGCTATTGGAGTCGGGTATGTCCCTTCGTCACTGGAGGTGACATCAAACGAACCGTAGGGGCAGGACGAACCGATGAGCGAAAAGCAACGTGACAATCCCAGCCGCCTACCCGATCCGGCCACCTGGGTCGATCAGCATGGGGATTTCCTGTTCCGTTACGCTCTAGTCCGGCTGGGAGATCGAACCATTGCCGAGGACTTGGTGCAGGAAGTGTTCCTTGCTGCGCTCCGGGACGAAAAAAACTTTGCCGGAAGGTCTGCTGAGCGCACCTGGTTCGTCGGGATTCTGAAACACAAGATCGTTGACCATTTTCGACGACGGGGCCGAGAACGGCCAGTCAGTGCCGTCAACTCCTCGGGTGAATTGGGCGAAGAACTGTTCGACAAGGACGGCTGGTGGCAAGTCAAACCAGCCAATTGGACTGCCAATCCGAGCGAAGTGCTGGAGAAAAAGGAGTTTTGGGAAGCCTTTCGCCATTGTCTGGAGAACCTTCCCCAGCGGCTGCGTACTGTCTTTTCCCTCCGGGAAATGGATGAGTTAGCGACGGACGAGGTTTGTGAGTCGTTGAATGTCACGCCCGGAAATCTCGGCGTGCTGCTCTATCGGGCCAGGATGGGCCTGCGGCGTTGCCTGGAAATCAACTGGTTCGGCACCAGTACAGAAGAGGGTTGAACATGCTTACCTGCAAAGAGGTCAGCCAGTTGGTTTCCGAATCGCTGGATCGCAAGCTCCCGCTTTGGCAGCGCATCCAGGTGCGGATGCATCTGCTCATGTGTCGGTTTTGCTCCCGCTTTCGGAAACAGGCGATTTTCCTTCGCGACGCTGCCCGCCACTACCTGTCGGCCGTCGAGGAAACTGAAACCGGCCCTAGCACGGCGCTTTCCCCCGAATCGCGTGACCGCATTAAGCAATCGCTGAAAACCTGACCTGTATAGTTCTACTGTATCGTTATCGGTTTTGCTCGTTCTTTAATGGTGGCGGCAGGTTACGTCTGCGATAGCGGTAGTAATGTGCCGATTCGATTCGCTGCAACCAGCGGGTCGCGCGGCGTTGT
>JAYVXI010000067.1:0-21610 GCA_043785305.1 Limnoglobus sp. | reverse complement strand
GACGCCGCGACCTCGTCCTTCGGCACTTCGATCTTCTTCCACTCATAACCCAACTCCTTCGCGCGACGGTGCAAGTTCTGCTCCATCCGCTTCTGATGCTCGTTCGCAAACTCCTCCTCGCTCCGCTTCTGATACGCCACACCGTGTAAAAGATCCTAGCGAGCTTGTGCGCCGTCGCGTTGATCGCCTTCGGCGCGCCCAATCGCGAACGCTGCCGACGCAGATACGCGCCGAGATAACTCTGGCTTCGCATCAACGACCACGCAGCCAATCGCAACACCGTCGCGGCGCGATTCCGGTTCGCGATCATTTTCCTCCGAATGCACTGGCGGCGCGAAACGGTTGCCGATAGTATGACTTTGAATTACCATTTGTTCTGCTTTATCCGGAGTTGTAACAATGTCATCCTTCGTTCCTCGGCGCTCGCCGCGCGGCTTTACGCTCATCGAATTGCTCGTGGTCATCGCGATCATTGCGATCCTCATCGGGTTGTTGTTGCCGGCTGTGCAGAAGGTGCGGGAGGCGGCGGCGCGGGCGAAATGTACCAACAACCTCAAGCAGATCGGCACCGCGTTCCACAACTATCACAGCACGTTCGAGCGGTTCCCGGCAGGGTTCAATTCGCAGTCGGTCAGCCTCGATTCGGAAAGCACGGGGCCGGGCTGGGGTTGGGGTGCGATCATCCTGCCGTTCATCGAACAGGATAACCTGTATCGCCAGATCAACCAGAATCTGGACATCACCGACCCGGTTCATGCGAACGTCCGCGTACAGGTTTTGAACACGTATCTCTGCCCGTCGGATGCGCCACCACAGCGGATCGTTTCACTTACTGGCGCAGGTCTTTCGCCGATCTGCGATGTCGCGTATGCCAACTACGTCGGCGTCGGTGGCACCTTTGAAGTCTCGGTTTTCCCGGACACGAACACCGGCGTTTTCCTCCGCGATCGCACGCTGAAAAGTCGCGGCTTCAAGGTGACCGATATCACCGACGGCTCGAGCAACACGATGATTGGCACCGAACGCGAGAGCAAGCGATCCCCGAAAACAACGTGGGTCGGCGCAGTCACCGGTACGCGGGTTCAGCCGATCAACCCCGCGTTCGATGAGGAAGAATCGCACATTTTGTGTACCACGAACACGGGCGAAGCGATCGAGGGCCGCACGCCGAACAACACGCTCGGCCACGTCGAAGACGCGAGCAGCAAGCACATCGGCGGCGTGAACATCCTACTCGGCGACGGCTCGGTGCGCTTCCTACGGCAAACGATTTCGCCGGTCACGTGGAAAGCCCTCGGCACGCGCGCCGGTGGCGAGGTGAATCTGAATCTGGATTAACGGCACTCGAAACAGAATTTTTAACCGCAGAGTTCGCAGAGAACGCAGAGTAAAACTCATGATTTTCCGCAACGGTTAATGCTTTATTTTTAGTCTATTTCAGATGCTAACTCTATGACGATTCCGTTTCGTAGACCGTTGTTGGCTTTGCTTGCGGTGGCTGTTTTTGCGGCCATCGGTTGGGCGTTGTGGCACCATCGCGACGACTCGCTGGCGACGTGGCGCGGGCATACGGGAGTGGTGCGTTCGTTGGCGCATTCGCACGATGGTCGCAGCATCGCGTCGGCAGCCGATGATGGCAACATCGTCGTCTGGGATGCCGCCACCGGCGCGAAACGTCAGGTGATTTCAGCACACTCGAAACCGATTCGCTCGCTGACATTTTCCCCCGATGATCGTGCGCTGGCGTCGGCGTCGGACGATGGCGATGTGAAAATTTGGGATGTCGAAACGGGCACCGAGACCGTCGCGTTTCACGATCACACGAAGGCGGCCGAATGCGTCGCGTTCAGTGGCGACGGTCGCTATCTCGTCAGTGGCGGGGCCGACAAACTCGTACGAATCTGGAGTGTCGCCGAACGCAAATTACTCCAGACGTTGAAGGGCCACACGAAGCACGTTCACGCAATACTGGCATCGCCGACGGGCAACAGTTTCGCCTCTGGGGCCAGCGATGGCGCGATCAAACTGTGGGAACTGCCGAGTGGCCGAGTGCTCGGCAGCATGAAGGTAACGGGTGGGCATATCAGCTCGCTCGCATACACGCCCGATGGCACGACGCTGATCGCGGGCGGCTCCGGCACCGGTATCAAGTTGTTCGATGTCGCATCCAAAACGATGCGTCCCGAATGGACCGGCCCGATTGGCCGCACGATGAACCTCGCGCTCAGCGACGATGGCCGCAAGCTGGCATCGGTTCACGAAGATGGCCTCGTGCGAATCTGGGACATCGCCACCGGCAACGTGCTCGCGACGCTCGAAGGCCATCGCGGTTCGGTAACGTGCGTGACATTCACATCGGACGGCCAACGCATCGCCACCGGAGCCGCCGACGGCACCGTGAAGGTATGGGCCACGGGGCCATAATTGGAACTTGACGCCACGGCGTGCAAGTGGACAATGGGCGAATGTCCCCTTCCTCGTTCGAGGCCTCTCCCATGCCTGCCACTGCGACTGCACCGAAGCCCAAACTTGGCCCGCCGAAGGTAGCCGATCAGCCGATGTTCATCGGCGGAAAATGGGTCGAATCGGTTTCGGGCAAGACATTCACCACCGTGAACCCGGCGACCGGCGAGACGATTTGCCGCGTGGCGGAGGGCGACAGTGCGGACATCGACCTGGCCGTGAAGGCGGCGCGGAAGGCGTACGAAACGGGGCCGTGGTCGAAGATGAACCCGAGCGAACGCGGGCGGCTCATCAACAAACTTGCGGACGCAATCGAAGCGAACAAGAACGAACTCGCCTCGCTGGAAACGCTCGACAACGGCAAACCGATCGGCGAATCGGTCGCCGCCGACCTGCCGCTCACGGTGCAATGTTACCGCTATTTCGCGGGCTGGGCGGACAAGAATCACGGCCACACCATCCCCATCGACGGCAATTATTTTTGTTACACGCGGCACGAACCGGTCGGCGTGGTCGGGCAGATTATCCCGTGGAATTTCCCGATGCTCATGCAAGCGTGGAAGTGGGCACCGGCGCTGGCGTGCGGAAATACGCTGGTTTTGAAGCCCGCCGAGCAAACGCCGCTGACGGCGCTCCGCATCGCGAAGCTCGCGCAGGACGTCGGCTTCCCCGATGGCGTCATCAACGTGGTGCCGGGCTACGGGCCGACCGCCGGTGCCGCACTCGCCTCGCATATGGACGTGGACAAGATCGCGTTCACGGGTGAAACGGGCACGGGCAAGATCGTCATGACCGCCGCCGCGCAGAGCAACCTGAAGCGCGTCAGCCTCGAACTCGGCGGCAAATCGCCGAACGTCGTCTTCGCCGATGCCGACCTCGACGCGGCCGTTGAAGGCGCATATTTCGGCTTGTTTTTCAACCAAGGTCAGTGTTGCGTCGCCGGTTCGCGGCTGTTCGTCGAAGAGCGCGCGTACGACGAGTTCGTTCACAAAATCGCGGCGAAAGCGAAGGGCCGCAAGATCGGCGACCCGTTCGATATTCGCACCGAACAGGGGCCGCAAGTCTCCGAAGAACAGATGCACCGCGTCAACGGCTACATCGACGCAGGCAAGAAAGACGGCGCACGGCTCGTCGCGGGTGGCGACACGACGAACCACCCGCGCGGCTACTTCGTGCAGCCGACAGTCTTCGCCGACGTGCAAGACGAGATGACGATCGCGCGCGAAGAAATCTTCGGCCCGGTGATGAGCATCTTGAAGTTCAAGAACATCGACGAAGTCATCGAGCGCGGCAACCGCACGCACTTCGGCCTCGCCGCCGCCGTCTGGACGAAGGACATTCAGAAAGCGCTACGGCTATCGAACAGTCTGAAAGCGGGCACGGTGTGGGTGAATTGCTACGACGTCTTCGACGCCGCCGCACCGTTCGGCGGCTTCAAGATGTCCGGCATCGGCCGCGAACTCGGCTCGTACGCACTGCAAATGTACACGGAAGTGAAGACCGTCATCATGGCGATGTGAGGGACGTGTGTGAAAGTCCGCCTGATACTAAACTGATCGCGAATGCCAAACAGGCGTAATATGATCTAACAAAGCTGTCTTGGCAGCAAATATATTTGCATTTATGCACTGGGTTGGCGATTACGATGGCAAAACGCTTGCGTCGGATCGCCGTTGATGGTTACCGGTTCCGCTGGCGGTTCGACGGTCGGCTTGTGGTGATTCCCGAAGGGCGCTCGGGGCCGCAACTCTACGTCGAGTGGGGCTGGTGCGACTGGCTGGAGCCAGAAGGAGTGGGGGCATCACCGTCGGTCGTTACACCTCAATTTGTCGCCGATGCGATCCGATTTGCGTTGTGGAATGGGTGGGCGTGCGAAGTGGTCGGTCGACCGTTGTTGCTCCGGTTCGAGAATGATTGTTTTCGATTGAGCAGCGATTGTGCCTCGACTTGAACCGCACGGCGTCGAATCGCGCACTAAATTCACTTTGCCACTCCCCGCGATCCGAACTTCGGTTGAACCATGCCCGACGCGATGACTTCGCTCAGCGAACACCAGCAGACTGCGCTCCAGGACGATTACAAGGAGTATGCCCGCGTGTTGCGTCGGGGCGGCGATGTGCCTGCGCACCTGGAATTGGCGGCCGAGACGCGGTTTCGCGAATGGAAAGAAGCGGCCCATTGCGCGCATCCGTGCGGGCAGGTTCTATACGGCGAATGCCTCGCCGAAGGGATTCAAACGCGGCGCGACACGGACAAAGCGGCAGACAATTTTGAAGAAGCCGCAGCGGAACTCGTCGATGCGATGTGGCTGATCGGCGAATGCTACCTCGATGGCGCGGGTGTCGAGCGCGACCGCAAGACGGCACTCGCGTGGTATACCAAAGCGATCGAAATGGATCACCCGCCGTCCGAGTATTCGATCGGGCTGATGCACTACGATGGCCACGCGATGAAGCCGAATGCGCTGGCGGCCGCCGAGTGGTTCCTGCGCTCGGCGAACCACGGCTACATTCCCGCGATGTACAAACTCGGCAAAATGCTGATCGCTGGCGATGAGATCAAGCGAGACTACGAGTTCGCGATTCAGTGTTACACGAAGGCCGCCGAAGGGGGATTCGCGAAGGCGCAATTCGCGCTCGGCATGTGGCACCGCGACCCGATGCTCGGCACGCCGAACGACCGCGAAGCGATGCGCTGGCTGAAGGAATCCGCCCAGATGGGAAACGCCGATGCGATGTTCCAGATCGGCTGTATGCACTGGAACGGCGCAGGCATGGCGATCGACGAACTCACCGGTGCCAACTGGTACGTGCAGGCCGCGAAGCAGGGCCACGCCGAGGCCGCCTATCGCATCGGCATCTTGTTCCGCGACGGCACCGTCGTCCGCAGGAACCTTAACGAAGCGTATCAGTGGCTCGAATTCGCTTCGTCGAAAGGCCACAACGACGCGAGAAGAGCCTTACGCGAAATCGTGGTGACATGACGCTCGCGGATGGGCAAAGCGATTTTCACGTAGTCGAAGTCGTGAGACTTCGGGAAGCGGGAAGTCACGGCGTCAGAAGTCTCACGACTTCTGCTACAAAGCAATTTTCACGTCGTCAAAATCATTGACGGTCGCGCACGAATAGATGATGATCCTCAGAGTGATACCCAAATGCCTTCTTCGGAAGGCGGCAATCGATGGAGATGCTCATGATCGTGACGACTGGCAACGATGTTCCCGGCGCAACTGTGACGGAATTCCTCGGCATCGTTCGTGGGATCGTGGTGCGATCGCCGAGTATCAAGCAGGGTCTGCTCGGGGGCTTAAAGCAGCTCATCGGCGGCAACATTGAATCGTACGCGAAGGTGTGCGAGCAAGCCCGCGAAGACGCCTACAACCGGATGGTCGAACACGCAGCGGAAGCCGGCGCGGACGCGATCATCGCAATGCGCTACGACGCCACCGAGTTCGCCCAAGCCACCACCGAAGTGCTCGCCTACGGCACCGCCGTCAAAATCGCACGGCGGTAATGCGTGCAACCGGAGGACGGTTATGTCTATTTTACTTGCGGAACCGCCCGACGAATCACCGTTTGTTGGCCATGAAGCCGAAGTGGAAGCTGCGTTGCTCAAATCCTTACAAAGTGGTCCGGCCACTCCAATGACCCGTGCCGATTGGGATGAACTCAAACGCCGGGCGCTGGCTACCACTCAAACTGACAACACGAATAAATGAGCGTTCGCGATCTGATAATCGGTGAACGGTCTAGTGAAATGCGGACTGGAGAATAACACCATCTTTTTCCGACGATGCATATGCAACTGTTGCTGAGCGAGTGCAAACTAAATTTTGTGGAGCGGATATGGAAACGCAAATTCGTTCGAGCCTCGTTGCATCGGGAAATGCAAACAACCCATGTCTGATTGTCCTCCGCCAAAAAGGCTACGATTTATGGCTCGAACAAGGGGACAACAGTTCGATATGGTGCGCGATGAAGGATAGTCAGCAATTCACTGCGTACTCCGGTCCAGAGTTGTTGGGGTTGGTCGCACTATGGGAACATTTCGGAGCGAGTTGGAATCGACAGCAGCCCGACATTTACAGCGAACTTGCGGACAAAATGGAGTAGCTATTTTCGCGCATCCATCACGGCAGCGTGTTCAACATCTCGGCGACGCGGTTTCGGCCAATTTCAGTCAGTATCAGGTACTCGCGATTTCTTGCGATCAGGTCGTGGCGGATGGCGCGTTCCACGGTGGCGGTCGTCTCGGCTTCGGTCCAGTTCAGGTGCAAGTGCAGGCCCGCCGAGAGCGATTCTTCGGGTTCGCTCGGCGTGCCTTCGTGGCGGTGGAGGTGGATCGCCAACATCGTTTCGCGGAAGCTGCGGCGCTGTTGATATTCGCGCAACAGATTTGCAATCTGCCCGCGTTCGGGGGCGAACACCCAGACGATCGCGAACATCATCCCGAGTACCCCGGCCACGGTTCCGGCGATGTTCGAATCGAGTTGGAACGCGAGTTGCGTTCCGCCAATCGCGCCGATCACGGCGAACGCCACGCTGAAAATGAGCATCCGGGACAGGCGGTTCGTCAGCAATCGCGCAGCCAGCGGTGGCACCGCGAAGAACGCCAATACCAGCACCGGGCCAACGGCGTCGAATGCCGCCACGGTCGTGAGGGATACGCTCGTCATCAGTGCATAATGCAAAATCGCGGGTGCAAAACCGAGCGTCGTGGCGAGGCCGGCATCGAACGTGGACAGCTTCAATTCCTTGTAAAACGCGATCGTGAACGCGAGCATCCCGAGAAAGCAAATACTGAGTACGACGAACGAACGCGGGCCGCAGTCGATGCCGCGAATCGTGAAGCGATCGAGGAACGCGAGTTCCACCGAGCCGAGCAACACGCGGTCGGCGTCGAGGTGCGTGTTGCGTAAATAGAGCGTCGAGAGGATGACGCCGACGCTGAATAACGCGGGGAACACGAGCGAGATCGCGGCATCTTCCTTCAGGCGTTTCGTTCGCTGTAACATCTCGACGAGCGCCACGGTGAGCACACCGGATGCGGTCGCCCCGACGTAGAGCCATGCCGATGTGGCATCGTTCGCCAGCAGATACGCGAGCACGATTCCCAACAGCAGCACGTGGCTCATCGCATCGGCGATCAGTACCATTTTGCGAAGGACGAGAAAGACGCCGGGCACCGCGCAAGCGGCCCCGACGGCGACCATCACGGCGGTCGTTTCGTGTGCCGGTGTCACCCACATTGGTATCACGTTGGGGCGACCTTTCGACGAAAGACCTGTGAAAGCAGCCCGTTTCGCGGCGAAAACAGAATCGACGCCACGACGATGCTCGTGACGCAAAGTACGATAGTCGGCCCCGTCGAGACACTTCGCGTCTCGTCGCTGAGTGCGGTGCTGAGCAACGTGCCGGCTACTCCTGCGATTGCGCCGATACCCGCCGCGAGAAGGCTGAGCGGCCCGAGGCGGTTCGTCCACTGGCGTGCCGCCACGGCCGGCGCGACGAGTAACGCGCTCATCAAAACCACGCCGACGGCTTGCAATCCGACCACGACCGCACCGACGACGAGCGCCGCCAACACGCCATCGATGAACCGCGTCGGGATACCTTGCACCGTCGCATACGCAGGGTCGAAGCTGACGAGTTTCACTTGCTTCCAAAGTAACATCAGCGTGACGACGGCGATCAGGCCGAAGCCCGCAATCGCTTGCAGATCGTCCATCCGCATCGTCGCCGCTTGGCCGAAGAGATAGCGTTCGAGGCCGTGATTCGCCGCACCGGGCACGTACTGTTGGATCGCACGCATCGTCGCCAAACCGATGCCGAAGAACACCGCGAGCACACCGCCGAGGACGGCATCGAACGGCAACACGCTCCGCCGTGACAGCCCGTTGACCGTCATGAGTGCGAACCAGCCCGCAATCGCGCCGCCGATTTGCAAACCGATCGGCGAACGCGAACCCAAACAGAACGCGATCGCCACGCCGGGCAGTGCCGCGTGGGACACCGCATCGCCTTCGAGGCTCCGCCGGCGAATGACGGCAAACGTGCCGACGAAGCCGCCGACCGCGCCGATGAGTGCCGTCCCCGCCGTCACGGTTTGCACCGTCGGATCGTCGAGCGATAGCGATTGGAACAGGTTCATTTCGGCGGCCCCTTCTGGATCGGGTCGTCGAGCGGAACGAGTTCGACATCTTCCCACGAAGTCCGGTCGTCGATCGGTTCGATGTGAATCGTCACGGTCATTAGTGGGAACTGCGTGCGAATTTCCGCTTCGATTTTGTGTGCCGTCGAATGTGCCTCGCGAACGGGCATCGCACCGGATACCAGCAAGTGAAACTCCGCGAACGTCCGTCGTCCGGCGCGGCGGGTTCGCAGCGCGTGATAGTCGGCATTCGCGGGTAACGCCGATTGAATGCGGTCGCGTAACGCCTTCAGTTCCGCATCTTCGAGCGCATGATCCATGAGGCCGTGAACCGAACGGCGGATGAGGCGGAAGCCGGTCCAGCCGATGAGTACGCCGACCGCCATCGCGAGTAACGCATCGATTTCGTCGATCTTCGTGATCGCCGCAATGCTCAGCCCAATGACGATGGCGACCGTCGTGTAGACGTCGGCCATGAGATGTTCGCCATCGGATTCGAGCACGATGGAATGCGCTCGCCGTCCGACCGAAATGAGCAACCGCCCTACCGCGAAGTTGACCCCGGCTGCGGCCAGCGCGATGACCACACCGAGTTCGACCGCACTCAGTTCCTTGGGGTGAATCAGTCGTTCGACGGCAAACGCAATCGCGGCGATGCCGGCGAGTAGAATCAGCACGCCTTCCATGCCACTGGCGAAGAACTCGATCTTTTCGTGGCCGTAAGCGTGGTTGTTGTCGGCCGGGCGGGCCGCGTACCAAAGGGAAAAGTACGCGGTGAAGGCCGCAACGAGATTGACGACCGATTCGAGCGCATCGGACAGTAACCCCGCCGAGCCGGTGAGCGCGTACGCCGTCGATTTCATGCCGATGGTACACACGGCAGCGACGATCGAGAACACGGCATATCGACCCAATCGACCCGCAGCCATAGCCCCGCCTACGAACGAGAACGCACCCGAACGGCAGATCCGAGTGCGGGTTCATTGTACGAGGGCGATCCACTCGACACGCCTCACGGTTGAAGTTTCCCCTCGATCCTTCCCGTGTCCACTCTGTAAATGTCGGCGTATCTTACGGGGTGTTCATACCGGATGGCGCACAAGGATTCTGCGATGACTGACGACCTGCAAACGCTGGAAACGACGGCGATTACCGAGTTGACCGCTTGCACCGATGAAGCGACGCTACTGGCGTGGAAGTCGAAGTTCATCGGCGAAAAGGGGCAGATGAAGGCCGCGCTCGGCAAACTCGGCACGATCCCGAAGGAGCAGCGTGCTGCGTTCGGGCAGGAAGCGAACAAGGTGAAAGTCGCGCTCGAAACGGCGTATGCCAGTGCGGTGTCGGTGGCGAAGGAAGCGGCACTGATGGCGAGCCTGAATGCCGCGCCGCTCGATGTGACAATCCCCGGTCGGCGGCCTACACAGGGGCGATTGCACCCTGCCACACAAATCTTGCGCGAGATTTACCAGATCTACGGCGAACTCGGTTTCCAGGTCTACCGCACCCGCGATGTCGAATCCGACGAACGCAACTTCGAGCTGCTGAACATGCCGCCGCACCACCCGGCGCGCGACATGTGGGACACGTTCTTCGCGGACTCGCCGCCCGGCACCGTGCTGCGGACGCATACGTCGCCGGGGCAGATCCACGTGATGCGCGAGATGTGCCCGAACCCGATTCGCGTGATCCTGCCCGGCATGTGCTTCCGCAACGAGGCGATCAGCACTCGCAGCGAGATTCAGTTCTTGCAAGTCGAAGGATTGTGCATCGGCGAAGGCGTTACGATGGCGGACCTCAAAGGTACAATCACCGCGTTCGCACGACGAATGTTCGGCCCCGAACGACAGATCCGCATCCGCTCGAGCTACTTCCCGTTCACCGAACCGAGCATCGAGGTGGACATCGATTGGCCGCAAGAAGACCCGAACCGCGACCGCCTCACGAAAGGCACCGGTTGGCTGGAAATCATGGGCGCGGGCATGGTTCACCCGACGGTCTTACGCAACGGCGGCTACGACCCCGACATCGTCACCGGGTTCGCATTCGGCATGGGGCCGCAACGAATGCTGATGCTCAAACACGCGATCGACGACATCCGCCTGTTCTGGCAAAACGACCTGCGGTTCCTGGAACAGTTTTGATAGTCGCATCACACGCGGATCGATTGCATGTCGAAGCTGTTATTATGGTAGTTTTGATGGCAAAGTCGCGGGAGGTACAACCGTGGGCGAAATTCGCGTGAAGGTACTGCTGACGAACGCGATGGATGCCGCGTTACATCGGCAGAAGAAGTTGGCGAAAAAGAAAATCCGTACCTATTTAGCCGACGCCTTGGTCGATACCGGCGCGGTGCTCTCGATCATTCCGCCGCACGTGGTCGTCATATTGGGCGTTGGCATCCGAGGCACCCGCGTGGCCGAGTCCGCCGACGGGCGCAAGGAAGAAGTGGGGATTACCGAAGCGATTGAATTCGATGTGATGGGCCGCAATACACTGGAGGGCGCACTCGTACTCGGAGACGAAGTGCTCATCGGCCAAACCGTGTTAGAAACGCCCGACCTTCTCGCAGATTGTCGCAACCGGCGATTGATACCGAATCCCGCGCATCCCGATCAACCGGTGTTGAAGGTGAAGTGATGTTTTGGCAAAACGACCTGCGATTCCTGGCGCAGTTTTAAGGAATGCGACGCGCAGGCTTTGTGCAGCGAACGTGGTCGCACCATCGTAAATGGGTGAAGCGTACGCGCTCCGCTACGAAGACTCCGCGTCGCGGCGAATTCCCGATAGGCGCATCACACGCGGATCGATTGCCATTTCCCGCCGGCGAATCGCCAGAAGAACAAGAGGCCGCGGAGCCAAATGTCGGCGAGCATCGCGAGCCAGGCACCGAATAAGCCGAGTTCCATCGGGCCGGTGAGCAGATACGCGAGGGGGATCCGCACGACCAGAAAGCCGATCCAAGTAAACAGCACCGGCACGCGGGTATCACCGGCTCCGCGTAATGCCGACGTGAACACGATGGCGCTGGCGAGCGCGGGCATGGCGAACGCCACGGTGCGGAGTGCGGTCACGCCTTGGGCGACGACGACTTCGTTGTTCGGGCTGAACAGTCGGCACATCCATGGGGCGAACGTGTAGAACACGATGCCCATAAACACCATCGTTCCACCGCCGAGTGCGAGGCTCACCCAGCCACTGTGCGACGCCACTTCCGGGCGACCCGCGCCGAGGTTTCGACTGACCAGCGATGTTGCTGCCGTGCCGAACGCCGCCCCGGACAGGTAGCCGAGCGCTTCCCAGCCGATGGCGATCCCGTGTGCCGCGGTGGCTTCGCTACCGAGACGGTTCACGAGTTGCAGGAACCAAAACTGGCAGATGCCGATCGACATACTATCGACCGCCGCCGGGATGCTCACCCGCAACAGTCGGCGGATCAATTCGCGGTTCGGCAACAGGAACTTCGCTTCGACGTGAATGCCCGAACGTCCGCGTAAGAGCATCATCAACACGGCGATGCCACCGAGACTATGGCTGATCGCGGTGCCGTACGCGATGCCGACGAAACCGAGGTCGGGCAGCCCGCCCCAGCCCGTCGAAAGCGCGAATGCCACCGGCACGTTCACCGCCGCCACGCCGCCCAACACGTACAACCCCGTGCGCGTATCGCCCGCACCAACGAGGCACGCAATCCCGCCCGTTTCGATCATTTGAAACGCGAGGATGACGACGAGTGGGCGAAGGTATTCGATCGCAATCGGTTGCGCGGCGAGCGGCACGTCGATCACCCAGATGAGTAGCGCCAGCCCGCCGACCATCGCCGCGATCGTGGCCAAGATACCGAAGAACGCGGCGAGAAGCAGCGACTGCCCCGCCGCGCGGTTGGCGGTCGCGCGATCCCCCGCGCCGACGAGCCGCCCAACGAGCGCGCTGGCACCGGCACTAACGACAACGGTGTAACTCGAGATGAACCAATAGAGGTAATTCGCGTTCGTAAGAGCCGCTTGGTGGTCGGCGGAGAATCGCCCGGCGAGGAACTGATCGTAGCGTTGAATGACGAACAACAGATACTGTTGCGCGAGGGCGGGGAGTGCGAGGGCGAGAACCCGCCACCAAATCGAAACGGAAACCGGCTGCGTCATGCGTTCATGATAAGACCGAGCGTTTCTTGCGGCCAACCCCAACGCCCCTCGGAACTTGCTATTGGACACATCGTGATAATGCGCACGATTTCCCGCTCGCGCATATCAGTTTACAATACATTTCCCTTATGACGCCCACACCCCGTAAGTCGCGATTTCGCGGCACGCTCGTCGCTCTCATCGCGTTGGCGTTCCTGCCAACGGTGATCCTGTTGGTTCTCACGTATCGGCAGGCGGTGCGTCGCGCGGAGGTGGCACTCGCGGACAACGTGGCCACCGCGAATCGGCGTGCGACTTCATTGCTGACCGCTGCCGACAAAGCGCTATCGCGACTTCGGAACGATGCGACGGGCCGTAGTCATGCCGACACGCAAAAGCAGCTCGTTCGCCTGGTGTACGAGGATTTGCGCTTCCGCGAAGCCGGGCTGAACGACGCCACGGGGCGTTTGGTTCTGACGAACTTCGGACCCGTCGAACCGCCGATACTGATCACCGAAAGCGAGCGTTGCCGACCGGGCGAGAATCGCTTGCAAGTCGTCGGGTTGATCAAAACCGCGATCATGCGCGAGAAGTCGATCATCATCGGCGTGCCGACGGAAGCGAACGGCTCGTTGAACGTGCTCGTCGAACCCTCGGCACTCACGGTGTACCTCGACGATGTCGATCTGGGGCCGCAAGGATACTTGGCGTTCGTTCGTGCCGATGGGCAAGTCCTCGCCGCCGCCGGTTCGCCGCCCACGGCGGATGGCATTCTTCAACCCAGCGATGGCCAATGGCTGACCGCCGAGCGAAAGACCGACGATGGCCAGATTCGTGCCGTGGGTGCCGTGCTGCAAAGTTGGGCGCTACGCGGCTGGTACGACAATCTCGCGGTGGTCGGGCCGGTGGCGCTACTTTGCAATGCCGCGCTCATCGCCTTCACGTCTTGGCTGACGCGACGGCGGACGGGACTCGATCACGATCTGCGTCTCGGCATCCAACGCGGCGAATTCGAGGTGCATTACCAGCCCGTCGTCGACCTCCACACGGGCGTTTGCGTCGCCGCCGAAGCACTTTTGCGCTGGAAACACCCCGAGCAAGGCGTCATTCGCCCCGATGTGTTCATACCGATCGCCGAGCAATCCGGCGCGATCGAAGACCTGACGCTGTGGCTCGTTCGCAGGGCGGGCACCGACCTCGCCGATGTCTTCCGCAGCTTGCCGGACTTCTACCTAACGGTGAATTTACCACCCGTGATGTTGACGACGAACACCGCCGCCGACGTGGTGTACGTGGCACGCGGGGCGGGGATACCGTCGAACCGCCTCGTGTTCGAAGTGACCGAAGGCGGGCTGATCGAAGGGCCGGTCGAAGACGTTGCGAACGAGATGCGACGCCTGACCGCACAGGGCGTCCGCTTCGCACTCGACGACTTCGGCACCGGCTATTCGAGCTTGAATTACCTGCACAAATTCCCGTTCCATTTGCTGAAGATCGACCGTTCGTTCCTACCCGGCGAAGGCAAAGGCGTCGCGATCCCGCTGATTCTCGACAGCTTGATCGAACTCGGGCTGAAACTCGGGCTGAAAGTGGTTGCCGAAGGCGTCGAGCGCGAAGATCAGGCGGCGCACCTCAAAGGGCGTGCGGTGCAACTCGCCCAAGGCTGGCTGTACGCCCGATCGATGCCCGCCCGCGATCTGAAAGAGTATCTGGCCCGCGTCGTGTGACCGGTTCATCGCGTTTGTAGCGCGTACCACTCGCCGGGTTTTCGAGAATGAAGATTGCCAAACAGCGCAACTTCAAAACTGGCGCGTCGTGCTAACAAAACCGTTCGTGCGATCCCGTGAGTCGCCCTCTGGGAGAATCGCCGAATCGCAATCGCGAACGACGACAAAACGGCCACCCGCCTTTGACCGTGCCGATTTTCACTCGCCGTTTCGCCACCCCCATTCGTCGAACAGCGACTTCCAGTTGGCTCGTTCGCGCTCGGGCGATACGAGGTATTTTCGTGCGGCGCAGGCTTGCTGGAGCGATTCGTAGAATGCCGCGTCGGTTTCGCAGCGTTGCAACAGTGCGGCTAACGCCGCAGCGTCGCCGACGTCGTATAGCCCTGGATAATCGTTGCCGAGGAGGCCCGTGACTCCGGCCACGCGGGTCGAGAGGATCGGCACGCCACACGCGAGCGCTTCGGAGACGACACTCGGACCGCCTTCGCTTCTGGATGTGACGATGAGTAAGCGACAACGTGCCATCGCGCGGATCGTTTGGTGTCGGGGCAGTTCGCCGAACCAGCGATAGCGCGGCACAGCACGCATCTGTCGAATCGCTTCCAAACGCATGTTCGGCGTCAAGATTCCGCCAATATGATGGCCGCGAATCTGAGATTGTTCCGGCAACAATCGCAATGCCCGCGCCAGTAAGAAGGGGTCTTTGACATCGCGCAGATGGCCGATCGCGCACACATCGAAGGTACCTGCGAGTGGCTTCGGTAACAATCGCGGTGCGGCAAACGATTGCTCGATGACGCGCACTTTGGACCACACGTTTTTGGGAAGGACGCACGCCGTCGCGCTCTGAAGGGTAACGACTCGATCGCTCAGTTCGAGGCACTTGCGAAAGACCGTCGGTTCGCCCGTGACATCGGTGCCCGCGATTGCGACTGCGATGCGAAACTGCGGGTGCATCGTGCGGTAGCGTGCAACGCTTGCGAACGACTTCACGGCATGGAGTGCGATGAGAGCCTCGCAACGTTCGCGATCGTATTCGTTCAAAATGACCGACGAGTAACCGAGTTCGCGAAACATCTTGGCCCAACGGATCGCCGTAATGCGATTGCCCAACCGCGACCGCGGTGGTGCCGGTGTAACGATTCAAATGCGTGGCATATTGCAATACCTTTACCAATAGGTGTGCCAGTCGGCGATTCGCAGATTGTACGCGGTCGCCACTGCCTCCGTGCCCTTCATTCATCGACTGAAAACCCGCCTGCGCCGGTCCCCGATCCGAGCGCTGACGCGGTCGAGTCATTACCCGATCACCTGGCACTTCGGGCAATAGTGCGAGGATCGCCCGGCGATGCGGAGGACTTCGATCGGCGTTTCGCAGCGGAGACACGGTTGGCCGGTACGGCCGTAGGCGGCGAATTCGTTCTGGAAGGTGCCCTTCAAACCCGAGCCGCCGATGTAGTCGCGGATCGTCGAGCCGCGGCCGTCGATCGCCTTGATGAGTACCGTTTCGACGGCGACGCGCAGCCGTTCGCACTGCTTCGCCGTGAGGTCGTTCGCCCGCGCGTTCGGATGCAATCGGGCCGCGAATAGCGCTTCATCGGCATAGATATTACCCACCCCAGCGACGAGCGATTGATCGAGTAGCGCCGCCTTCAATGTCCGTGCGGTCTGCGACAGTTTCTTTTGAAAATACTTGGGGTCGACGGCGAACGGCTCCGGGCCGAGTCGTGCATCGAGAAACGCATCGAGTTCGGCACGCGCTTCAAACAGATCGAACGAACCGAAGCGGCGAACATCGCGGAATCGCAGCTCATCGGGCTTGCCACTCAGGCCGAAACGCAGATGCGTGTGATCGGGCAACGGCTCGATCGCGGCATTCACGGTGAACTGCCCCGTCATGCCGAGGTGAACGAGCAGCCACGGCCCATCGCGGAAATTCAGAGTGATCCACTTGCCGCGCCGCTCGATCGACGCGACGGTCCGACCGATCAGTTTCGCGTCCCAATCGGCGTTCCATTTCCTGCGCAGCGACAACACCCCCGCGCTCGCGGTTTGGAAAGTCCGCCCGATGAGGAGGGGCCGCAAATCGCGGACGACGGTCTCGACCTCCGGCAGTTCGGGCATACCTGGCACTCGGGAATATCAATCGCGAAACAGTGCTGATATACTGCGGAATTGTTCGCGAGGAACGGCGAGGCGCAGATTCATGTCCAAACCGTTCGACACGATACTGAAGCAACTGCTCGACAACTACGCCGCCGACTGGGTGCAATGGCTCGGGCCGCGACTGAATTTGCCGCCTGGTCCCATCGTCGCAATCGACCCGCAACTGGCGACGATTCAACCGATGGCGGACAAAGTCTTCCGGTTGCCAGACGGCGCGGGCCTGTTGCACATCGAGTGTCAGTCGAGTTGGGATGGCGAACTTTCCGAGCGAATGCTCGTCTATAATGTGTTGTTGGAGTCGAATTACGGCGAGCCGGTCGAATCGGTGGCGATCCTCCTACGACCGGAAGCGAATGCACGAACGACCACCGGCCTGCTGACCCGGATGCGGCGGAATGGCGAGGTCAAACTCCAGTTCGCGTACGACGTGGTTCGGATCTGGGAGCAGGCCGCCGACGAGTTGATTTCGGGCGCAATCGGTACTGCCCCGCTCGGCTTGCTGACGAACGATGCGAGGAATCGCTTACCCGCGTTGGTGCGGGAACTCTCTCGCCGCGCGGAAACCGAACTCGCCGATGTCGAGAAGCAGAACGAGCTTCTGATTGGGAGTTTTATTTTGCTCGGGCTACGGTATGATAGAAGCGAAATCGAGCCTTTATTTGTGGGGGTCCAGCACATGCGTGAATCATCGACGTACCAAGGGATCTTTCAAGATGGCGAAGCGCGAGGAGTCGCGCAAGGAGTCGCGCAAGGCGAAGCGCGGGGTACGATTTGCGAACTGCGTCTCAACCTCATCACGCTCCTCGAACAGAAGTTTGGAAGCGTGCCACCGGAATTGGAAAAGCGGGTCCAACAATCCGAAGATATGACTCGACTTCGCATCGCGTTCCGGAAGGCGATCGCCATCGGCTCGATCGACCAATTCGAACTGTGATGTATCGAACGGCTTTATAATTTCGTCCACTATTTTGCGACACGGCTATGACACTCACGACCACTTTCGCCACTCCCGTTTCCGCTGTGCCCGACCGTCGCGGGCGGTTCGGCGACTATGGCGGGCGGTACGTTCCCGAGACGCTGATGTTCGCGCTCGAGCAACTGACCGATGCGTACGAAGATGCGCGTCGCGATCCGCTGTTCGAAGCCGAGTTTCACCGCATTTTGAACGAGTATGTCGGGCGGCCGTCGCGGCTGTACTTCGCCGAACGACTGACGCAAGAAGCGGGCGGGGCACGCATCTTCCTGAAGCGCGAAGACCTCAATCACACCGGCGCGCACAAGATCAACAACGCCATCGGGCAGGCACTGTTAACGAAGCGGATGGGCAAGAAACGCATCATCGCGGAGACCGGCGCAGGCCAGCACGGCGTTGCATCCGCGACGGCGGCGGCGCTGCTCGGGATGTCGTGCCGCGTCTATATGGGCACCGAGGATATTCGCCGTCAGGAACTCAACGTCTTCCGCATGAAGGCGATGGGCGCGGAAGTCTTCCCCGTCGAAAGTGGCAGTCGAACGCTGCGCGATGCCGTCAACGAGGCGATGCGCGAATGGATGTCGTCGGTCGAAAGCACGCATTACATCATCGGCAGCGCGATCGGGCCGCACCCGTTCCCGATGATGGTTCGCGATTTCCAATCGGTGATCGGCCGCGAGACGCGACAACAATGCCTCGAACAGATCGGGCATTTGCCCGATGCGATCGTCGCGTGTGTCGGCGGCGGCTCGAACGCGGCCGGCATGTTCTACCCGTTCATCGACGATGAGAATGTCGAAATCGTCGGCGTCGAAGCGGGTGGTCGCAACGCGAAACCCGGCAACCATGCGGCCACGTTAAACTACGGCCAACCGGGCGTCCTCCACGGTACGTTCACGTACGTTTTGCAAGACGAAGACGGCCAAACCTCCGACGTTCATAGCGTCTCCGCCGGGCTGGATTACCCTGCCGTTGGCCCCGAACATAGCTTCTGGAAAGACAGCAATCGAGTGCGTTACTGCAACGTCACCGACGACGAAGCGATCGAAGCGTTCTACCTGTGCAGCCGCCTCGAAGGGATCCTACCCGCACTCGAAACCGCGCACGCCATCGTCGAAACGATGCGAATGGCCGCCGAGCGCGACGCCGACGAAGCGATCGTTCTTTGCTTCAGCGGTCGCGGCGATAAAGACTGCGCCGAAGTCGCCCGCATCATGGAAGCGCGGGGACGATAGCCCGGGTTTCGATGGGTGGCCATCGGTTCATCGCGTTTGTTGCGCGTACCACTCGCCGAACGCCGACTTCTGAGCCGGTTGCGATGCCAGGCCGATTGCGGTATCGCGCGACTGGCGACCGCCTTTCGCATCCCCCTGCTGATGCTGACAGACGCCCAGATACAGGTGAACCTGCGGGAGCAGAGAGTGAATCGCCAGCGTTTCGCGGCAGATCGTTTCGGCTTTTTTATAGTCGTTCTTGCCGAGATACGCGACGGCGAGGAGTAGCCGGTGATCGACGGACTTCGGGTGGATGCGAATCAGTTCTTCCGCAGCGGCGATGGCCGTATCGAACTGTCGATCGCTGTTCGCGGCATCGGCGAGTATCGTCAGCGCTTTCTCCGAATCCGGGGCGAGATTGACGGCGGTTTTGGCGGCTTTTACCGCTAAACTGAAGTCCCCGCGCGCCGAGTGGATGCCTGCCGATGCCTGCCACGATCGCCGATCGCCGGGCCACGATTTCAACGACATCATCAAACGATCTTCGGCGAAACTGGACAAGTACCGCCGCATCTCGCGCGCTGCGGGCGGGAGGTCGCCGAGCTTGTCTGCGAGGGCAATTCCCAGGTCGCGACTGCGTTCGTCCGCGTCGGGCGCAAACGGCGTCGGACGAAATGCCACGAGCGGTTCGACACCGGGCGGCAACCGGCGCGTCGGCTGTTTCGTCGCCGAACCCAGACGCGGAATGCGGTGATCGGTGATCGACGTATGGGCAATGTTCGTGCTGCTCGCCTTCGGCATATGGCACGCAATGCAACTGTTTTCCTTGGCCGTTCGCGCGGGTGCGGGTAGCGAACAGCCCTTCTTTTCGTGGCAATTTTGGCAGCGTGCGTTGAAGTACGCGGCCATCGCGGCATCGGCGGGGCGCAAGTGCGGGTCGTGGCACGTCGTGCAATCCATCTTGCCAACGCTCGCCGTAAAGCATTGGCTCGCGGTCATTTGCTCGAACTGTCCCACCGAGTGATGCGGGTCCACGGCATCCGGATGGCGAACGAATACGCTCGTAAATTGCTCCCACGGCAGGCCGGGACGGTAATCGAACAGATCGCGGCCACGGCGGGCCACCCGCGCTTCGCCTTGGAGGTGGCACTGTTGGCAGATGCTCATCCGCAGCTCGCTGGAAAGGTGTTTCGGGTTCACGATGGTCGTGTCGATACCCGTAAACGGCTCGCCGATGCTCCGTTCGGCCACGTGGAGTTCG
The DNA here is from genome assembly GCA_043785305.1 of Limnoglobus sp. Lineage (GTDB taxonomy): Bacteria > Planctomycetota > Planctomycetia > Gemmatales > Gemmataceae > Limnoglobus. The sequence goes on along the minus strand of JAYVXI010000067.1, from coordinate 1,538 downwards.
CCGGGGCCGTGGCAACGTTCGCAGCCCACGTTGGCCTGAAACGCGAAGAGTGGCTGCTGGTAGCGGTTTTGCGAGCGTCCAACGGGTTCGACGCGATCGACGTGGCAGAACAAGCATTCCACGCCGATCGGCCGCTTCCCGCCACGGCTGAGATCGAAGCCCGGCGACACATCCCATTTGTCCACGCCTTGGCCGAACCAACTGATCGGCGTCTGCGTCACCGCGCCGTCGGCGACGGTCAGATACGATCGCCCGCGCGTGCCAGAACCGATTGCCACATCGGAGGTCACGACGAGATCGGGGAGCGGTTTGCCCGTCGAATCGTTTGCCGTCATGCGATGGCGAACCGTATCGCCCACGCGCTCGACGCGCAGCCCATAACCCTGAACGTTCAGGCTGTTTTTGACATCGTACGTCTCGATGGCGGAAGCCTTTGCGACGTATTCGGCGGATCGGCCCATCGGGTGCGCGTGGTAGTTCTTGTCGATGGCGGGATGGCACCCGGAACAGGCGGCATCGCCGACGTATTTGACGTGCGGTTTGACGTTGCGGAACGGCGTATCGAACGCCAGCCGCGGGTCGGGTGCGACCGCGTCGGGACGGATCGTTTCGACGGCTTTTTGAGGGTCGATTGCGGCAGGGGCCGATCGATAAAATCCGTACCACACGCCGCCGATTGCCGCAATCAGCGCCACCGCAAGCAGGATGCGTACCAGAGAGTTCATTCGCGTCTCACGAGATTCGGTATTACAAAAGATACCGCACTCGGTGTTTGCATCAAACCGAATTCCCCCAATTCTCATAGTCGTATGCGAAACTTGAGTCTTGGAAACGTGCCAGCGAGGAAGATGCAAAAAGGAGAACCGAGAGTGGAGATAAGGGGAGTTGAACCCCTGACCTCTTGAATGCCATTCAAGCGCTCTACCAACTGAGCTATATCCCCATTCGTACCTTTGTATTCGCACCGTCGCGTCGCGTCAATCCTCCGTTCGACTTCTGCGTCTGGAACCTGAGCGGTTACGAAATCACCACAGAGTAATAATCAGAATTCGTTATTTCAATAACGACTTCTCATTCTTGCTCACAACTAACCACTCGCAACTATCCACTACTATCCCACAAACACGCCACCCGTGAATCCGCTGATCGAATCGAAATCGAACTGTGCCTGTTTCGATTTCACCACAGAGTCACAGAGAACACGGAGAAGAATATCGAAATCACTGCTTTTCATTCTTACTCACAACTAACCACTCGCAACTATCCACTACTATCCCACAAACACGCCACCCGTGAATCCGCTAATCGAATCGAAGTCGAACTGCGTCGTCGGCGTGCCGTCGGCGGCGATGTTCTTGCCGAGATAGCCCGTCACGCGCGAACCCGCCCCACTGCCGGAGCCGACGACCAAGTCGGCTTTCGTGTCGCCGTCGAGGTTCTTTACTGCCACGCGGATGCCGCCGCGACTGTTGACGTCGCCGCCGAAGAAGTTTGCCAAATTCACGTACTGATTGCTCAGCAAGCTCTTGCCGTCGAGT
>JAYVXI010000066.1:0-7343 GCA_043785305.1 Limnoglobus sp. | reverse complement strand
CCGCGAGGTCGATCGGCACGTAGCTCCAATCTCATTTTGGGCTCGGACCAAGCACGGCAAACGCCGTGCCGAACGCGATAGGGATGAACCCGGTGGCTCATAGGCCAATGGCTCATTGCAAAATTGGTGGCACGATACTACCGATTCGCCTTTCGGCCCGCTTGCGCCTAAACTATGGCTGTCCATGTCTGGACTATGGCTGTCCATGTCTGGCGTCGGTGGGCATTCGCCCGTTTTCTCTCCTCATTGCGAAAGGTGTCTCCCATGTTCCGTCGTCTGTTTCTAACGGCAATGGCCGTCGTGGTCGCGGGTGTCGGTTTTGCGGTCGCAGCCGATGCGATCCGCATCGAATTGAAGGACTTCAAGCTCAAATCGGATTACGCAAACAACGACGATGGCGTCACGCTCAACGAAGGCGATGGCAAAATCGCCTTTTACAGCAATGGTACCGCCGTCGCCACGGTCAAGGTTCCTGAAGATGGCGAGTACAACATCCTCATCGAAGCCTCGTGCGATGCGGCCGAGAAAATGAACGCCGCAATGACGGTGAAAGTCGGCGTCGAAGTCGTGAAGGAAAAATTCGAACTCGCGACGGTCGATGCGAAGGAATATCCCTTCAAGGTGAAACTGAAGAAGGGCGATGTGAAATTGAGCATCGCCTTCACGAACGACGTGTACAAGGAAAACGAATTCGACCGCAATCTGTACGTTCACAAAGTGAAGGTCGAGTTGAAGAAGTAACTGCGGAACCCCAGCAGCCTGGTTTTGGTTCTTTATCCCAACGGGATTTCAGCCAGTAGCCCTGGATCGCGTTTCGCGCATCCAGGGAACTCTCGGTGTGTTCCGTGGTGATTCCGGTGCTGTTCGGTTTTAAGAATGGAAGAGAACCACGGAATACACGGAAACAGAACAAGAGCTTCATTCCGGCTACTCGCACGATCACTTGTTACAGAAACGTCAAATTTTAAGCGGAATAATCCTTCACGGCGTTGCCAAAACCGGAACAAGAATGTCGCTGAAGCTCGATAGAAAGCCCAACTTCACGTCACTTGGGGCAGAGGAAGCCGTAGCGGTTACCGAACGGAGCCAAGGAACAATTCGGCCTGTGTGCGGAGGGATTGGGCCTCCGACACTCGGCCGGCCTCGGTGCTCTGCCGGCACGGCCCCTCAAACATTATGAGCACCGCCTTGTTGCCGACCCGCGTGACGGAGGTGCCGAAGACGCGAGGATGAGCTCCACCGACAAGATCGGCTACATACAACCAGTGCAAGCGACCGTGGCGGTTGGGCTTGGAGTACTCGATCACATTCGACGCCCCGGCTTCCTTCGCAGCCGCGCCGGTGGCCACTGCTGCCTCGAACTCGGCATCGGATCCGGCTGGGCGGACCCCGATGATGCTTGCAACGAGCAACGGCTGGAGGCAGTCGAACTTGGCCAGGACGTTCGGGTTGGACGTCACTTTCCACCGCTCGGTTGGGATGGTTACCTCGAAGCCGTGTGCGTCGGACTGCCACTTCCAGGGGGTGCCGTCGGCAACCGCAGCGAGTGGTGCCTGCGCTCCGGGACGACATCCGACGCAAGATGCAAGTAGTATCAGAAGTAGCAATCGAAACCGCATGGTGCCCCTCCGCCGCCGAACGACCAAACTCAGCACAGTGGCGGCGGCACCGGTGAGCGCATCCAGGTGGTTGACGCCCGGAATTCGTGGCACGATTACACCTGCACTTCGATTTCGCGTAATTCAGCATCTCGGACGCGGTCATCCAGGGCGGCCAGATACTCCCGGATGGCATCCTGTATGTTGGACATCGCTTCTTCCTCGGTATCGCCCTCAGACCAACAGCCAGGCAGGGCCGGGACGAAGACGCTGATCCCTTCCTCGGAGCGGTGAATCGCGATCTTGTATTTCATGGCAACCTCCTATCCCATCAGTATACCGGACACAGGGATGGGTAAACCGCGCGATGACGTTGCTGGTCGGTGTGTTCAAAACTGGCGATACCCGTTTTAGTCCACTTCCAACAGTTTGCGCAATCGCTTGTCAAGCATTCTTTTGAGGACATCAAGAGTTGTACTAACCACTCCCTTCTGCTGCATCTCGGCTTTCACTTCATTCCAAATGTGCTCGTTCCTTGAGCTCTCAGCGAAATCGTGTCCTGCTGAAGTCAGATTGTTGATCATGTATTGTGGGCCAGGGCTTAAGTTCGTTGTAACATTTGCACCCTGAGCAAGACCAGCATCTACCAACAAGTACGCATGATAACCAATCTCGCCTTGATCGTACCCTTCAAATTCAATGTACGGAGCTTGACCACTTGGGTGATCCTCTATGGCAAGCACTATCCTACGGATGAGTTCGTTGTTTCGTTTCACGTGGGATCCGATGGTTGATGACTTTAGTCTTGTCGCCGTAACAGTTCAGCCTTATGAAGCTTCACGCTTAAACCGAGACAGATTGCGGTCGGAACGCCCCGGAGGGGCGTAGGAATGTAGCCACGGGTAAAGCGCAGCGGAACCCGTGGAACTTCCTGCCGCAGAAACCGTTTCCATTTGTAAACTCCTCCATGGGTTGCGTTCTACTCGACGTTGTCGAGCGTCACTCCACCCGTGGCTACATCCCGTTACCCATCCGGGGCAAACCCGAAAAGACGGAAAAGAAAGAGACGACTGAAGGATCACAGAAATCCCAGAAATGAATCATGCAACAGCATCTGTTGAATCGTCTGTTTCGACATTCGGGGCACTGCCATAAAGAGCGATTCGCCCGCAACCGCCGCAAATGTACGCCTGTACTCGACGACTCGGAATACCCCCGAAGTGGATTCTTTGCGCGTCTAGCATTCGGTACGCTAGTCCCTTGTTATCATTCTCCATGACGACTACCGGTGTCATAACACACTGGCACTCGATACATTTTTTGTTTGCCTCACCAGACATTGATTCATCCCCAGATAGTTAGCCTGTCGACAATAAGCATTAATCTTAATATACTTTAAACACTTCGCTCCATAATGCAACACATATCGAGCAATTTTATCAATTGAGCAATCTATTCTGCTTGAAATCGGCTGTCACGAGGTAGATCGAAATACGCTCGCCTATTGGCGACGGATCCCAATAGGCTTGTCGAAAAGCCATTCGCGACAAAATGCGATTCCTACACTGCGTTGGGTCGAACGCGATGTCGTCTTTCACATACTGCTACTCCCCACGGACGGCCGTCCGTGGGCTTTGGGTTGGCGCACCCACACGAATTGTGACTTACGTCGATTTTGAACCGTACGTTATTTCACCAAATCCCCAGACAGCAGCCGATGCCGCCGCCGCCGCTGATGATCGGCAGAATGCGGCGCTCGAACGGTAGCTTCAGATACTCCGAACGATCGAACCGCAGTTTGCCGTTGAGGATCGTGTGCGTGACGTGCGTCGTCGGCTCGAACGGGTCGCCATCGTATAGCACGATGTCCGCTACTTTGCCGACTTCGATACTGCCGTACTTGTCCGCAATGCCGAGGAGTTTCGCGGCATCGATCGTGATCGCCCGCATTGCACCTTCGTGGCCGAGGCCATTCGCGGCGGCGACGCCCGCTTCCAACCGCAGGTTCCGCTGTTTTGGCACGTAGCCTTCGTAGCTCGTGCAAATCGTCACCGACACGCCCTTCGCTTGCAGTGCGGCCGCGTTCCCCAGGAAGGAATTCCGAGTCTCCATACTGCCGCCGGGCCGCTGCATCGTCGGGTGAACGATCACCGGTACTTTGCGTTTCGCCAACTCGTCGGCCACGAGGTAACCATCGGTCGCGAGCACCAGAATCGGTTTCAGTTTAAACTCATCGCTGATGCGGAGTGCCGTCAGGATGTCGTCCGCACGATGTGCCGCAAAGTACACGGGCACGGTGCCAGCGAGTGCAGGCAACAGCGCTTCGTGCTTCGGCGACAACGCGCTGGTCGCATCCTTCCTGAGCTTGTAACTCTGCGCTTCGGTGAAGGCTTTGCGGACGAGCGCGGCGACGCCCATGCGGGTCTTCGGGCCTTTGTCCTTGAACACCTCTTTCGGCGTCTCGCCGAGGTTGACGAGGATGCCCGCGACGGGTTTGAGCGCAGCCAATTCCACGGTGCGGGCATCGGTGCGGAACACGCCCGATTGTCCCGCAATCACTGCCGCGCGGCCCGGTGTCGCATGGATGATCGAGATGCCATTCGCACGCAGAAACTCCATCAGCGGCTCGGTCGGATTGAAGCCATCGAGGACGCGCAAATCGGCCTGGTTCGGATCGCTGGTTTCGTCCTGGTCCTGATCGGCCGGGATGTTCCACGCGCCGCTGAGGCCCGCAACGGTGTGCGGATCGATCAGGCCGGGCGACAGTTCGCGCGCCGTCAGGATCGGTGCGTTCGCGGGTACGCCGGTACTCGCACGCGGCCCGATCGTCTTAATCAAGCCATTTTCGACGATAATTATGGCGTTTTCGATCGGCGGCCCGGTGCCCGTATGGATGCGACCCGCCGAGATTACGAAGGTTTTCGCGCTGCCCAGATCGGACTTTTTGCGAATCTCCGGCACGATCGCGGGCTTCGGTGCCACGACTTCCGGCAGCGTCGGCACTTGGTCGCGGTTCGACAACCACAGCCCGCCGTCGCGGTAACTGCGGTCCTTCACGTCGCTGGCGTCGAAGCGTTTCACGCCATCGATCCAAGTTTGTTGCACCTTCGTGTATACCGAAAACGGCGAGCCGGTGAGGACGACGAAGTCGGCGTCTTTGCCTTTTTCGAGGCTGCCGACGCGGTGGTCGAGGTGCAGCACTTTCGCGGGTGTCGTCGTCAGCGCACGCAGTGCGGCAGCCTCGGACATGCCGCCACGAACCGCAATCGCACCGGTCTTCAGGTAGAACCGCGATTCGGTGATGAAGTCGTCGGTGTTAATGCAAACGGGCACGCCAGCTTTGTCCAAAATCGCAGCCGTTTCTTCGAGCAACCCCATCACTTCGGCTTTGCCGCCAGGGCTTTCGACGAGCGTCAGCGACACGGGGATCGACTTCTTCGCCAGAATGTCCGCGATGCGATAGCCTTCCGTGCCGTGTTGCAAAACGATCTCGAACCCGAACTCCTCGGCGATTCGTAGCGCCGTCATGAGGTCGTCGGCACGGTGGCAGTGGAAGTGAACGGTGCGCTTCTTTTGAAGCACTTCGACGAGCGGTTCGAGCGACAGATCGCGATCGGGTTTCTTGTCGGTGCCCAGCTTCGCGAGGTACTCTTTCGCCTTCAGAAATTGCTCGCGTTGCAGCGCAGCGACCTTCATCCGCGTGAACGGGGCCTGCCCGCGTTTGCCGTAGCCCTTGGGGTTTTCGCCGTTCGCCATCTTCAACCCGCCGAGCACTTCGGTACCATCGGCGAGCTTCCCGAGGATGCGCATCTGTTCGACGGTGGTGCCGTGGAGTTTGACGTAAAGCGTCTGCCCGCCGATGACGTTTCCACTACCGGGCATGATGTTCGCGGTGGTAATGCCACCCGCGACGGCCATGCGAATACCGGGATCGTTCGGGTCGATGGAATCGAGCGCCCGCACGCCGGATTGCACGGGGCCGCTCATCTCGTTGCCGTCCTGGTGGGCCGCAATCGCCGGCTTCGGGTAGATGCCGATGTGCGAGTGCGTATCGACGAGGCCAGGGATAATCACCGCCCCTTTGAGGTCCGTCGTCGTCGCCCCTGCCGGGATCGCGACATCCTTCCCGATGGCGAGGATTTTGCCATCTTGCACGATCAGCGTACCGGCCAGAATCGGCTCGCCGATGCCGGTGTGGATCGTGGCATTCTTGAAGGCGAGGATCGGCTCGGCGGCGAACGCCGGCAGCGCCGTAAACAACAAAACAACAGCAAGCGAGCGACGCATGAGCGACATCCTTGAGATCGGGTAAAAGCGTATCCCAGAGTACCACGACCGCCAACGACCGCGTACGAGAAATCGGGCAGAATCAGTCCATCAGGGTGTGCGTCGCGATTGTTGGTGGCAAATTTGTTCACTTCGGCGTAGTTTTGATTGTGGAGAGGAAATTCCCCCTTTTGGCAGGAACCCATCATGTCTCAACCGCTGGCACCCGATCTCGAAGCGAAGGCCCAAGAACTCGCCGCGCGTATTCGCACGCGATCCGCCGATGTCATCCTCGACATGGCTCGACAACTCGTGGCCACGCCCGACGAAAAGCTCTTCGGCAAAACCGAACTGCAACTCCGGGATCGGCTGCTCCCAATTCTCGGCCACGCCCTCGAGGAACGCCTCGAAAAAAAGTGGCTACGTCGGTTCCAGCATCGATTGCCCCTACTGCAAAGTCACCGTCGGCTTCCACGACTACCGCCCCAAAGCCGTCCTGAGCGTCGGCGGGAGCGTCCGTTGTCATCGGGCTTACTACTACTGCCGCTTGTGCGGGAAGGGATCGTGCCCGTGGGACGATCGCGTCGGGCGGACCGACAGCCGGATGTCACCGGGCGTGGAACGGCTCGCGACGCTCTGCGGTGCGAACGCAGACAGCTTCGACAAGGCGGCGGAGTTGTTGCAGGAAGCGTCGGGAATTCACCTGAGCGAATCGACGGTGGAACGCACGACGGAGGCGGCGGGCGAGCGGATTGCGGAGCATCTTCAGGCGGGTCGCGTCTTTGGCGGCAAGCAGCCTTGGGACTGGCATCGCGACGCAAACGGGAAGACGGTGGGCTACATCGAAATCGATGCGACGGGTGTTCCGCAACAGGGAATTCGAGGCGGAAAAGCGGATGGGCGGATGGCGTACGTCGGGATGATTCTCAACCCGTTCCCGGATCGCGAGCGCGTCGTCGATTTTGTTCCGAAGCCCGGCGCGACGATGCAGGCTCGATACGTGAGTGGGTTGTATCCGCTGGACGAGATGGGTCCGCTGCTGCGGAAACAAGGTGCGGCGGTCGGTCTGGACGACGCCGAGGTGTGGGTGGCGTTGAGCGATGGCGGTTCGGGTCTGGAACCGTTTCTGACCGTGCATTTTCCTCGTGTGAACGCGGTGATTTTGGATTTCTACCATGCATCGGAGTACGTGTCGAAGCTGGCGAAGGCGTTGCATCCGACCGATGAGGGGAAGGCGTTGGAGCAGGCGAAGTCGTGGTCGCGATTTTTGCGGGACGAGGGCGGTGCGGCGATGCGCGACGTGTGGGAGAAGTGGGACTGGCCGCCGTCGAAAGCGTTGTCGCGTGTGCGAGAAGAGGTGTTGGGTTACTTTCGGAATCCGTGCCATCGGATGGACTATCCGAGGTATGAAGCCAACGGTTGGTTCATAGGCAGCGGTGCGATTGCGAGTGCGTGCAAGACGGTGGTGAACGCGCGGCT
>JAYVXI010000065.1:0-21835 GCA_043785305.1 Limnoglobus sp. | reverse complement strand
CGACTTGAATCGTTGGTCGTGGTCCATGAGCTTGCCCGATGTGCTGGGAAGGATCGTCTGCGAATTATCACCGATCGAAATGGGCTTGTCAATCGGCTGTAGACGAACGCGGTGACTCGGAATAGGTTTCGACGCTAAACTTACTCTCCACGTGGGCTTTCTTGCGTCGCGCCGTTCGCTTATAATGCGATTACCTGCCTTTACTCGCTTTTCGTTCCCGAACGAGACCCACCATGAAGCGTCCGTGTTATTGCATATTGTGCGCGCTCGCTGCGGCGGCACTGGCTGCGCTACTGTTTGCGGCAGGGCCATCGGCATCGGCGCAACCGCCGGCGGCGAAGCCGATCAGCTTCATCAACGACGTGGCACCGATCCTCAAAGAAAACTGCTTCGCTTGCCACGACATGAAGAAACGCTCTGGCAAGTTCGACATGACCACGTTCGAGAAGATCATGGCCGGTGGCTCTGGCGGCGAACAAATCACCATCGGCAAGCACGAGGATAGCGAGTTTTACACGCTGATGGTCACGAAAGAAGAACGCCGGATGCCGCCGCGAGATAAGGGCGAAGCGGTGCCGAAGGCGAAGGCGGACATTATCGCACGCTGGATTCAGGAAGGCGCGAAACTCGATGCCGGGCTGGCCCCGAAAGCGGACCTCGTGAAAGAACTCCGCGTGCGCTGGGCACCGCCCGTTCCCGCCGAAAAATACTCGTTCCCCACGATCGTCAACGCACTCGCATTTACCCCCGATGGCAAGCAACTCGTCGTCGGTGGGCACCACGAACTGACGGTGTGGGACATCGCCACTGCGAAGCTGGTGAAGCGGGTTCGCACCCGTGCGGAACGCGCGTATGCGATGGCGTTCCTGCCCGATGGTAAACTCGCGGTAGCCGGCGGACGGCCTGGCCAGGAAGGCGATGTTCGCATCTTCAGCCTCGCCGCGAAGCCGAAGGAAATGCAGAACGGCGTCGCCATTCTCGATGGCGTCAACGACCCGCTGACGATGGTGAAGCAGCTCCTCGATGCCGACGATTCGGTGCTCTGCCTGGCGGTGTCGGCCGATGGCAAGCGGCTCGTCTCCGGCGGTTGCGACCGCACGGTGCGGGTGTGGGATTTAACCGGTGGCGTGGCGGCGGCGAAGCTCGAACAGACGGTGGAAAACCACGCCGATTGGGTTCTCGGCGTCGCGCTTTCCGCAGACGGCAAGTATCTACTAACCGCCGGGCGCGACAAGACCGCGAAGGTGTGGGATCTCAAAGCGAAGGAATCGGTACTGACGTTCCCCGAGCATCAGAACATCGTGTACGGCGTCGCGATGAAGGCCGATGGCACCGTCGGTTTTTCGGTAGGTGCAGATAAACAACTGCGAAACTGGAAGCCGACGGGCGAAGGCAAGCAGATCAAAGCGGGCGGCGGCCACGGCGACGATGTGTTCAAGATCGTCGCTCACCCCAAAGAGCCGATCTTGCTAACGGCCTCGGCCGACAAGTCGATTCGCTCGTGGAACATGGAAACCCTCGCGAACGTGAAAACCTTCCAAGGGCTGACCGACTTCGTGTACGCGGTGGCGATCAGCCCCGACGGCAAACAAGTTGCCGGTGGCGCATACGATGGCGAAGTCCGCGTCTGGAAAACCGACGATGCCACGGTGGTCAAGGCGTTCAACGCCTCGCCGGGGTACGTTGCGAAGGTCGCAGCCACGCCGAAGAAGTAACCGTGGTCGGCAAACCAACGACGTCTGTCGAAGAAATTTCTCCGACAGGCGTTTTTTCGTTTGTCGCGATAGCAATTTCATGCGGCCCGTACGCAGAATTTATCGCCCGCGAGAAGCCGACAGTGCGGCGTCGGAAACTCAGGCAGCCCGGCAAAAGTTTGTGGAATATGCCGAATAATTGCACATCGCGACGCGAATCCAAACCTATTCTTCGTTCACTTGCATTCTTTAGTTTTCGCGATCTTCATCACGCCGAATTTGGATGTTTTATGGCCGCACCGACCACCGCACCCGATTTGTTCGACATCATTCGCAAGAGTCAATTGCTAACCGACGCGCAGATCGATGCGGTTCTGGCCTCGCACCCCGAACTCGACACACCCGCGCTCGTCGTGCGGACTTTGCAAGCGGATGGGTTGCTGACGAATTTCCAAGCGGAGCAACTACTTCGTGGCCGTTACCGTGGCTTCGTGCTGGGGAAATACCGTCTACTCGACCGCATCGGCATGGGTGGCATGGGCCAGGTCTATCTGGCCGAACATACGAGCATGAAGCGCCGCGTAGCGCTGAAGGTGCTGCCGCCGGATCGATCCGGGAATGCGTTTGCCCGCGAGCGATTCTTGCGGGAATCGCGGGCGGCGGCGCTACTCGAACACCCGAATCTCGTGCGTGCGTTCGACGTCGAAATGGACGGCGACGTGGCGTACCTCGTCATGGAATATATCGACGGCGTGACGCTGCACGACCTCATCGCCCGGCGTGGCCGCATTACGCCGCAACGCGCTGCGAATTACATCTGGCAGGTGGCCAGCGGCCTCACCGCCGTCCACGATCGCTCGCTAATTCACCGCGATATTAAGCCCGCGAACCTGTTGCTCGACCGCACCGGTGTCGTTCGCATTCTGGACCTCGGACTCGTGCGATCCGAACTCGACGACGATGCGCTCACCCGCGGCGAGGGGGCCAAGATCGTCGGCACCGCCGACTACCTCGCACCCGAACAAGCAGTGAATTCCTCGACGGTCGATGCCCGCGCCGACCTCTACTCGCTCGGCTGCACCGCGTACTATTTGCTTGCGGGCCAAGCGCCGTTCCACGGTGGCAAAATTTCGCAGAAGCTGATTAGCCACGCAGTGAAAGAAGCGACGCCACTGCACGTGGTGAACAACGAGGTGCCGATGGAACTTTCGGCCGTCGTGCAAAAATTGATGGCGAAGAAGATCGAAGATCGCTACCGGAGCGCCCGCGAGGCGATGGATGCGCTATCCCCGTGGGCACGGCTCGGGGCATCGGTACCGCTATCGGAAGACTTCCCCGAATCGAACGGCGGCATCCACTCGCCCGGCACCGGTGTGAGTTTCAACAGTTGGAGCGGCAATGGCCCCGTTTCCGGCGGCTCGCGCTTGTTCAACAGCTATCAACCGAGTGGCTCGGCTGTGCAACTCGGCACGCAATCGGGTGCCTCGCAATCGCCATCGGGTGCAAATCAGCCAACGGTCGCCAACGCTCTTCAGGAAACGCTACCCGGTCGAGCTGCACTGCCAGCGGAACCGAACCCCGTGTTCGCGATGCCACCGCTTGAGCCGAGTTGGTCCGACACCGAGATCGTCGATGCCGCCACCGAGAAGAAGATGGCCGCAATGTTCGGCGTGAACCAACCGAAACCGATCGCGAAAGCCTCCGGCTTATTGCCCGCGATCCTCGCCTTGGGCGTGCTGGCGATCATCGCCGTCAGCAGCTACTTTTTGGTTGCGTCAAACGACACCGCCGCAACGAAACCGGCTGCGACGCGGAAGTGATGTCCGACAGTCGCGGCACCGGGATCGGAATAAACAACCGTTCTGCGGAGAATGTGGAGTAGCTGGTTGATAGATTGTGCGTATGGTCGAAGACAATGAACAGTACGCCTATTTTTTCGTGGTCGATGGCTTCGACCCGGCCGACATCACCGCACGGGTCGGGGTGCCGCCGACCGAGTGCTGGCGGCAGGGCGACATCTGCCCTCGTCGGCAAATGGAACGGAAATTCAGTCGTTGGTCGCTGCATTCGCGTCTCGATAGAGACAAGGATTTAGAGGCCCACATCGCCGATGTGCTATCCCAACTTAACGCAAACCCCGAAGCGTTCGCGGCAGTATCACGGGAGTTCGGCGGGATCATGCAATTGGTGGGATACTTCCACAGCGAGTACCCGGGACTGCACTTCGAACGGGCCATCACCGAGGGGTTAGCAAGGTACGCGCTCGCGGTGGACTTCGATTTCTACTGCCTGTACTCGCACCGTCGCGAGGACACGTAATACCAGGAACCTAACTAATCGGGCGGTGATATTTCGCGTGGAGTGCCCGCCCGCAGCGCAAGTTTTGAAGTTGCGCTATTTTGTCGCTTATCTTTTAAGGCAGGCATTTCACGCACAAACGTGCGATTGGCGAGCGGACGGCGTAAGCGTGCCCGTGGTAGCCGCAGTGGGTTCACACGGCACGCTCACGCCGTGGGCAAAGTAAACCAACTTCTGGAGTTTCATCGGCGAAAGCGAGTGGTCGTTCGCATTTCTTGCCAAGCTCTGATGCCAAATGAACCTATTCGTGTGTTCACTACTGATATTTCACACATTTTTCAGCGTATCGCCATTTGTCAAACGTAGCGGAGGAACTTCTCCATCGCCTCATTCCGCTATTCTATCGATCAATCCACAACGACCCTCAGCGTATTCTGGTTTCTCACGTCTCGTTTGCCGGTGCGCTGTGCGAGTGGCGCATCGCGTCCTGCGCTCGCCCGAAGAGCATTCATGTTAGAAAAACGTATATTACCCGTTCACACCGCGTCTGCGCGACTTGCGTAGGGAGGGTGCCTCTACGGTCGTAACTATGTCTCGCAAGAAAAATCCGCCGAAACCGCCACCGCCTTTGTATGCGATGCTGCACCCCGGACTCGAGCCGGTGGTGGCCGATGAATTGACGCGCGATCTCGGGGCAGAGGTCAAGAAGACGGCACGCGGGATCACGGTGTTTCGCCTGAACGAGATCACGCCCGACGTCGTGAAACTGCGCACGACCGAGGATGTCTACTTGCTCGCTTGGGGGTCCGATACGCTGACCTACAAGTCGTCGGACTTGAAACTGATTACGCAATGGACGGCGAAGATACCGGATTGGAATCAGCTGTTCGAGATTCACCACTCGATTCGCGGGATGCCGAAACCGAAGCCGACGTTCCACCTCGTTTGCCAGATGCAGGGCGAGCACGGCTATCGTCGCGTCGATGCGCTCGATGCGATGGCCGACGGGTTAGCGGGTAAGATTCCGCCGAACTGGGTGCCCGCCGAAGAGAATGCCTGGCTCGAAATTTGGCTGAAGATCGACGGCAAAGTCGCGATGTGCGGGCTGCGGTTGTCGGATCGCACGATGCGGCATCGGACGTACAAACTGGAACACGTGGCGGCCTCGTTGCGGCCGACACTCGCCGCCGCGATGGTGCGACTCGCTGCGGCGGCACCGGACATGGTGGTGCTCGATCCGATGTGCGGCGCGGGGACGATTCTCGCCGAGCAAATTGAATTGTCGCGTCAGCGCAAGGCGGGGATTGTGACGGTGATCGGCGGCGACATCGACCCGCAAGCGGTGTATTGCACGCGGGAAAACCTCGAGCGACTGGGGCCGACGCACCTGGCACGTTGGAATGCGGTCGCGTTGCCACTCGCTTCGGAAACGGTGGATCGCGTAATCTCGAACCCGCCGTTCGGCGAGCAGATTTTGACACCGGAGGAGATCCCCGCGCTGTACAAGGGACTGGCACGCGAATGGAACCGCGTACTGAAACCCGAAGGGCGTGCGGTGCTACTCGTGGCGGATCAGGATGCACTCCGGAGCGCGCTGAAACCGTACGACTGGGTGCCATCGCGCCAGTTGCGCGTGCGTGTTCTCGGACAATCGGCGACACTCAGCGTCTGGCAGAAGCCGTAGTCGCGGGATAAGATAGGCGAAATCTATGCCCTACGTGCCGGGAGTATCGTTCATGCTCGTTTACAAGTGCCCGGGTTGCGAAGCGGAACTGAAATCGAACGTGGCCCCGCCACCCGGCAAGAAGATCCGCTGCAAACAGTGCTCGACGGCATTCGTACCGAAGCCGATGGAAGTGCAAGCTCCGGCACCTGCACCTGCACCGGGCAAGAAACCCGCCGCCGACGACGATAACGACATTAACCCGTACGGAGTCATCAACGAAGTAGACACCGTAGAACAGGCCGAGGCGAAGAAGAAAGTCAAGTTCGATGGCCAAGTCGACAAGAGCAAGCGGAGCGACCGCGGCCCGGCCATGTCGCTACTCGTCATGCCGTCGAACTTGCTCGTGGCCGAAGGCGGGTTCACGATCCTGATCGGCATCGTGCTCACGTTATGGGCGATCTGGCCGTTGGTCTTCACGGAAGTGTCGCCGAGCGAAGACGAAATCACCGAACAAGCGGTCTGGATTCTCCTCGGCGTGTTGCTGATCGTCTGGGGTGGGCTGATCTGCCTCGGGGCGAGCCGAATGCAGAACCTCGAATCGTACACGTGGGCGCTCACCGGTGCGGTCCTCGGCATCTTGCCGCTGTTGGTCGGCATCTTCGCCATCGCGATGTTGCGTAACCCGAAGGTCATCGCGGGCTTTGCCGAAGTCGAAGGCGCAACCGACGACGAAGAGATCGAAGACGAAGATGCGGAAGACGAAGACGACGACTGATTGCGAACGAACGATACAATCGACCTTTGAGCCACGGGTTGCTCCCGTGGCTCGTTCTTTTCCGAGTGTACTATGCGCTATCTGACCGAGTTATTTGCCACCGTTGCCGAGCGGGTGAAGTCGCCCGTTTGCATCGCCCTCGGTGCCCCGCGGCCGATCTCGCACCTCGTCGCGGCGCTGCCTGGAATGGACATCACCTGCTTCCAGATGGATCACTTCCCCGCCGAACGGCTGAAGGAAGAACTCATCGAGCGCGCGGTCGTTGCCGAGGTCGTTTTGGCCTCGGACCTGTGGGACTTACCGCAGAAGTTTCAGACAGTCATCCTGCCCGCGGGGGCATATGCCGACCGCGAGTTGAAGCTCGATATGCTCGAGCAAGGCTACCACGTCTTGCAACCGGGCGGGCTGTTCCTGACGCTGTCCGAATACGAGAAAGACACGCAGTTCGCGAAGCTGCACAAGAAGATGTTCGGGAAATGCGGGCAGACGCCTTCGACAGAACACGGCATCGCGTTCTTCAGCACGAAGGTGGCCGACGACCGCCCGCGCCGCCGTCACGAAGTGAATTTCCACGCGAAACACGGCGACGGCGGTCCCTCGATGAACTTCCTGACGCGGCCCGGCATTTTCAGCTACGGGCGAATGGATAGTGGCTCGCGGGCGCTCCTGGAAGTCGCCGACATTCGCGCCGGCGACCACATTCTCGACCTCGGTAGCGGGGCCGGTGCCGTCGGTTGCCTCGCCGCATCGAAGGCCGGCCCGAAGGGCAAAGTCACCTTCATCGACAGTAATTTACGCGCCACGCAGCTCAGCGACATCAACGCGAAAGCGAACGGCCTGACCGACTACACCATCGTCGAGTCGGCGAAACTCGAAGGGCTGGGCATGAGCACGTTCGATGTCGTGCTCGCCAACCCGCCGTACTACGGCGACTCGATGGTCGCCCGGTTGTTCGTGCAAGGCTCGCGCGATTTGCTGAAGACCGGCGGCCGCTTTTACATCGTCACCAAGATGCCAACTGCCGTCGTGCCACTCATATTCGAGTCGTTCGGCGAATGCGACGTCATCGAGAACCGCGGCTACTCGATCGTCTGCGCGGTGGCCTAAATAGTTGTTAGTGATGAGTTGCGAGTGGATAGTACAACTACAAGAAAAGTTCCGCGACCCGTAGCGAGAACCCCGGCAGCAAGTCTTCGAGAACGAGCGTCTGTTCTCGCTCGAAAATCTGTTGCCGGGCGTCGGGGCGATAGACGGTGACCGATTCGGTACTCGGGTCGATGACGATCGCGATGGAGACGCCCGCTTGCAGATACTCGGTGGTTTTTTGTATGACTTGCGTCCAGCGATCCGATGGCGAACGCACTTCAACCACGAGTTCCGGGATCACTTCCAACGGCCCATCGGGCACGGGACCACGCGGCAACCTCGCGTAACTGACGAAGCACACATCCGGCCCACGAACCGTATCCGGATCGCGACGCAACACGATAAACGTGTCGTTGGTCAGCACTCGACCGAGTTTGTTTGTAACGACGAACTGCGTTAGGTAGTAACTCATCCAATTCGCAACCACACCGTGTCTTGCACCGGGCATCGCAACCTCCACGGGTAGACCTCGGACGAGTTCGTAACGCTGCTGGCCGTACTGTTCGTAGAACGCGGCCACACCCAAACGCACCGGCGGCGGTTGAACCAGAATACTCATGTGGAATGGTCTCCCGAACGAACAACTATCCACTCGTAACTCTTAACTACTATTCCTCAAATTCTATCCCACACTCACCTCGGCTGCTACAACAATACGACGACGATCTCTCCTCAACACCGGAGCAACAGCGTGGCCGCCGACCCTTGGTTTCAAAATTTATTCGCCGACCGCATCGGTGGGGCGAACTACGGCAAATCGAACGAGATTTACAAATTCGAGAAGATCAAACGCGCGAAACGGCAGGCGATGGCCGAACACCCGGAGCGGCAGTTGCTCGACTTCGGCATCGGCGAAAACGACGACATGGCCGATGCCAGCGTCCGCACTTCGATGAAGTCCGAAGTCGATAAGGTCGAGAATCGCGGCTACGCCGACAACGGCATCGCCAATTACAAGGAAGCCGCTGCCGCGTTTATGCATCAGCGGTTCGGCGTGACGCTCGACCCCGTGACGGAGGTCTGTCACTGCATCGGCTCGAAGCCCGCCTACGCCATGCTCCCAGCGTGCTTCATCAACCCCGGCGACGTTACGCTGATGACCGCACCCGGCTACCCCGTGGCCGGCACCTGGACGCGCTACCTCGGCGGCGAAGTGCACCGCCTGCTGCTCAAGAAGGAAAACGGCTTCCTCCCGGACCTCGACGGCATCCCAGACGACATTAAGAATCGCGCGAAGTTGCTCGTCATCAACTACCCGAACAGCCCGACGGGGGCGGTGGCGACTCGCGATTTCTATCGTCGCGTCGTCGATTTCGCGCAGAAGAATCAAGTCGTCGTCGTTCAAGATGCGGCGCACATTTTGCTGAGCTACCAAGGCGAGCCGCTCAGTTTCTTGCAAGTCGATGGCGCGAAAGAGGTCGGCGTCGAAGTCCATTCAATGAGCAAGGGCTTCAACATGATCGGCTGGCGGATGGGCTTCGTGGCCGGTCACGCGAAGATCGTGCAAGCCTACGCCGACGTGAAAGATAACAGCGACAGCGGGCAGTTCATGGCCACGCAACACGCCGCCGCCGCCGCACTCCGCAACCCGAACATCCCCATCGCCATCCAGGTGAAGTACGAGCGTCGCCTACGTAAGTTGGTCGCCGCCCTGCAAGCCACGGGCTTCCAGTGCGAGATGCCCGGCGGCACATATTTCCTCTACACCGCATCGCCGAAGGGGGCGGGCGAACGCAGTTTCGCGAATGCCGAAGACGCGAGCCAGTATCTCATCCACGAACAGAGCGTCTGTTGCGTGCCGTGGGACGATGCGGGCGCGTTCCTGCGATTTTCGGTGACGTACATCGCCAAAGATGAAGCCGAAGAAGACGCACTGATGGCCGAAACCGTCGCACGCCTCAAGGGAATGCGCTTACGGTTTTAGACCGCGTTCTTGGATAACTTGCGGATCGCGGTGATCACGAAAGCATCCGCGAGCAAGTGGAATGGCACGACCCAGATGAAATCGGGCGCTTCGGTCAGGCCGGAGCCGGTCATTTTCTGCAGTTGATCGGGCGTCAGTCGGTCGCGCAACAACTCCGCGAGCACGCCCCACTGTTTCAGCACCCACTGCATACACATCAGGTGAGTGATCGCGAACCCGATGTAGGCCAGCAGCACGAACCGCATCGCCAGGGCATCCGCACGCAGCGTCGGCCGCGCCGCGAGTATCAAGATGAGCGCGAACGACGCCAGCAAATGCACCACCCAGAGCGATAGCAAGTAGTTCGAGTGCGCGAGCAACGACGGCACGAGCGAGTTCGGTTCCACGGCGATTTCCAGTGTGTGCGGGTAGGATGATGTTAGTCCGATCCGCGCCGGAAGGAAAACTCGTTCGGTTTCGTGTAGAATTAGTGGCACGACCGAAACGGGAATTTCCTTCATGCGGGAGCCGATGCTCATGCGAGTACGAATCGTTGGTTTCGCCCTATTGTTCGGGCTACTTTCATTTGCGGCCACGAGTGCGACGGCACAAGAGAAAAAAGTCGTCAAGCCGATGCTGACCGTGATCGTGCCGAGCGACGAAGCCGAGTTGACCATCCAAGCGCAAGTCATGCAAACGACGGGCAAATCGCGCGAATTCGATCTGCCAATCGTCGAAGTCGGCAAACTATTCGAGTACGATTTCACGGTGAAGTTCGCACCGAATAACTACACGACGATCACGCGGAAAAAGACCGTGCAATTCAAAGGGGGCGAGTCGCCAACGGTCGATCTCACGAAGCGAGACCCCGCCGATAAAGCGGTGATTCGCTTCGTGCCGACGCCGGACGACATCGTGCTGGCGATGCTGAAACTCGGCAACGTCGGCAAGGACGATGTCGTTTACGATCTCGGTTGTGGCGATGGCCGCATCGTGATTGCGGCGGTCAAATCGGGCGGCGCGAAGAAGGGCGTTGGCGTCGATCTCGACCCCGAACGCGTCAAGGATTCGAAGCAGAAAGCCAAGGATGCAAAAGTCGATGACAAAGTCGAAATCCGCCTCGGCGACGTGCTCGATATCAAGGATCTTTCCGACGCCACCGTCGTGATGCTTTACATGAGCGACGAACTCGGCAAGCTCCTCGAACCGGTGCTGAAGAAGACGCTGAAACCCGGCACCCGCGTCGTCTCGCACCGCTTCACGCTCGGCGACTGGAAGCCCGAGAAGACGATACTGGTCACCGGCGAAGACTTGGAAGAGTACACGCTTCACCTGTGGACCGTGCCGAAGAAATAACATTCTACCCCATGGTATCACCATGGGCTGATAGAGCGACCCCTTCAGGGTCGGTGCAAGTTCTTCGGTCCTGAAGGGATCGCTCACGTAGCCCATGGTGGAACCATGGGAGGGCCGCACCCATCGTCAATTGAGTTTTATCCCCGAGGATTATCGATTATGCGTTCATTCGCTTCGCTTCTGTTGTTCGTGGCGGCCGCACTGCCCGCCATCGCCGGTTCCGCGAGTTCCCTTTTAGATGTCTCCGCCGATGGTTCGCGGTTGCTCGTTGCCAACACCGATACGGGAACGGTTACGGTGGTCGACACCGTATCGCGAACGAAGATTTGCGAACTGCCTGCGGGCGATCACCCCGAAGCGGCGGCGTGGGCGGGCAATGTTGGCCTCGTCACGGTCTACGGCGACGACCGCGTGGTGTTCCTCGATGCCGACACGAAAGCGATCACGCACATCTTGCCCGTGGCCGACGAACCGTACGGCATCGTCACCACGAAGGACGGCAAACGCGCCTTCGTCTCGCACGATTACCCCGGCACTGTGAGCGAAATTGATGTAGCGGCGAAGCGGGTGCTGCGGACGTTCAAAGTCGGCGACAACTGCCGCGGCATCGCGATTTCCCACGACGAAGCGACGCTGTACGTGACCGAGTTCTTCACCTCGAAGCTCATTGCCGTGGATATTGCGAGCGGGAAAGTGAGCGATTCGTGGGGCGGTTACGAATCGGATAACCTCGCCCGGCACGTCGTATTGCACCCGAAGCGACCGAAGGCATATTTGTCGCACATCCGTAGCCGCGTGACGCATTTCGACGCACGCGGTTCGATCTTCCCGCAAATTTCGTTCTGCGATTTGTGGACGAAACCCGATGGCGAAAAGCGTCGCCGCTCGCTCGCACTCGACACGTACAACGGCGTGTACGTGACCGCGAACCCGTGGGAATCGGCATTCAGCCCCGACGGCAAAATCCTCTACACGATCTACGCCGGTACGAACGACATGAACGTGTCGCGCGTGTTCGACGACGATTACCGCGAGATCGAATCGGCGGGAATCGTGCGGCTCGGCAAACACCCGCGCGCCATCGCCGTTCGGCCCGATGGCAAGGAAGTGTACGTTTACAACACGCTCGATTATGCGGTGACAATCCACGATGCGAAGATGCGGAAACTCGGCAGCGTGAACGTGTGCGAACCGGCGCACACCGCCGAATGGCGACGCGGCAAGGAACTGTTTCAGACGGCCCGCGCCCCGATGGGCCGCACCGGCTGGGTGTCGTGTTCGTCGTGCCACCCGGACGGCATGAGCGATGGCCGCATCTGGCAGAACCCCGAAGGCGACCGCCGCACCACGCACCTGTTCGGCCTCGCCCACACGCACCCGCTACACTGGTCCGCCGACCGCGATGAGGTGCAAGATTTCGAGTACACCATACGCGGAAAGTTGATGCAAGGTCGCGGCCTCGCCGAGGGGCAAATGAAACCGCGACCGAGCTTCACCGAGTTCGCCGAACTCGAACAGACGACGCGCGGAATGTCGAAAGACCTCGATTCACTGGCGATTTACACGAATTCGTTCCCGTTCCGGTTATCGCCCCACGCGGCGAGCGAAGGGAAATTAACCGTCGATGCCGAGCGCGGCAAGGCGATCTTCGCGAGTTCGGCGACACAGTGCGTCACCTGCCATAGCGGGCCGTACTTCAGCGATAGCACGCTGACGAAGCCGTTCCAGTTGCACGACATCGGCACCGGCGATGGCCCTCGCGAAAAGATCGGCCCGAAGTTTGACACGCCGACGCTGTTGGGCGTTTACCGGCTCGGGCCGTATCTCCACGATGGCCGCGCAAAGACGTTGCACGAGGTACTGACGATCCACAACAAGACCGATAAGCACGGCAAAACGAGCCACCTCAAGCCGACCGAACTCGACGATCTCGTTTCGTTCCTGAAGTCGTTGCCGTACGAACAACCACCCGATGAGACGCCGAACACGGTGAAGGATCGCGTCAAGCTGACCTACCCCAAACCGGCAGTGCGATAGGAGACGAGCGACAAGATTTTTCGCCAACTCCGAATCCGAACATATCAGCCACCGCAGGACATCGGCGACTTACTATCAGCGCTTCGTTCGCGTGTCGGTATCCATCCATAATCTACAAGGTTCATCCATGCCGACGGAAACGATCGAGTTCGATGTTCGTACCGATGAGATGCTCATCAATATGGGACCGCAACATCCGAGTACGCACGGCGTGTTGCGGTTGGTCATTCGCACCGATGGCGAAGTCGTTCGCGATGTCGTTCCGCATCTCGGTTACCTGCATCGATGCGCGGAGAAAATTGGCGAAAATGTAACGGTCTTGCAATTTATCCCTTACACGGATCGGATGGATTATCTAGCGGCGATGAACATGAATCTCGGGTATTCGTTGACCGTCGAAAAACTGTGCGGGATGGTCATGCCCGAAAAAGCACGAGTGTTGCGCGTATTGATCTGCGAGTTGAACCGCATCGCGTCGCACCTCGTTGGCATGGGCGCGTACGGCTTAGACCTCGGCAGTTTCAGCCCGTTTCTGTATGCGTTCCGCGAACGCGAACATATACTCGATTTGTTTGAAGATGCATGTGGCGCGCGGCTCACTTATAGTTACCTCACGATCGGCGGTGCCCACGACGATCTTCCCAATGGCTGGCTCGAACGCTGTCGCAAGTTCCTCGAATACTTTAAGCCGCGCATCCCCGAATATCATGCGATGCTGACCGACAATCATATCTTCGTAAAACGGACGGCGGGCGTCGGCGTGCTCGGTCGCGACATGGCCATCAACTACGGTTGCAGCGGTCCCGTGTTGCGGGCTTCGCTCGACCGAACGAAAGGCGATCCGCTCTGGGATTTGCGCAAAACGGAGCCATATTCCGGGTACGAAAACTACACGTTCGACGTGCCCGTGCCGCCGTTCGACCGTGCCCCGCCGGGTGCGATCATCGGCGATTGTTGGCACCGTTTCTACGTGCGAATGTTGGAAGTCGTCGAAAGTATTCGCATCTGCGAGCAGGCGATGGAAAAGTACCCGCAAGCAACGGGTTCGCACCGAATCGAACCGCCGCGCACGCTGACGCCGGGCGAATGTTACCTGGAAACCGAGTGTCCACGTGGGCAGATGGGCTTCTACATCGTCGGACGGCCGAGCAAGGAAGCGGTGCCACTGCGGGTCCGCGCTCGCTCGGGTTGCTTCTCGAATCTCAGCGTGGTCGAGGAACTTTGCCGCGGCTGCCTCGTCGGCGACATCCCCGCCATCCTCGGCAGCTTCGACGTCGTGATGGGTGAAATCGATCGCTGATGAAATATGCACCTCGGAAGAGTAGCCGCCCCCCGGAAGGGGCGTAGAAATAGTGCCCTGCGAACGACATTCCCTTTCGCCGTCGATTGCGGATACTAACCGCATGGATGTTTCCACCGAAGAATTGTTCGACGTCGTCGATGCGGCGGTGCGCGACTTGCTCGGGCGGGCGGGGGTCGTCGATCCGCCGGTCGATGCGCTGTGGATCGCGCAGCAAATCTTTGGCATGAGCATCGTCTACTCCGAGCCAGACGATGGCCTGCCGCCGCAATACGGCGATCCACCGAAGCGACGACCGGGGCCGAACAGCATCGTGCTTCGCGAGGAACAGTCGAACGAAGCCCAGCACGGTTTGGCGGCGAAAGCGATCGGCAAGCGGATGTTGCCGGTGATATTCCCAAAGATCGGCATCGCGGACGGTACGGAAAATCCGTCGTCGCGGAACGCGCTGGTGGCGTTGATCGTGCCGCGATTGTTACTGCCGACGCGCTGGTTCGGCCCCGATGCGCGAAAGTCGGGTTACGATTTACTCGAAATGAAGGAGCGCTATTCCAGCGCGGGATACGAGACGATCGCGCACCGCATGTTGGACGTCGACGATGAACCGTGCGTGATTGCGATTGTCGACGATTGTTCGGTGGTGTCGCGGCGTGGAAATCGCTTCCAGGCGACGCGAACCTTGACCCCTGCCGAGCGTATCTGTTCGGAGCGAGTCGAAGAAACGAACGAACCGGCACGGGTGCGCAAAGACGACTGGACGGCATGGGGTTGGCCGACCGTTGGCATACCTTTTCGCAGGATCATTTTGCGTGCGGTGCCCGATGAGATATAATGCTGGAATCGAACCCCGGCGGTCGGCGCAATTTTCGCGTCGACCGCCGGGATTTTTTCCCTTATTCGCAATAGTTTCGGCGGTGTTTCCGCTGAAATCGAGACGGTCTTCGGATCGAGGAGTGGCGTCCATGGCCGAACAACGCATCCCCATGACGCGAGCCGGATACGACAAGCTCAAAGCCGAATTGGATCGGCTGCGCGGTCACGAAATGATCGAGATCACGAAGCGCGTGGCCACCGCCCGCGACCTCGGCGACCTCTCCGAAAACGCGGAGTATCATGCGGCACGCGAAGATCAGGGCCAACTGCAAGCCAAGGTCAACGAGATTGCCGACCGGCTCAATCGCGCCCAGATCCTCGACCCGAATCTATTGCCTAAAGATACCGTCGTCTTCGGTAGCAAAGTGAAAGTGCGCGACCTCGAGTTCGACGAAGAAGAAACCTTCGAGTTAGTCGGCCCCGGCCAGGAAAACCCCGAGAAGGGACGCATCCTCACCGATAGCCCGATCGGCGAAGGGTTGATCGGCAAGAAGAAGGGCGAAGTCGCCGAGATTCACGCACCGAAGGGCACGATCCGCTTCCAGGTGCTCGAAATCTCCGCCGCGAAAATCGACTGACAACCGGTAGCACAGCGCGAACAGGTTCATCGGCATGCATTCTGGTTTCATCGAGATTGATCCCCGCGAGTTGCGAGTTCCTTCGTCTCGTGAAGGTGCAGATCCGGTCAAACTCGCTCGTCAGATCTCGCGATTTGGGTCGTCTGACGTCGGGATGCCGTCAATCGTCGCATACGAGGGAGCGGACGGGCATTTTTTGATTTACGATGGAGTGACGAGAGCGACCCGTATCGCAAAGCTCGCACCCGGCCGGTTGGTTCGTGTCGAAGTGATCGGACGGCTTCGCCGAGCGTATGGTCCTGACCCGAAAATCGGAGACTTTCTCACATGATTCCCGAAACGAAACGCGAGGTCTTGGCCGTCCTGGCGGAATTGTGCGAGCTATCGCCCGAAGTCCGGATGGGTCAACTGCTGGCACATCTCGGATTTCTCGGTGAGGACCAGGTCGAACGGTCGTTGTGGAATATCGATGACGAACAGCTTCTGTCGGTCCTGTATCATCACCGATCGGAATTAACGTCGAGTATGCAGGCTGGGACTTCAGAAAAACGACTTGGCGCGTCACTTCAAAAAATCTCCTGAATATGGTCCACGGAGTCCAGCCACGCCAGCGCGGCGGCGTCACTCGGCATCCGCCAGTCGCCGCGAGGCGACAGGCTCACCGAGCCGACCTTCGGCCCATCCGGCAAGCACGACCGTTTGAATTGGCTCGAAAAGAAGCGTGTCACGAACATCCGCAGCCACTTCTGAATCTCTGCGGGCGTCCATACACGGTCGAACTTCGCCTGCTTCGCGAGGTAAAAGATTTTGTCTGGCGGGCTGCCCCAGCGTAGGAAGTGATACAGGAAAAAGTCGTGCAGTTCGTACGGCCCGATCGTCGCTTCGGTCGATTGCGCGATGCTGCCATCGGCGGCGGTCGGCAACAGTTCGGGTGAAATTTCCGTATCGACTACATCGAGCAACGTCGCCCGCACATCGCCGTCGAATTCGTTTTCTGCTGCCCAACGCACGAGGAATTTGACGAGCGTTTTCGGGATGCTCACGTTCGGGTTGTACATGCTCATGTGGTCGGCGTTGTAAGTACACCAACCGAGCGCGAGTTCGGACAAATCGCCGGTGCCGATGGTGAACCCGCTGTTCATCAGCAAGCTCGTCCGCATCCGCGCCTGGACGTTTTCAAAGACCAAATCGTGACGCCGTTCGGCAGGCAACACGCGAAGCTTCTCGCCGAGCGATTCGCCGGTTTCGCCGGTCAACGATATGCCGAACGGTGAATGGTTCAGCGCCCGCATTTGCTGCATACACATCTCGCGAATGTCGGTTTCGCGTGCGGTCGTGCCGAGTAATGCCATCAGCGATTGGGCGTTGCTTTTGGTGCGGCGGGTCGTGCCGAAGCCGGGCATCGTCAGCGCGAGAATCTTCGTGCGGGGCGCGCCGATCGCGTCGAGCGTTTTGCACAAAACGAGCAACGCCAGCGTCGAATCGAGGCCGCCCGACACGCCGATACTGACGTTCGGTTTGCCGATATGTTCGAGCCGTTTGGCTAGCCCCGCCACTTGCGTGTGAAAGATTTCTTCGCAGCGTTCGCGCAGTGTCGCCGGGTCCGATGGCACGAACGGGTGCGGGTCGATATACCTTGCGAGCGTGTCGGGGCGTTCGGCATTGGGGATGCTAAAGCGGACGCGGCGGAAACTGCGTTTGAGGCCCGGTTCCGAGTGCGATTCGTTGAAACTGGTAGCCGCATGGCGATCGCGTTCGATGTGCTGAAGGTCGAGATCGGCAACGAGCAACTGCCCCGTACGCTGAAAACGCGGCGACTCGGCGAGGATTGAACCGTTCTCGGCGATCATCGCGTGGCCGCCGAAGACGATGTCGGTCGTCGATTCGCCGACGCCGGAGGAAGCGTAAATGTACCCCGCGACGCACCGCCCCGACTGCCCCGCAACGAGCTGCCGACGATACGCCGCCTTGCCGATGGCTTCGTTACTCGCGGATAAATTCGCCAGCACCGTCGCGCCGTTCACCGCCTGAATCGCACTCGGCGCGACCGGCATCCAGAGGTCTTCGCAGATTTCCACGCCGAGCACGAACCCCGGCGACGTGTCGCATTCGAACAGCAAATCGGTACCGAACGGCACCGTCTGCCCGGCGAGTGTCATCGCGGTGGAGAGCGCATTCCGCGCGGGGGCGAAGTAGCGGGCGTCGTAAAATTCCTTGTAGTTCGGCAGGTAG
This sequence comes from Limnoglobus sp., assembly GCA_043785305.1. Classification (GTDB taxonomy): domain Bacteria; phylum Planctomycetota; class Planctomycetia; order Gemmatales; family Gemmataceae; genus Limnoglobus. The sequence goes on along the minus strand of JAYVXI010000065.1, from coordinate 3,977 downwards.
GTTTTCGGGACGATGCCGAGTAACTTGCCGCCGCGAAACACGGCCGCGCAGTTGAAGACCATGCCATCGAGCGACAGCGGCAGCCCGACGATGCCGACGCCGCTGAAACACATGTCGGCAGCGGAAAGCAGCGTCTCGAGGGCGTTTTCCGCAGATCGTAACAGCGTCGGCTGGTGGAACAGATCGTGGCACGTGTAGCCCGTCAGCCCGCATTCGGGGAAGACGACGACGCGCACGCCGCGATCCTCGGCATCGCGAAGCAGGTCGAGCGTACGCTCGGCATTGAACCGGCAATCCGCCACGCGGAGTTCGGGCACAGCTGCGGCCACGCGAAGAAACGATAACATCGGCATGGTTCGCTCGGCGTCGGAGTGGGTCGAAATTCGATTCGGATTCACGCGACTGAGCGGTTTACTTTTCCTTCTTCTTCCAGATTCCCTTCGACAAAAACACCCAGCCCGTGTTCTTCAGCTTCATCTCGATATGGTCGTTGTAAAGGCGTGCCCCGCACTCGCGTTTCGCATCGTACAGTTCGATGTAATCGACGGTTCGTTTCAGTTCCTTGAAGTTGTTATACATCCCGCCGTTATCGCCGCAGTGTTCGACCCACTCGCCTTTCTTCTGCATGTGGAACCACAGGTCGTCGTCTTTCTTTTCCGTCGCGTAAACCCAGAACTCGCGGACGGACGGCAACGTTCCGGGCAGGCTGAATTCGTCGAAAAATGTCGCTTTCCCGGCCACGACGGCCTTCGCACCGGCGAGGTCTTTTTTCTTCAGATATTCGTCGGCCGCCACATCGAATGACTTCTCACACGTCGCTTTGAGGGCAGTTGCAACGGTCCGATACTCGGCGACGAGCATGCGCATTTCGGTCGACTTCGGCAGCGTGCCGTCCTTGCCGAACAGCGACTTTTCCTCCTTCAATTGCTCCACTCGCTTAATGCGTTCGTCGGCCTTCAACCGGGCATTTTCGAGAAGGACTTTCTCCTCGGCATCGAACCCCGCATCCAGTTTGTCTTTGGCTTTCGCGATGGCGATTCGGAACTCGGCTTTCGCCGTTTGCAGCTTGTCCTTCGTCGCGTCGGCCCCTTTGTCTTCGGCAAAGAGCAGGCCGACGACGAATAGGCTGGCAACTGTGGAGAGTGCGAATCGATTCATATCCGGGCACCTCAACGAACGGGGAAAGTTTACTCGTCGTCGATGACGAGCGATGCGAGAATCGCCCGCAATACGTCTTCGTTACGATCGCGGTCGTACTCGCTCACCTGGTACATCACGAGCACCGGGCCTGCCGGGGCTTGTAGGCAGCGCGTCTGGCAATGCACCGTCGTATCGAGCGTCAGGAAGTCGATGTCGTGGCCGAGCGCTGGCTCGCCGGCAAGCGATTCGATGGCGTCGACGACGTCGATTTCCTTGTATTCCTCGCGAAGCGCCGCAAGCACTTCCTCGACCACAGCCGCAGTCGATTCGGCACCGGGTCGCAAGCCGACGATGACGAACGCGGTGTCCGCACTCTCAACGGTGGCAGTCCAGCCGTCGTCGTCCTCTTGCACGTCGAGCGTCCAGTTCGAGGGGTATTGGAACGCAATCCCCGATCGGTCGAAAGTCGCAATCATGGAGTCGCCTTGGTTGGTAAGTTCCTATTCTACCGATTTGGGCACGGTTCCAATCGTCGTAAGTCACAATTGCGAAGGCTCCAAAACCGTGTTTTTGGGTGTTTTTCGGTCTAAAAACGCCGCTTTTTGATCGCAAATTGCTGATCTGTTTCGATCGTTTTTGCCGTATCCTGAATTTCCGTGCTGTTTTACGTCGATGGTCGTTCGTCTGGCACTCGGCAAAAGTACCGACCAAAAATCGACCGGACGCGACACAAAATCGACCGAGCACGACACAAAATCGACCGGACGCGACATTTCTATGTCATTTGGAGACACTTTTGGGTCACTCCGTGCACGTCGCGAATTCCGACTTACGTCGAATCGCCTTGGATTTTTTGACTTCGCGAAATCGTGTGGGTGGAATCGAATCGGGATGAATTCGCCGCGCCGCGCTCGGGAATTAGCCGCGACGCGAAGGCTTTGCGAAGCGGAGCGCGTGCGCGGGAACTCACCGGAACTCGCGTTGTGGTCCGATACGCCGAGCCCACGCGCTTCGCTCCGAAGACTACGCGGCGCGGCTAATGGTCTCCGGAAGAGGAAAACGGATCGGTCGCCAGTAAGCGCCATATTGCGCTCTGCCGCGTGACGCACGATTTCAGGCCGGACGGATTGTTCGAGAACTAAAAAAATGCACGTAATGATTTGCATTGTAGAAAGCGATGGTTACAATCCGGTCAAGATACACTGCCGATAGTCGGCAGAATAACTGGTTCGGCAGCGGAAGGTCAACTAACAGCGGGTTAATTCGATGGACGTGGAGCAATTGCTGAAGGATTTCGATGACCGTCTCGCGATGTTGGAACGCGAAAATTCGCGGCTGAAAGGCAAGGTCCATCGCCAGCGATGGGCTCTGCTCGCCGTCCCGCTGATCGGGTTGGCGTGCGCCGGCCTGATGGCGGCCGAGCCGCGGAAGGCGGAGGTCGCGGACACGATCGACGCCAAGAAACTCCGCATCGTGGATGACGATGGCAAGCCGCGAATCGTGATCGGCACGATTAAAGACAAGGCCATCATCATCCTGTTCGACGAGGACGGAAAGCGGCGGTCAGACTGGCTGGCCGGCAAGGAGGGCGCGAACTTCACTCACTATACGTCAACCGGCAAGGACATCATGAACATCGAGGCCGGTGCCGACGGCACCGTTATGGACTTCAAGGACTTGCAAGGCAACCTGCGTCTGATACTCGGCATGACAGACACCGGCAAGAAGCCGCGGAAGCCGGCTGTCATCATCTACGACGCCGACGGTAACCCGCTCTTCTTCGCCCCAAAGTAGCACGCCGACCCCGGAAGGTGAGTGGGTCGTTCGGCTTGGCTGCGGTGCATCATTCTGCGGCAGGCGGTCGCGCGGGTACGATGTGAATTACCCGCTTCTGCGCTTCTTCCTCAAACCACTTTAAGGAGAACCATCGCGCAAAGTGCCGGTTGTCGTATTGTAGGATTTGCAGCGTGTGCTGCGACATGCATCTGAGGCAACTATCCGGCTTGATGTTACACAAGACAAAGAGTCGGTCGAAAAGATCGTCGAGACGAGTGACACAGAGGCAGAACGGTTGTACCTTAAGCCCAAGAATTAGTTCCGGCAGCGGAACGTTCCAGCTAATCAGAATCATTCCGCGTCGTCTCGAAGAGTCGGGGTAACGGATGTCCTCGAACAGGTCGAGGTGCTCGATCTCGGCGTCGAAGGCCGAGAGGTCATCAGTGGGGAAAAGCGACTTGAATCGCTGCCAGGCCTTTAGGAGGTCGTGACCGACTTCTTTTTTTAACTGGGCGAACGACAGGTTGTGGGTCAAGTGGCCTTTGATAAGCATCTCTAGAGCGTGGTGGTACAAGTTGCCGGTCACGGTTGCGATCATGGACATCGCCGACGCGCGGGCAGCAACGTAGTACCCCACACCGAGTTCGTAGAATTTCTGATCGACCCCGGGTTTTTCCGTGATGGCGGTTGTCATTCTCCCTCCGACTCGCGGCCTCCCTGATTCAGACACCCAGCTCGGGAAACTGGTTCGCCAGTGAGGATCGGGTGTGGCAACTCTAGTATACTGGTACCGCGAGAGATAGCCGCCCCAGGAACGTTAGGTAAGCCTAAATCGTGATTTTCGTTGAATTTGCGTCGCGATCCTTCGCTCGGTACGTAGCCTCTCCGCCAGCCGTCAGCGAAGCAGCCTTTTCCGCTCGCATTGTCAAAGATTACACCGACGAGGCGGACACTCACTCCGACGACGCCGCGACCTCGTCCTTCGGCACTTCGATCTTCTTCCACTCATAACCCAACTCCTTCGCGCGACGGTGCAAGTTCTGCTCCATCCGCTTCTGATG
>JAYVXI010000064.1:0-21898 GCA_043785305.1 Limnoglobus sp. | reverse complement strand
CTCCAACGCCAAGCCTACGGCTACCGCGACCAGGAATTCTTCCAGCTACGCATTTACGCGATCCACCTGGCCGAGTACGCACTTGTCGGATGAACCTGTTTTGCATTGGAATGCAGAATTAGCCGCAATGGGAGCCTTCGTGGCGCGTCGCACACAAGTTCCCACGCCGCGCGACGCGACACAAAAAAATATTCGCAGACACTTTATTTGAAGGTGCGATACCCGTACGATTGAGTAGTTTTCCGTCTAGCAGGGAAACGGGAAACGGGATCGTTTTCGTTGGAAACAAGCGCAATCTTGCTGTAGACCGCCCAAACTGCCCGAATCGAACGATCAGACCGTGCAACCGCTTTCCGTGCCGCGAAATTCCGCAAACGCGGGTAAACTGACGCGATTCGCGTTGACAGAGCGATACGACTTTTTTTACACTAAGTGTAGAGCGATGCGGATGTTCGGGAACGAACGATCGCAATCGCTCGACCTGCCCGACCGCCGAACCCGGCACGCCGACGCACTCTCTGCAACATTCCCTCTCCGGGACGGACCCCGGCGATTGTACCTACAGCACGGATGTTAACATCCCCTTTCGCCCGTTTCTTCGGAAATGGTCGACGTAGGAAGTCCGCCGATGGCTAAGCCGTACTCCGAGTTCACGAAGTCGCAACTCGCCGACGCAGCCCGCCGCGTAGGACTTCCCCGCTGGGAAACGATGAATAAAGAGCAACTCGTGAAAGCACTCTCTGCCCCGTCGGTTGCCAAAACGACCAAGAAACCGCTGCCCGTTCGCCCGGTTGCGAAGCCGACGGCGAAGAAGCCGGAGGTCAAACCGCAACCGACGCGACCTGCCGCGAAGCCGATCCCGCCGCGACCCGCTGCCAAGGTCGTCGCTCGGCCCGTCGCACCGCCACCACCACCCGCACCGATCAAGGGTGGCAAGCCCGCTGCGAAGCCGATTGTCCCACCTGCCAAGCCCGTCGTCAATGGGGCGGCAAAAAATGGTGCGAAGCCGGTCGTTCCCGCTGTCAAGCCGCCGAAACCACCCGCGGCTCCGAAGCCACCGGTGCTGACCAAGATCGACGTCACGATCCCGCCCGATAAGGATCTCTCCAGCAAGAGTGTCAAAGGTGCCGTCATCAAAGACCGCATCTTCCTGATGGTTCGAGATCCGTTTTGGCTCCACGCCCACTGGGAACTGTCGTACCAGTCGGTCCAGCGTGCGGAAGCGGCGCTCGGGCAAGATTGGCACGGTGCGAAGCCGATCATTCGATTGTTCGATGTGACGTCGCAAGACACGACGAGTACGTCGGAAGCCCCGATTCGCGATCTCGTCGTCTACGGCGGTTGCACCGATTGGTACATCGACGTACCCCAACCACCGCGAAGTTACCGTGCGGACATCGGCTACATCTCGCGCCGCGGCCAGTTCTACGTGCTCGCCCGCTCGAATGTCGTCACGCCACCGAAGGCCGGTGCCACCGAGTCGCTCGAAGAGAACTGGGCGACGGACATCGACGAAAAAGCCGCCGAGCGATTGCTGGCGATGTCGACGGGGTTCGAGTCGTCGAGCGGTTCGCCCGAACTGCGCGAGTTGTTGGACGAGAAACTGAAATGGAGCACGAAAGACACCGCGTTCGGCTCCGGTGCGGTGCTTCCAGATAAGCTGAAAAAGTTCGCGTTCTCGATCGATGCCGAACTGATCGTTTACGGGAAAACCGACCCGAGCGCCCACGTGACGCTGCAAAACGAGCCGGTGAAGCTCCGCCCCGACGGCACCTTCACAATGCGTTACAGCCTCACCGACGGCCGCCAGATCATCCCCGCCGTGGCCCAGGCATCCGACGGCATGGAAGAACGCACGATCGTGTTGGCCATCGAACGCAACACCAAGCACCTCGACCCGATGGTTCACGACCTTTATGGCGAAAATTGATTGTCGGGCATCTGACCGATGGTAACTCGTTAATCTCACCCCTCTCCGAAATGGGCCGATGCGGAGAGGGGACAAATCCGCTGAAGAAGGTGCAACGATCGCGCCTTCCGTATCGATTCTGGCAATTCCCATCATGTCGCGTTCACGGCAGCGTCACGAAATGCCATCGCGCGTCGTGACGTGTGGTGCGATTCCCTTCGTTTCCCTAAGTTAATACTCGCGATGAAGCAGTGCGTGTGGAAAGTCCAAGTTGTGCCGACGCAGGCACAATCGTTATTTAATTGTCATTAAGGCGAAATCATACCAATGGCTAAAAAGCAGATCAACGACCTCGGGAATCTCACCGGCAAGAAAGTCCTCGTGCGGGTCGATTTCAACGTGCCTCTGGACAAGATCAGTGGCGAGATCAAGAACGATCGTCGCATTCGCGGCGCGCTGCCGACGATTAAGGCACTGCTGAAGGCTGGCGCTTCGGTGATCGCGATGAGCCACCTCGGCCGGCCGACCGGCGACGCGGTGGCGGACAAGTTCCTGACGATGGACAAGGTCGCGGAACGGCTCGCGGAACGGCTGGAAATTCCCGTGGCGAAGGCGGGCAACACCGTTGTCGGGCCGGAAGTCACGGCACGGGCAGCGGCGCTGCAACCGGGCGAAGTGCTGATGCTCGAGAACCTGCGGTTCGACCCACGCGAGCAAAAGAACGATGCCGAGTTTGCGGGTGCGATTGCCGCACTCGGCGATGCGTACGTCAACGATGCGTTCGGCACCTGCCACAACGACAAAGACGCGAGCATGGTCGCCGTGCCGATGCGGATGAAGAACAACGGCCGCCCCCGAGCGGTCGGTTTCCTCGTCGCGAAGGAACTCGAAATCATCGACGCCCTCATGGCGCAACCGAAGCTGCCACTGCTGGCCGTGATGGGCGGGGCGAAGGTCTCGGACAAGATCGCGTTCATCAACGTGCTGTTGTCGAAGGTCGATCAATTGCTGATCGGCGGCAAGATGGCGTACACGTTCCTGAAGGCACAAGGTCACGATGTCGGCGGCACGCGCGTCGCCCCGGAAGAACTCCTCGCGGCGCAACCGTTGCTGCACCACATCGGCGGCAAGATCCAGTTGCCCGTCGACTTCCTCGCCGCGAAATCGTCGGACCTCAACGAGACGAAGCAGATCGTCAACGAGGCGATCCCCGCAGACTTTGAAGGCGTCGACATCGGACCACGCACGATCGAAGTCTACAGTAGCCGCATCAAGCAAGCGGGCACGGTGATCTGGAACGGCCCCGTCGGCTGGTTCGAGAAACCGGCATTCAGCAAGGGCACGCGCGGTATCGCCGAGGCGATGGCACACAGTAACGCCGTGACGATTGTCGGGGGCGGCGAGACGGCCGAGGCGGTCGAGCAGTTCGGTTTCGATACGAAAATGACGCACGTGTCGACCGGCGGCGGAGCGTTCCTCGCCTACGTCGAAGGCAAGCCGTTCCTGTCCCTCGCGCAAATCGACGATAAATAAAGGTTCTCCGAATGTCGAATGCCGATCTGCCCAAGCGCGGGGTTCCCGAAGGACTGTGGATCAAATGCCCGTCGTGCAAAGCGACGGTCTTCAAGAAGGACGTTGCGCGCAACCTGAACGTCTGCCCGGAGTGCCAGCATCACTTCAACTCGTCGGCACGCGACCGCATCGAGCAACTACTCGACGAAAACACCTTCGAGGAATGGGACGCGAACCTGAAGCCGGTCGACAGCCTCGGTTTTATCGACCGCATTCCGTACGCGCAACGGATTCTCGAAGAGCAAGCGAAGACCGAAATGAACGATGCCGCCGTCACGGGGATGGGCTTCATCCGCGGTCGAGGCGTCATCATCGGCATCACCGATTTCGCGTTCATGGCGGGCAGCATGGGGTCGGTCGTCGGCGAGAAACTGACGCGGGCCGCCGAGCAAGCGACCGAGCGCCGACTGCCGTTGATTTTCGTCAGCGGCTCAGGTGGCGGTGCGCGAATGCAAGAAGGGATTCTGTCGCTGATGCAGATGGCGAAAGTCTCGGCAGCGCTCGCGCGGTACGACTCCGCCGGCGGGTTTTACATCTGCATTTTAACCAACCCGACGATGGGTGGCGTTGCCGCCAGTTGGGCGTTCCAGGGCGACATCACGCTGGCCGAACCGAAGGCGATGGTCGGCTTCGCGGGGGCACGAACGATCAAGAACACGATCCGCCTCGAACTGCCCGACGGCTTCCAGACCAGCGAATTCCTGATGGCGCACGGCTTCGTCGATCGCATCGTCCACCGCAAAGACCTGCGAACCGAAGTCGCCCGCCTGATCGATTACTGCAATATCTCCTGACCGGAATCGTAACCATGACAAACGATCCGGACGACGATCACGATCAGCGGTTCAAGACGTTGCTGCGGGAGTTTCTTCCGGAGTTCATCGGCTGTTTCTTCCCGCAGTGGTTTGATCGCTTCGACTTTGCACACACCGAATGGCTCGAACAAGACGCCTTCCTCGACCCGCCCGATGGCGAACACAAGATCTTCGATCTCGTCGCGCAAGTTCGCACCGTCGAGCCGGTGGAACCGGGCAAGAGCGAATGTCTGGTGTTGATTCACATCGAGGTCGAATCGACCGATTCGGGCGCGAATCTGCGTCGGCGAATGCTGCAATATTACGCGTATCTCCGGCGTTCGCGTGCGATGCCGGTGTTCCCGATCGGACTGTTTTTGCACGTCGGCGGCAATGGAATTGGCTTTGATACCTACGAAGAAAAGTTCTGGGGGCACACGCTGATTCGCTTCGATTATTTCACGATCGGGTTGCCCGCTCTCGACGGCCTGGCCTACGCGCACGGCACGAACTTGTTGGGCGTGGCGTTATCTTCATTGATGCAATTGCCGAAAGCGGATCGCGCGCGATTCTTGTCCGATGGACTGGACCGGATCGTGAACACCGGTGAGAATGACAGGAGAAAGTTCCTGCTCGCCGAGTGTCTGGACAACTACACGATCATGAGCGAACCGGAACGAGAAACGTTCGAGAAACTACAAGAGGAGAAGCAACCGATGGAGAAAGAATTCGTAAGCAGCTTTGAACGCCGCGGCATCAAAATCGGCAAGGCTTTAGGCGAAGCTCTGGGCGAAGCTGCGGGACAACGCAAAGTCGTAATGCGACTCCTTAATAAAAGGTTTGGCGAACTCTCCGCCGATCAGAAGGCCATCGTCGAAGCGTTGAGCGTCGAGCAACTCGAAGAGATTTCCCTGGAGATATTCGACGCGAAGAGTCTCTCGGAACTGCCCGGTTTCGATAAGTAAACGTTCGAGAAACTACAAGAGGAGAAGCAACCGATGGAGAAAGAATTCGTAAGCAGCTTTGAACGTCGCGGAATCAAGATCGGCAAGGCTTTAGGCGAAGCGACTGGCATCGCCTTGGGTGAAGTTGCGGGACAACGTAAAGTCGTACTGCGACTCCTTAATAAAAGGTTTGGCGAGCTTACCGTCGATCAGTAGGCCACCGTCGAAGCGTTGAGCATCGAGCAACTCGAAGAGATTTCCCTGGAGATATTCGACGCGGACAGCCTCTCGGAACTGCCGGGTTTCGATAAATAGACGGTAACAAACAGAGTGTTGCCCTGCCGGAATGGAGTCTGAACGATGTCTGCGATTGCCCTGAAACTGCCCGATGGTTCGATTCGCGAAGTGCCATCGGGAACCCGCCCGCGCGATGTGGCCGAGGCGATCGGCAAGCGGTTGGCGCAGGCGGCGATTGCGGCGAAGGTGAACGGCACGATCGTCGATCTCGACCGCGAATTGACGGCGGATGCGGACTTCGCGTTGCTCACGGATCGCGATGCGGAATCGCTCGATGTGCTGCGGCATTCGTGTGCGCACATTATGGCGCGGGCCGTCATGCGGTTGTTCCCCGGCACCGAACTCGCGTTCGGCCCGACCATCGACAACGGCTTCTACTACGACATCCACACACAGACCCCGATTCGCGAGGAAGACTTCGTTCGCATCGAAGCCGAGATGGCGAAGATCGTGAAGCTCGCCGAGCCATTCGAGCGGTTCGAGAAGCCGACTGCCGAGGGCAAAACGCTCATCGGCGACTTGAACCAGAAGCTGAAAGTCGAGCATATCGACGAGAAGTTGAGCGCGAACGAGACCGTCAGTTTCTACCGGCAGGGCGAGTTCATCGATCTCTGTCGCGGGCCGCACATTCCACACGCGGGCAAGGTCGGCGCGTTCAAAATCCTCAGCATTGCGGGGGCGTACTGGAAGAACGACAGCAAGCGCCAACAGCTTCAGCGGCTGTACGGCACCGCGTTCTTCGACAAGAAAACGATGGACGCTTACCTCGTGCAAGTCGAGGAAGCCAAGAAGCGCGACCACCGCGTTCTCGGCAAGCAACTCAAGCTGTTCACGATCAGCCAAACTGCCGGGCAGGGGATGATTCTGTGGATGCCGAAAGGCGCGACGATCCGCAGTTTGCTCGAAGGATTCATCAAAGACGAACTGATGAAGCGCGGCTACCAGCCGGTGTACACGCCGCACATCGGCAACCTGAATATGTACCGGACCAGCGGGCACTTCCCGTATTACGCGGATGCGCAATTCCCGCCGATGTACTTCAACCCGACCGTGCAAACGGTCGACACGTGGTTCACGTTACTCGAGAAAGGCCACCTCACCCCGGAGCGCGAGGCGGCATTCCTGAGCGTGATCGAGAGCGTCAGCGAGGGCACCTTCCCAAGCGGCGACGATGAATACCCGCGCTACACGTGGGGCGAAATCAAGCTCGATGCTCGCGCGCTTTGGCTGGAATACAAGGACGCGAAGGATGTCGAAGCGAAGAAGGCGGTGCTGAAGAACTGGATGAGCGGGCAGGAAGGCTACTTGCTGAAGCCGATGAACTGCCCGCACCACATTCAGATTTTCAAGGCGACGCCGAAGAGCTATCGCGACTTGCCGGTGAAGCTCGCGGAGTTCGGCACCGTCTACCGGTTCGAGCAAAGTGGCGAACTCGGCGGCATGACCCGCGTCCGCGGTTTCACGCAAGACGATGCGCACTTGTTCGTCACGCCGGAGCAAGTCGAAGGCGAACTCCGCAGCGAAATCGAACTCGTGCTGTTCATTTTGAAGACGCTGAACCTGACCGACTACCGCGTGCGCGTGAGTGTCCGCGACCCGGAGAGCAGCAAGTACGTCGGCCCGCCAGAACTCTGGGAGAAGGCTGAGAAGACGCTTACGGAGATCGTGCAAAGTGCGGGGCTGAAGTACAACATCGGCGTTGGCGAGGCGGCGTTCTATGGGCCGAAGATCGACTTCATCGTCAAGGATTGCATCGGCCGCGAGTGGCAACTCGGCACCGTGCAGCTCGACTACAACCTGCCGGAGCGATTCGAGTTGGAGTACATCGGCGCGGACAATACTGCGCATCGCCCTGTGATGTTGCACCGTGCCCCGTTCGGCAGCATGGAGCGTTTCTGCGGCATCCTCATTGAGCATTTTGCGGGTGCGTTCCCGCTGTGGCTGGCCCCCGAACAGGCGCGCGTGCTGACGATCAGCGAGAAGGCAGAAGAGTACGGCCGCGAGATCGAAACGAAGCTGAAGGCGGCCGGGTTCCGCGTCTCGGGCGACTATCGGCCGGAAAAGATCGGCGCGAAGATCCGCGAAGCGAGTTTGGAGAAAGTGCCGTACATGCTCGTCGTCGGCGAGAAAGACATGGCCAGCGGCACCGTGGCCGTCCGCGACCGCACCGAAGGCAAAGACATCGGCAGCCTGACCGTCGAACAAACCATCGCCCACCTGATGGCTGAAGTTTCCAGCAAAACCGTACGCGGCGTGAGCACCGCGACCGCCGACATCTCCGGTGGCAACGCGAAATTTGAAGGGTAAGCGAACGACACGTCCCAGGATTCCATCGGATTCGCGTCACCAACGATTGCCGTTCCGTATCGTTAGCGTTGGTGAACCTCTCCCTGCCAATCGATGGAGCTATCATGCACCTTCGCTATTTGACGATCGCTGCCGCGGCGACTTTCGCGATGTTCCTTGCCACGGCGTTCGGCGCGCCGGGCGATCCTCCCGGCGCGAAAGCGGTCGAACTCCCGCTGACGCGCGTCGTGCTGTTCAACGCCGGTGTCGGGTATTTCCAGCGCGACGGCGCGATCGACGGCAACGCCCGCATCGAGATGCGGTTCCCCGAGCAAGATGTCAACGACCTGTTAAAAAGCCTCATTCTTGAGGATAAAGCGGGCGGCAAGTTGAAGGCTGTCACCTACGACGGCAAACACCCGATCGACGTGACGCTGAAATCGTTTGCCGTGGACCTCACGGAAAATCCCGGTATCGCGCAACTGCTGGTGCAAGTTCGCGGCGAGAAAGTCGAAGTCACCGACAAGCAAGGCACCATCACCGTCGGGCTGATCGTCGGCGTCGAAAAGCCGACGCCGAACGATGGCACTCAGGCAGCAACTGGCGAAGGCGAACAACTGAATATACTCGCCCCGGATGGCTTGCAATCGGTCTCGCTTTTGAAGTTGCGGAAAATTAAATTGTTGAAGCCCGAACTCGAAGCCGAGTTCCGCAAGGCACTCGAAGTGCTGGCCTCCGCACGCGGCGCATCGAAGAAAACCGTCGTCGTCGCCTTCGATGGCAACGGTCGGCGTAACGTCAAAGTCGCGTACGTGACCGAAGCACCGATGTGGAAGGCCACGTACCGTTTAACGCTTGGCGACAAGGACAAAGCACAGGCCGCGTTGCAAGGTTGGGCGACCGTTGAGAACACGACGGATGAGGATTGGACGAACGTCAAAGTCGGCCTCGTCGCGGGTCGGCCAATGGCGTTCGAGATGAACTTATACGACCCGCTGTTCGTGCCACGGCCAATGGTCGAACCCGAGCTATTCGCGTCGTTGCGGCCACCGATTTATCAGGGGGCAATCAATAACACTGCCAACCCGCAAGGCGGAGTCGGCAACCCTGGAGGTGGCGGTTTCGGTGGCGGCGGACAATCCGGGTTTGGTGGCGGACAAGGCGGGTTCGGTGCTGCCCAAAATCTGGGTGCCGGTGGTGGTGTGACGGGTGTCGGTGGTGGTCAGTTCGGTAACGCTAGCAATTTTAATTTCCAAGGCGGTAACTACCGCCCTTCCACTCGCGAACTGCTCGGGCCACGGCTGTCGAATCAGGACTTTAACTCACGAGTAAACAGCGGCGGCAAGCCGAGTGTACAAGCAGCGGCAACGGGTGCGGGTCCGAAGGTACTGAGTGCGGCGGCGGCGATGTCGCTCGGCGATCATTTCGAGTACGCCATCGAAGACCCCGTCACGCTGCCACGCCTGAAATCGGCACTGTTGCCGATCGTCACCGATAGCCTCGATTGCAAGCGAGTGAGCATTTTCAACGAACGCGATGCGATCAAACACCCACTGCTCGGGCTGCGACTCACGAACAAAACGAAACGCAACCTCGCGCAAGGGCCGATGACCGTTTACGACAACGACACGTTCGCCGGCGACGCCCGCGTGCCCGATACCGCACCCGGTGAAACGCGGCTCGTTAGCTATGCCATCGATTTGAACACGGAAGTCGTGCCACGTGTGACTCGTGCGAAGGAAACCATCGAACTCGCGAAGATCGTCGGCGGGCTTCTCACCATTCACGAAAAGACCCGCGTCACCACGCGCTATCTCATCCGCAACCGCGGCCCGAGCGAACGCACCGTCATCGTCGAACATGCGATCCGCAGCGGCTGGAAGCTGTTCGCACCCGAGAAGCCGATGGAAACGTCCCGCGATATGTACCGCTTCGAGGTCGTCGCAAAATCGAACGAAACCATCACGCTCGAAGTTCTCGAAGATTCACCGACATCGACGAATACGAACCTGACTTCGATCAGCGAAGAGGCACTACGGTTCTACGTTGCCGCCACCGAGACGGGGCCACCGATCAAGCAAGCGCTGACGAAAGTGCTCGAAATGCGTGCTTCAACGGCCACCGCGAAGAAATCGCTCGCCGAGGAAATCGCCGCACTGAAGGCGATCGGCGACGATCAAACCCGCATCCGTGCGAACCTCGAGCGCGTGCCGAAAGACTCCGAGGCCTACAAGCGCTACCTGAAAAAGTTCGACGATCAGGAAACCGAAATCGAGAAGCGCCAAGCGAAGCAAAAGGAACTCGAAGTGCGAATCATCGCCGAAGAGTTCGCGTACAAAATCTATCTCGATAAGCTGAAGGTCGAGTAACTCCGAGTCGTGGAGGTCGAGCCGGAGGCTTTGGGTGCGCACCAACGGAAACAACTGGGAACGGAGTTGGTGTCGAAGCCTGTGTTTAATGAGTGGAAAATCGAAAGGTATACGATGCCTGTATGGTGGACGAATGCGTGGGGGAACCGGGGCGACGAGCAACCGGAGGTGTTGGCGGTACGGTTGGTTGTGGCCGCATTGTTAGGCGTGGGTGTGGCGCTCGCACGCACACTGGCGCGGTCGGACGGTCGCCCCGTGGCGGGTCTACGGACGACACTGTTGTTGCTTACGGTGCTGACGGCACTCGTTACCGAGGTCATTGGCAACAACACGGCCCGTGCGTTCGGGTTGGCTGGCGTGTTGGCCGTCGTGCGGTTCCGTACGGTCGTCGAAGATACCCGCGATTCGACGTTCGTGATCTTTGCATTGGCCGTCGGCATGGCGGTCGGTGCCGGATTCCTGATGACCGCACTCGTCGGCTTTGCGGTGATTGCCGCAGTGACCGTAGCCGTTACGCAGGCAACCGGCCCGCCCGCCCACGAAGGCAAAATCGTGATACGCCTGCGAGGGAAGGAAACCACCGAAGCGCAACTCCGCGAGACGCTGTCCAAATACGTCGATAGCGTGACAGTCGCACTCGTCGGGTCCGAGACGGTCAAAGAAGCCGATACCGTCGAACTGACGTTCCGCTTTCGCTCTGCGTTGAAAGGCGATCTCGGCTCGCTGATCGATGCACTCAAGGCCAAGCCCGGCGTCGAAAAGGTGACGTGGGATCTGAAGTAAGCTACGGTGGGTCGTCGCCGCCGGCGGACCAGGGGTTGCAACGGCAGACGCGCCACACGCCTTTCACACCGCCGACGAGCGGGCCGTATTTTTTTACGGATAGCACGAAGTACTCGCTGCAACCGGGCTGGAACTTGCACGTCGGTGGCAGCAACGGCCGGATGAGATACTGATACCCGCGCACACACAGTATCAGAATGCCGCCGACCACGAGTGCGGGGCCGTGCCACAGCCAGCGGATCACGGTACCACCTCGGCACGGGGCTTCAGCTTTTTGGAAACCTGCACCGCGAGTGCCAACAGCGATTCGCGGATCGGCTCTAACCCGAGATCGCGCGCGGGCAGTTTGGGAATCAACACGTAATCGATGCCAGGCGGGAGTTCGTGCTGCAACAGTCGGAACGCCTCGCGGAACAGTCGCTTGAAGCGGTTCCGCACGATCGCGCCGCCGACTTTCTTCGAGACCGACACGCCCAGCCGCCCGTGAGGGAATGCGTTCTCGCAGGCATAGACGATGAGGTTCGCATCGCTGACAGATCGCTTGCGGTCGTAGACTCGCTTGAAATCCTCCGGCGATTTCAGGCGGTGCGTCGGCGGGAACAGCAGTCGTTGTGTCATCATGCCCAAGCGAGGGTCGAACGCGGGTTCGACGGGTTGCGTTTCGCGAACGCTTCGATCAACTCGCGGCTCGCATCGTCGAGCGATTTCGGCACGACGATCTGGAACACGAGGTACTGATCGCCACCCGCAATGCCCTTCGCGCGCAGCCGTAATCGCGTTCCGGACGACGTACCGGCTGGCACTTTCACAGTGAGGCGATCCCCGCCGACGGTCGGCACTTCGACCGCCGCGCCGAGTGCTGCTTCGGAAATATCGAGCGGCACTTCGAGCAAAATATCGTTGCCATCGCGGGTGAAGAACGGGTGCGGTTCGACCTTCACGATCAGGTAAACATCGGTGGAACCGGTGGCCGCCGCGGGGACGCGGAGCTTCTTGCCGTCGTCGATGCCTGCGGGAATTTTGACATCGATTTTGCGCCCGCCGATGTTCAGGCTGAGCGTGCCACCCGCCGCCGCCGTCAGAAACGGCACCGCGACTTCGGTCTCGACATCTTCCTGCGGCCGCGTTCGCGTTCCCGCACCGCGACGACCTTGCTTGCCGAATAGCTCGTTCGGGTCGAAGCCTGGTCCCGGGTCGCGGTCGCCGAAGAATTGTTTGAAGAGATCTTCGGCGGCAGCGGGGTCGAAGCGTCCACCGGGTGCGCCCGCTCCGTTCCAGTTGGGGAAGCCGTTCGGGTCGCCGGGGTAACCGCCGGGAAAGCCGCCGCTCATCTGCGGGCCGGTGTGGCCGAATTGATCGTACGAACCGCGTTTCTTCGGGTCCGAGAGCACCTCGTGCGCTTCGTTGACTTCCTTGAACGTCGCCTCGGCTTGCTTGTCGCCGGGGTTCTTATCGGGGTGATATTTTTGCGCGAGTTTGCGAAACGCCTTCTTGATCTCATCGGGCGTGGCCGAGCGGGAGACTCCGAGAACTTCGTAATAGTCGCGTGGCATCGTCGAGCCTGTGGATGGCAACCGGGTGTTCGTCTAAAGGCAATTCTACACCCGGTGGCCGATTGCGGAACGTGGGGCACGTTTTTAACGTGCCTTTTTCAACAATGGCACGTTAAAAACGTGCCCCACGTCGTGACGGGTACGAACGCCGAACTACTTCTCGTTCACCGCGATGGTGAACGTGTGGAACGTCTCTTGGCCGGATTTGTCCGATACGGTCAGGATCACGTCGGCCGTCTTCGGGTGCGATCAAAGTATCATCCGACGGAAAACGGATACGATAACAGTGTCGGCACAGTTAGTGGATAATCAAAAGGTGCAGCATGGCGTTCAGTCACTTCACGCTTCAATCCGCGCAAGAGCAGTTCGGGTTGAACCTGATCACGAGCGAACCGCTTTTTGCGGGAGTTCGCCCCGTCGATGTGGGTGCGGAAGTTCGCCGCAATCTGGATGTCTTCGGCCAACTCGCATTGAGAATGAATACCGAAAAAGCCCGATCCGAGTGGCTCATCGCCCCCGTTCTCGGCGAATTGTGGCTTCGCGGCCGTAGGACGATTTGCATGCATTCTGGCGTCGAATTCACGTTCGACAAAGAGGCGGGACTGACCGGCTTCGTCGATTTCCTAATCGGCAAAGGACCGCAAGTGTCGTTCATGACGGCACCAATTCTGGCGCTCGTCGAAGGGAAAAACGAGAGCATCCCGAGCGGCCAAGGGCAATTAGCGGCCGAAATGATCGCCGCGCTTCGATTCAACCAAAGAGCTAAAAACACGATCGATACGGTCTACGGCGTCGTAACCACCGGGGACAGTTGGCTCTTTCACAAGCTCCGCGAATCCGAATTCGTCATCGATACCCGCATATACGTTATCGCCGATGTCGATCACATCCTCGGAATCCTCCTTCACATCGTCGGATTGAACCCCGTTGAGACGCCGACCTGACGCGGATCGAACCTGCCTATCCCGCGTTGCAGGAACAACTGACTGACCCCGTGGCAAGCCAGACAAGACAGCGCGAAGATACCTAACTTGACGACGTCCATCCGACGATTATAATTCTGGCAGCACGAACGGATTCGTGCAACGACGACTGCCGTCCGGATTACACGCACACCTGCATCGCCGATTTTCCCCGCTTCAACAAACGCAGACTCACCGATGGCCCGGACGCTGTACATTGATATCGCGTGCGGTCGTTCGATTTGTGAGTCGGGTTAGCCCCTGCCGGATAGGTGATTTGTGCCCCGCGATCTTGTGGAACTCAAGAACCAGGTGAAGGCGGCCAGCGACATACTCGATGTCATCTCCAACTATTTGCCCGTACACACGAACGGAAAAATCCACAAGTCGATCTGCCCCTTCCACAACGACACCCGCCCCTCGATGCAAATCGATCGCAAGTTCCAGAACTTCCATTGCTGGGCGTGCGGGGCGAAGGGCGACGTCTTCAGTTTCATCGAGAAATACGAGAAAGTCGGCTTCAAAGAAGCACTCGCGATCCTCGCACGCCGGGCGAACATCGCGCTCGAAGAGGCTTCGCCGCAAGATCACCACAAGATTCAGTTGTTCGAGGTAATGCGCTGGGCGCAGGCCGAATATCAAACCTGCCTGCTCGAATCCGAAGTCGCACTCGCGGCCCGCAAGTACATCGGCTCACGCCATCTGTCCGGCCCCACCGTACGTCAGTTCGGCATCGGTTTCGCGCCGATCGACGGCGATTGGCTCACGAAGCAGGCGAACCAACAAGGCATCTCGACCGACTTGCTCGAAGAAGTCGGGTTGATCGCCAAACGCGACGAAAACCGCGGCTTTTACGACCGCTTCCGCGATCGCGTCATGTTCCCGATTCGCGATGTCCAGTCGCGAACGGTCGGCTTCGGCGGGCGTATCCTCCCCGATTCCCCCTATGCAGCACGCGGCCCGAAGTATTACAACTCCAGCGATACGCCGCTATTCAGCAAGAGCGATCTCATCTTCGGGATCGATCACGCGCGGCACGCCGGTGCTGCGGCCGGTTTCCTCGCCGTCGTCGAAGGTTATACCGATGTAATGATGGCGCATCAGTCGGGGATTCCGAACATCGTGGCAGCGATGGGCACGGCACTCAATGCCCGCCACGTCGCGCAACTTCGACGCTATGCGAACAAAGTCGTGCTATTATTCGATGCCGACGAAGGGGGCAACACGGGCGTCGATCGCGCGCTCGAGATTTTCATCAGCCACGACGTCGAACTCGCGATTGCGACCCTGCCCGAAGGCCTCGACCCTGCCGACTTGCTCTCGAAACCCGACGGGAAAGCGATCTTCGAGAATGTGTTGAAAAACGCGGTCGATGCGCTCGACTTCAAACTGAATCAGCTGTTCGCGAAGAATCCGAATCCGAACATCGAAACGACGCGGCGGATGCTCGATGCGATCCTCGGCGTGATTGCGATGGCCCCGAATGTGCCGAACCAGTCGGCGCAACTGAAACAGGAACTGATCCTGACGCGGCTCTCGCACCGGATGGGTATCGAATTAAAAGTCGTGCGTTCGCGGGTGAAGGAATTGCAGGTCGAGCGCCGCAAACAGGAGCAGCGTAACGCCAGCCGTGCGATACCCGTCATGCCCGCAGCAGCACGGATTCTGACGCCGGACACGCCAGTAATCGAAGGCAAACCATCGGGTTCGGCACCAGTGCTCGAACGCCAGTTGTTGCAGATATTGCTCGCGGAACCGGGCCTCGTTCCCGATGCGAAAGACCACGCCCCGGCGGAACTCGTTTCCCATTCGGGCTTGAAGCGTATGCTGATCGAACTGTACGCTCTCCACGATATCGGCATTCCACCCGACCTCGACGGTCTGCGGGTGCGATTGCTCGACCGGCCCGACCTCGCGTCGGTGGCGATGGACCTTCAACAAGTCGGACGTGGCATTCCCGACCGGCAGTTGTACTTTAAGAAGGTCATCGCAGGTTTTGGGAAACAACGGGTCGACGCCGACACGAAGTCGGTGAAGGACCAGTTGAACGCGGTCGGCACGGACGATGCTGCCGCAATCGAACTACTTCGGCGGTTGCAGAATCGCGATCAACCGAAGAAGTAGCTAACGACAGGGATGGTCATCATGATTGCATTCCGTTCGACCCGTTCGGAGTCTTCCGACTCCGAGCCGAAGTATGGTACGGGAGGGTTAGGAATGGACGACAAAACCGAAGACGTGCTGAAAGTGCTCATCGAGCGCGGCAAGCAATCGGGGTCGCTCACCTTCGACGAGGTGAACCAGGCACTCCCCGAAGGGACGTCCGACGCCGGTCGGCTCGAGGATATTCTCGAGCAACTGGAACAAAACGGTATCAACGTCATCGACCCCGAGGACGGCGACGAACAACCCGCTCGCCCTGCCGAAGAAGTCGCCGTCGTCACCACCGGGGCCGAAGAACCGACCTTCTCCGACAACGAGGGCGATGGCCGTCACATCGACGACCCCGTCCGAATGTACCTCACCCAGATGGGCGAGATCCCGCTCCTCGATCGCCGCCTCGAAATTTCGCTCGCGCAGAAGATCGAAGTCACGCGCCGGCGCTTTCGTCGCAAAGTCCTCGAATGCGATTACGCCCTTCGCAACGTGTTCGAGACGCTCAAGCGCGTCCAGTCCGGCGACCTGCCGTTCGACCGCACGATCAAGGTCTCGCAGACCGAGAACCTCGAAAAAGACAAGATCCTTCAGCGAATGCCGCACAACCTGCGGACGCTCGAACCGCTGATGGAATACAACGTCGACGACTTCAACCGACTGACCGACGAACGCACGCTCGAAAAAGACAAAGAGCAGATTCGCCTTCAGTTGAAGTCGCGACGCCGTAAGACCGTCACGCTGGTCGAAGAGCTTTCGATTCGCACGCAAAAAGTCCAGCCGCTGATGAAGAAGCTGGAGCAGATCAGCGAGCGAATGGACGATCTCGAACGGGCCGTGCAGTCGCTGCGCGGTAACCGTGCGGCGAAGGAAGAACGCGCGAACTTGGAGAAAGAACTCCAGGACTTGATGCTGATTACGCTCGAAGAGCCAGCCGGGCTTCGTCGTCGCGTGCAGATCATGAAGCAGCGGTTTGCCGAGTACGAACACGCCAAACGCGAACTCTCCGGCGGCAACCTGCGCCTCGTCGTGAGCATCGCGAAAAAGTATCGCAACCGCGGCCTGAGCTTCCTCGATCTCATCCAGGAAGGCAACACGGGACTGATGCGGGCCGTCGATAAGTACGAGTATCGCCGCGGCTTCAAGTTCAGCACGTACGCCACGTGGTGGATTCGCCAGGCGATCACCCGTGCCATTGCCGATCAGGCGCGAACGATCCGCATTCCGGTCCACATGATCGAGACGATGAGCAAGCTGCGGAACGTCTCGAAGCAACTGCTTCAGGAGATGGGCCGCGAGCCGACGATCGAAGAAACCGCACACGCGGCCGGCATCAGCTACGAAGAAACCAAGCGCGTCCTGAAGATTAGCCGTCACCCGATTAGCCTCGATCGTCCCGTCGGCGAGAGCGAAGACAGTTATTTCGGCGACTTCATCGAAGACAATTCGGTCGAATCGCCGGTCAACGCCGCCACCAACGAGATGTTGAAAGACAAGATCGAAGCGGTGCTGAAGACGCTGACGTATCGCGAACGCGAGATCATCAAGCTGCGTTACGGCCTCGGCGACGGTTACACGTACACGCTCGAAGAAGTCGGCCGGATCTTTAAAGTCACTCGCGAACGAGTCCGGCAGATCGAAGCCAAAGCGGTGCGAAAGCTACAGCACCCCGTACGCAGCCGCCAACTCGAAGGCTTCCTGGACGTCTGGGGCGCAATGCAGAAGAAGTAACGCCGAATGTGCAAAACACCCACCCGACATCGGGTGGGTGTTTTCGCGTCAGCCACGATCGAACTCACGTCGCGAATTTTCGGATGTCCACTCGCTCACCTTTTAATCGCCCCGCGCCATAAAATCACCAACAGAGTCCGGTTGAGTTTCCCATAGGCGACGCCATGCTGCTGCTGTCTTGCACGAATTTAAGTCGCGGTTACGATTCCACGCCGCTATTTGAAGAAGTGTCGTTCGAGATCCACACCGGCGACCGCGTCGGCTTCGTCGGCCCGAACGGCGCGGGCAAAACCACACTCCTCCAGTCGATCGTCGATCCGATTCTCCTCGACGTCGGCAAGGTGCAACTCCACGCCGGTTCGCGGATGAACCTGCTGCAGCAAGTCGCCGAGTTCCCCCCCGGACGGACGGTGTTCGAGGAAGCGAAGTCCGCGTTCGACGAACTGATTGCCGCACAAGACGAATTCGTTCGCGTCGCTGAACTCCTTGCGGTGGTCACGGTCGAATCCGAACGCAAGCAACTCGCCGCGCAGTACGACCGATTGCACGAACTGCTCGAAACGCAGAGCGCCTACACGCTCGATAACCGCGTCGAGGAAGTGCTTTCGGGCCTCGGGTTTCTCGAAGCCGATTATCACCGGGCCATCGACACGTTCAGCGGCGGGCAGCAACGCCGGTTGCTACTCGCGAAGATGCTGCTCGCGGCACCCGATGTCATGCTCTTGGACGAACCGAGTAACCACCTGGACATCGCCACGACGCGCTGGCTCGAAGAGTACCTCTCGCGGCAACCGCAGGGCATGATCGTCATTAGCCACGACCGCTTCTTTCTGGATAAAGTCTGCAACCGCGTCATCGAATTGCACGAACGGAAAATCACCGCCTACCCCGGTAACTACTCGCAATACGTGCGGCTCCGCGACGAAAAGTACGACCGCGTACTCAAAGAATACGTCGCGCAGAAAGAGTACATCGAGAAGCAAGAAGACTACATTCGCCGCGCGCACTACGGCCAACTGGCGAAGCAAGCCCAGTCGCGGATGAAGTCGCTGGACAAGATGGAACGCACCGACAAGCCGACGAAAGTCAGCGGGCCGAGTATCCGCTTCGGCGATGTCTCGCGTTCCGGCGATGTCGTCTTTCACGCCGAAGATCTCAGCAAGAGTTACGGCGACAACTTGCTCTTCAAGGATCTCAGTTTCGACATTAAACGCGGGAAACGCCTGGGAATCCTGGGGCCGAACGGCTGCGGGAAAACGACGCTTCTCAAAATCCTACTCGGCGAAGAAGAGCCAACCGAGGGTAAAGTCCATCGCGGGCACCTCGTGCAAATCGGCTATCTCGACCAGCATTTGAAGATGCTGAACGAAGAACAAACGCTGCTGCGCGCCGTCTGGCCCGAACCCGACGCGACGCTGACCGAACAGAAAATGCGCGACCTTCTCGGTAGCTTCGGCTTGCAAGGCGAGATCGTCGAACAACAAGTGAAATCGCTCTCCGGCGGCGAACGCAGCCGCGCCGCACTGGCACGTCTGACGGTCGAAGGCGCGAACGTGCTGATCCTCGATGAGCCGACGAACCACCTCGACATTTGGGCGTGCGACTCACTCGAAGCGGCGCTGAAGTCGTTCGAGGGCACGCTGATTTGCGTCAGCCACGATCGCTATTTCCTGAACCGCGTCGCCGACCTGCTCATCGTGTTTGAAGGCCCGCGCCCGGAGATGGTTTTCGGCAACTTCGACACGTACGAACTCCTGCGTGCGAACCGTGCGAACGCCGCCGCGAAGGATAAAAAGGAACCGCCACGCGAAGTGAAAGCGAACGCGCCGATCGACAAACGGAAGCGACGACGCAAGTTCCCGTACCGCAAAGTCGCCGAGATCGAACGGAGCATCGCCGACTGTGAAGTCCAAATCGCCGAGCGCGACGCGACATTACAAGGCGTCGACATTTACCGCGATCCTGTGAAGCTGAAGCAAACGATGTCCGAACTCGAAAGCGCAAAATCGAATCTGGCGAAACTCTACGAACACTGGGAAGAAGCGGTGGAGCTGAATTGAGCGTCGAGAAACGGCATGGTTCTAATCGCGGCGATTTTTTAACGTGCTATTATCGAAAACGGCACGTTAAAACGTGCCCCACATCGATGTCTTGAAGTTTACACGGCCTCTGCGGATTGCACCGCCGGTCGGGCCGGCATGGTCTGGAGCAGCGCGCGGAGGACCGCATTGACCGCGCCGGACTCTTGGAAGGCCGCCGCGACTTCGGGGTCTAGCACGACGAGCCGCCCGCCCTTCTTCATGGCGGCCGCGAAGCGGTTCGGTTTGGCCCGGCTGTAGTCGAAATGATATTCGTCGCGTAGCTCATCACTCACGGCTCCACCCTCCCATCGGGTTCTCTTCATGGTTGCGACGCTCGGCAGTACTGGCCACCCGTGCGCTGATGATCCGCACGTTCGGTGACCGCTCGGTGAAGCTGACGACCAGCAGGCGGCCCTTCTCGGAGGTGCCCAGCAGGATCTCCCTCTCCTCGTCGTCGGAGTGGTCAGGGTCGGAGAAGATTGCAGCTAGCGGGTCGGCGAAAGCGGCCGCCGCCTCCGGGAACGACACGCCGTGCTTGCGAAGGTTCGATTCGGCCTTGTCGTCGTCCCACTCGAACTCCATGCCCGCCTCCGTACCCGTAGCCAGGTCACGACTACCAGCCTGTTTCAAGGATACCAGTACGGAGGAGACTTGGGAAGCCGACAGATCGCATTCACCAACGGGCACTCGTCGCCACAACTTCAGAATTGTTGCCGCGCTCGGCCATGTACTCCACCGGACGCAAATGACGAGTGGTGAGTGCTGAGTGGCGAGGAAGCATTGACGATTCGGAATGGATCGCTGCTTTGAAGAATTCGAGGACGGACAACGCAACCGGTACGCGCCGAGTGTGACGCAGAGCACCAGTCACAGATGCGGGTTATCGCTCGCGTAAGGGGAAGTTTCTGGGGCGGCGTCTAGGCGTCACGGGAGGGCGACCGACACCTCGCGGGACACCCGACCGTCGGGGATGTCCACCACCTTGCCCACCCGCTGGCCGTCCGGCAGCACCGCGATGACCGCCAGGAACCGGAACTGCGACCGCCGCAGCTTCCGGCCGAACGGCGACTCACGCCCGCTCACCGCCACCCGGACCGTGATCGGCTGGTCATCGAACGGGTCGGACACCGCAGACCACGACTCGGGCGGCAGCAGGTGGGCCACCGCTTCGTCCGCGTACTCTCGCCGACCGAACGCCTCATAGGTTACGGCCCGCGGACGCCCCTCGGGGCACACTACACGAACGGTCAGGTCGAAGCTCCCGTCCCAGATCAGTACCTGGACCGGGACGAACTCCCACGCCAGCACACCGAGGGCAAGAACTGCGACGACCGCGATCAGTGCTCGCCGCATCGGTGTGCCTCCGCCGCCGAACTAGTTAATCTGTCACACTGGATTTGATTGCATCCGACATCCATGACCTTTACAAGCCCCATTTGTCTCGAAATGTCGGATTTTCCGAATTCATGCAGCCGTAATAGCCGTGTCGTTCCTCGCGCGGTGTGAGATAACATAAGATAGCTCGCGCCGCGGCGACTGATTCCACGTCGATGTTTTCGGAGATATTTCAAATTGCAAAACGGCACGTTCAATACGTGCCCCACGTCGATGCCTTGAAGTTTACACGGTTGCCAGCAACTCTTTTACCTTTTGCTCGATCAGGTCGCGGATGCGGCGATACTCCTCGGCGGGCAGATCTTTTGGGTCGGGGATTTGCCATTCTTCGCGGCGTTTCGCGTTCACCAACGGGCACTCGTCGCCACAACCCATCGTCACCGCGACTTCGACTTGTTGCCCATCGAATTCCGATGTCGATTTCGATTTGTGCGTAGTCAGGTCGTAGCCGCGCTCGGCCATGTACTCCACCGCACGCGGGTTCACCTTCCCCGATGGCCGCGATCCGGCACTGTGCCCTTCGACGTCGGCCGGTGCGTGCATCCGTGCAAATGCCTCCGCCATCTGGCTGCGGTTCGAGTTTTCCACGCAGACGAACAACACGTGCTTCATCGCCAATTCTCCCATGAGCGGACATCGCCCAGTCGCCACCGATCGTACGATCAATCTACAAACGAGCTATCGGTCTCACCACGCCGCGCGGTACACTCTGGGTAACCGAACCGTTCTGGTGCAACTAATACCATGATGCGATTGCGATGGCAAACTTGGACGCAGGTGGTTCTCGGCCTCCAACTGCTGCTGACCGAGTGGCACTCGTCGGCTGCCCAGACGGAACTGGCCCGGCTGTCAGTACCACGCACGCCGCATTGAAGGCCAGAATGTCGTTTGCCGAACGTTGATATACTTTGAGCGGGGTGATTCGATACGTTTTGTTAGCGCAAGCGAGGGGAACCCGCGTGAAGGCACGACATCGCAGAAACGATAGGAATCCCTCGCTAGCGCGTCGGGCTAACGGGAATGGATTGACTAACCGTTAACGTCTCATTTCCGACCGCGAGAAGTATA